>NZ_QODI01000091.1:0-506 GCF_009935975.1 Pseudomonas sp. Q1 | reverse complement strand
AGACACCACTACCACAAACTGACCATCTCTAATACACTGGACAGTTACCGCCCTCCCATAGAAACACTGCTGTGCATTAAAGCAGCAGTTAATAGCTTCACACTCAGCTCTACTGATCCCAGGTAGACCACATTGGATCTGCTCTGAATCAGCTACAGCACATTTATCAAGGGGATCTGCCTGCACTACTGGCTTCTGAAGTGGAAACTGCAGTTTAGGTTGTTTAACTGGCTTCTGAAGTGGAAACTGCTGGTAAGTTGGTTGTTGAACCGGCTTCTGAAGCGAAAACTGTGGTTTAGGTTGTTGTTGAACTGGCTTCTGAAGTGGAAACTGCTGGTAAGTTGGTTGTTGAACCGGCTTCTGAAGTGGAAAATGCTGAGGAACCTGCTGGTTACTTGGTTGTTGAACTGGCTTCTGAAGCGGAAACTTCTGGGTCATCAGAGATTGAACATCCTGAAGCGATTTACTCCAGTGTGGAACAGCCTGACAGAAAGCACAAACCAGCA
>NZ_QODI01000090.1:0-506 GCF_009935975.1 Pseudomonas sp. Q1 | reverse complement strand
GCACTCTGGTACAGCTTTGTGATGATGGGGTTGCATACCTTCTCCAGCTCTTTCTGCTGGTGCTCAAATTCTTCCTTCTCAGCAGTCTGGTTCTTGTCAAGCCAACTGATGACTTCATTGCACTTGTCAAGGATCTTCTGCTTGTCCTCATCACTGATCTTGCCCTTTAGTTTCTCATCCTCAACAGTGGACTTCATGTTGAAGGCATAGGATTCCAGACCATTCTTGGCAGACACCTTTTCACGCTGCACATCATCCTCAGACTTGTACTTCTCTGCCTCCTGCACCATGCGCTCAATGTCTTCCTTGCTGAGACGACCCTTATCGTTGGTGATTGTGATTTTGTTCTCCTTGCCAGTGCTCTTATCAACAGCAGAAACATTCATGATGCCATTGGCATCAATGTCAAAGGTGACCTCAATCTGGGGAACACCACGAGGTGCAGGGGGGATTCCAGTAAGCTCAAACTTGCCCAGCAAGTTGTTATCCTTTGTCATTGCACGCTC
>NZ_QODI01000009.1:0-306880 GCF_009935975.1 Pseudomonas sp. Q1 | reverse complement strand
CTTGCTCCCGATGGCGGTGTAACAGTCAACGAATGTGTTAACTGAAACACCGCCATCGGGAGCAAGCCCCCTCCCACATTATTCACTGTAGCCATATATGGACTGTGGCCACTCCAATGGAGTGACTTGTCAGATCCGCACGTTGCCGCGCGGCCCGGCAATTGCCCAGATGATCAGGCCCAATACCGGCAGCAGAAGGATCAACAAGATCCACAACACTTTGGCGCCCGTGCTCGCGCCGCTTTTGAACACGTTGATGATCGCCCAGATATCCAGCGCCAGAATGATCAGGCCGATCAGGCCATTAAAAGTGGAACCCATGGTGTCGCTCCTAAGTGAGGGCATGCACTTGTAGGATAGTCAGCCCTGGCAGGGGTTCCGTTTTATTTCAGACGTGTACGGCAACGCGCAGGGCTTCCAGGGACGGCTCGGCCTTGATCCCCACTTGCGCGCACAGTTCCAGCACCCGTGGCAGGTCGTTGCCGTACACCAGCACCGCCTGGATTTCGTCATCGAGCAATTGGCTGAAATTCATCAGCACGTAACCGCCCTCTTCCTGGCTGAGGGCACTCATCTGGATCTGAATGCGGTTCAGCGCGGTGAGATCGTCGGTCTTGGCCAGTTGCTTGGGTTTGAGGTTGAACGCCACGCCCGGACCGAACGAGGCAACGATCTGCGCAAACAGGTCGCCGTAGGTGTCGGCCTGGAACAGTGCAGTCTCCGGCAAGCTGCCGACCACCACCCACTCACCCAACGGGATAGGAAACGTATCGTCGTAGTTGATATCCGGGTTGGCGGCCAGAAAAGCCACAGGGTCGGCGTAGGCCTGGGCCGCCTCGTTGGCGATGCGCGCCACTTCGTCCTCGCCCATGACGCCGGCGCTGATTTTGCTGATGAGTTCGACGAGGGCGGTTTTCATGGGCGGATCCTGTGGCGGGCGGGTTTTCGAGGGCGCGTAGCCTACACCAGTTTCTGCAACTGCGCCGCCGTATCCACCGCCCCCATGGTCTGCGCCGCCGCCAGCGCGGTCGCGCCCTGGGCATCGACAGCCTTGGGGTCAGCGCCCTGGCCGAGCAGGTAATCGACCATTTCAACGCGATTGAACATCGCCGCCATCATCAACGCCGTGCGGCCGTCCGAGGACGCGGCGTCCACTGGCGTGCCGCCTTCGATCAGCGCCTTGACCACCGGCAGGTTGCCCTTGAACGCTGCGCCGGCGATCGGCAGTTGGTTCTTGTCATTGGCGATCTGCGGGTCAGCCTTGAATTCCAGCAGCACCTTAACCGCCTCGGCATGACCATGGTAGGCCGCGAGCATCAGCAACGTGTCGCCGTTATGGTTGCGAAAGTTGGCCGGCAAGCCTTTCGCCAGCAACGCCGCGAGCATGGCGGCATCGCCTTTGCGGGCCACATCGAAGACCTGTTCGGCAAATTCGGCGGCTTCGTCTTCGGTCATTTGTTTGGCGTGGTCTGACATGCGAGGGCTCCATAAGGGGTGCTGTATAGGGTGCCAGTGTGGCGGCTGAGTTCCTCACGGTCATGGCTTTTTTGTCAAAAGCCCTCATAGGCAGAATCAATAGCGGAACTGGCCACCCTGAATCTGCGCCAGCAATTGCCCGGTCATCGGCACGTAGCAGTCCGAACCCGGCAGCCACGCGTAGACAGGATCATTGCCCGACTTGCCAGGGTCGAAGGCCTCTTCCTTGAGCTTGACCTTCTGGTATTTGAAAGTGCCGGTGGTTTCCATCTGCACCTTGATCCGCAGGAACAACGGTACTGCATAGTGTGGCAACTGGCCGTGGGCGAATTGCAGCAACTCACGCATATCCAATGACGCCAAGGACTCGCTGGGCGTGATCGCGACCATGCCCGCACGGCCATTGGTGTTTTCGATCTCGACGCCGTAGGCCACCACTTCGGCGATCTGCGGGTGCTGCAGCAGCACGTTCTCCACTTCGGTGGTCGACACATTTTCGCCCTTCCAGCGATAGGTATCGCCGAGGCGGTCGACGAATTGCGCATGGCCGAAGCCGATACTGCGCAACAAGTCACCCGTGTTGAAATAGCGGTCACCCTTCTCGAACACGTCGGTGAGCACCACCTTGCGGTTCTTCTCCGGGTCGGTGTAGCCGTCGAAGGGCGACTTTTCATCGATCCTGGCCAGCAGCAACCCCTGCCCGCCCGTTTGCACCTTGCGCATCAAGCCGTCGTGGCCACGCAGCGGCTCGCCCGAGTCGTGGGCGTAGTCCACCAGCGCCCAGTGCTGCAGGCAAAAACCGATGGTATTGTCGAAATTCAAGACATTGGTGAAGCCGATGTTGCCATCACTGGCGGCATAGAGTTCACAGACGTGCTCAACCCCGTAGCGTTGCTTGAACTGCGCCCACACCCCCGGACGCAAACCGTTGCCAACCATCTTGGTCACCCGATTGTCGCGATCTTGCGCGCTGGGCGGCTGGTCGAGCAGGTAACGGCACAGCTCACCGACATAGCCCAGGGTGGTCGCGTTGAATTTGCGCGCATCGTCCCAGAACTGGCTGGCGCTGAATTTGCGGCGAATGGCGAACCCCGACGCCCCGACGATCGCCGAACCCCAGCACACACACAAGCCGGTGCCGTGATACAGCGGCAAGGTGCAATACAGGACGTCGTCCGTGCCCATGTCCAGGGCAATGCTGCCGAAGCTGACGGCGGTTTTGGTCCAGCGCCCGTGTTTCATGATCCCGGCCTTGGGTAAACCGGTGGTCCCGGAGGTGTAGATATAGAAGCAGGGATCGTTGCAGAAGATGTGCCCGGTGCTGTCGGGGTTGTCCACCGAACAGCCGACGCTGGCGGCCATCAGGTCAACATAGCCATCCGGTACCGCGCTCGTGGCTTGATCCGCGACAAACCAGGTCCTGGCCGCTTCGATCGCTACCTGATCACGCACCGCCGTGTGAGCGGCCACCAACTCTGCGCCCACGACGATCGCCACCGGGCTTACCAGGTTCAGGCTGTGCACCAGCGTCGCCTGGGTTTGGGACGTATTGAGCATGGCGCAAACCCCGCCCAGCTTGGCCACGGCCAGCACGGTCAGGAGCAATTCGGGACGGTTTTCGATAAACACGGCAACCACATCACCCTTGGCGACGCCCTGGGCGCGCAGATGGTGCGCAATACGGTTGGCTCGCCGGTTGGTTTCGCTGTAACTGAGCACACTGTCGCCGTACAACAGTGCGGCGCCGTGTGGATTGCGCAGCACCGCCTGTTCGAAATGCCAACCGAGCCCGCAAGGCTGTCGGGGGTCAGTGACATTCGCCGCACGCATGCCCCGCACCACCCGTGGCAGGGCTCGAACGATGGCAGGCACCTTACGCAGCATCATGCCCCAGGTGATCATGTCGTCTTGCTGATGGCTCATGGCGGACGTCCTTTTTCTTATTCTTGGTCTGACCCACAACAACGCTGCTCCTGTAGGCAGGAGCCCAAACGTCTTGCAGGAAAATACGCCAGCGATTCTGTGGGTGTACACGCAGGATTTGAAAAGTTTTGTATCCCGGCCAGGCAAGACACAAAAACGGAATTTTGCGGCGAGCCAGCAGTCATTAACCGTAAGCGCAGTACGAAATGTTCGGCCTCGATAACGCAAAATGCAGGATGCACGATGGCCATTCATGCAAATTGCACGAAACCGAAAATCTAGAAATTTTATAAATCATTGATTTATAAAGACTTTTTAATCATCGCAATACTGGCACAATCACTGCACCTATCACTCCATGCTTGCCCACTTGAGCCAACGGAGCTGATAGACATGAGCCTGATCCAAGACAAATTCGCCTCTGTATTCTCCCAATACGAAGTCACCACTCAGCCGCGTCCCGATGGCGGTATCCTGTTGACCCTGCGCAACAGCGAAGGTAAACAGGTCAAGCGTTCGATTTCCTATCAGCAACTGCACACCGCCGATCAACTGACCTGGGTGATCAGCGCTATTCGCCGTGACCTGGCCGAACAAGCCAGTGAGCTACCGCAGATTTCGATGCTGCAAAGCCAGAACCGCTTTGCCCTGCCGACTTACCATTCGGCATAAACCCCACGTATAAAAAAGGGCCGCGACGCCACCCAGCGTCGCGGCCCTTTTTGCTGTGCGTCAGCATAAGCCCTGGCGGGCGGCTTCGTTCATCGCCTGTACCCGGTTGGTCACGTCCAACTTGCCATAGATGTTGCGCAGGTGGAATTTCACCGTCGCTTCGGAAGTGGCGCGGATCTGGCTGATCTCCCACACCGTCTTACCCTCCGAGGCCCAGCGCAGGATCTCCAGTTCCGCTGGGGTCAAAGGTTTGCCGGACAAACTCATGCGCTTTCTGACCGCCGTCGGCAGGCTGACCAGCGGGTGACCTGACTTGACGGGGCCACTCATTGCTCTCTCCTTTGGTTTACAGAATCCTTGTCACCCTTCGGATTCCTCCTATTGACAGGCGACATAAACATCGAATCT
Organism: Pseudomonas sp. Q1; assembly: GCF_009935975.1. Taxonomy (NCBI): domain Bacteria; kingdom Pseudomonadati; phylum Pseudomonadota; class Gammaproteobacteria; order Pseudomonadales; family Pseudomonadaceae; genus Pseudomonas; species Pseudomonas sp. Q1. The sequence goes on along the minus strand of NZ_QODI01000009.1, from coordinate 302,401 downwards.
GGAGAGAGTTACATAACGAATGGAATGAAAGCGCAGAACACAAAATAAACAGTCAAACCTTACAAGCAATTAAGCTTGTTCCCACAGCAATTTCAAACTTACCGGGGTTGAACATTCAAATACTGGTGGTTAGTCATCCAACCCTGGAAAAAGACGTGCAAGGGTGTCACCGGTAAAATCAGGCACTTGCCCTTCAACCGTGTTGAACAAGCGCAGCGTCACACAGTGCGGGTTGTCCCCCATGTCGAACCAATGGGGCAGGCCGGCGGGGATCACCAGCAGGTCATTTTTTTCACAGCGCACGCCGTACACGTAGTCGCCAATGTGCAGGCTGAACAGGCCTTGGCCCGCGATGAAGAAACGCGCTTCATCTTCGCTGTAACGGCGCTCGTCAAGGAACTGGGCGCGCAACTCATCCTTCTGTGGGTGGTCACGGGTCACGCTGGCCACCTCTGCGGCCGCATAGCCCAAGGTGTCGATCTGGGGCTGATAGGCCGCGATCATGGCCGTGTCGCTGGCGCCCTTTTCAATGACGCCAGGCTGCCAGCGCTCAAACCGCACGCCGTGTTCAGCCAGGGTCGAGCGGATATCGTCAAAGTGGGTCAGCACCTTGTTCGGGGTATCGGGTGTGGCGACGGGGTAGACGGCTACATAACTCATTGCACGGTTCCTTGGTTCGGCTCTTGCAATCGAAGGCCCATGATAACGGCAGCGGCCAGGGCCGCGACGCTGGCAATACTAAAGGTGAAAGTCGGCCCCAACAGGTTCCAGCTGTAACCGGAGTACAGGGCGCCGACCGCCCCGCCCGTGCCGGCCAAGGCTGCGTACAATGCCTGGCCCTGGCCTTGCTGGCGGTCGCCGAAGCTGCGTTGCACAAAGGCAATCGCCGCGGCATGAAAACTGCCGAACGTGGCGGCGTGCATCACTTGCGCCAGCAACAGCACCCAGAAAAACTCAGCCAGTGTCCCCAGCAGCAACCAGCGCAGCGCTGCCAACAGGAAACTGGCCAGCAGCACCCGGCGTACCGAAAAGCGCGCGAGGATGCGGCTCATGGCCAGGAACATCAGTACTTCGGCGACCACCCCCATCGCCCACAGCAGGCCGATCACACCTCGGCTGTAGCCCAAGTGTTCAAGGTGCAGCGTGAGGAAGGTGTAATACGGCCCGTGGCTCATTTGCATCAAGGCCACGCAGAGATAAAACGCCAGCACCCCGGGACTGCGCAATTGCCTGAGAAACCCGTCACCGGCCAGGCGGTTGCCCTGGGCGGCTGGCTGCGCGTTGGGCACCCACAGGCTGGCGCCGATGATGCCGGCCATGATCACCACGACCACCACCGGGTAAATATCCAGGCTCAGCCAGTCGAACAGGCGCCCCATGATGACCACGGTCAAGATGAAGCCGATGGAGCCCCACAGGCGGATCTGACTGTAACGCGAGGTCTGTTTTTGCAGGTGGGCCAGGGTGATCACTTCAAACTGCGGCAGTACCGCGTGCCAGAAGAACGCATGCAGCGCCATCACCATGGCCAGCCAGGCGTAGGTCTTGCTGACGAATATCAGTGAAAAGCTCGCCAGGGTGCACACCGCGCCAAACCGCACGATGGCCAGCCGCCGGCCACTGTAGTCGCCGAGCCAGCCCCACAGGTTCGGCGCCACGCAGCGCATCAACATGGGGATGGCCACCAATTCGCCGATCCGTGCGCTGGGGAACCCCAGGTGATCGAAGTACAACGCCAGGAATGGCGCCGTTGCCCCAAGCAGGGCGAAATAGAACAGGTAGAAGCTGGAGAGGCGCCAGTATGGGAGGACGGGACTCATGCGTAGGGCTGCTTCGCGGCCCAGCGCGAGCAAGCTCGCTCGCCACAGGAAGCTCGCTCAACAGCACTGGACGTCACAGCTGGCCCAGCACCGGGGTACTCACCTGTACATCGGCGTTCTGCCCACGATTGCGCAGCAGGTGGTCCATCAGCACGATGGCCATCATCGCCTCGGCGATCGGTGTGGCGCGGATACCCACGCACGGGTCATGACGGCCCTTGGTGATCACGTCCACCGGGTTGCCGTGCACGTCGATCGAACGGCCAGGCGTGGTGATGCTCGATGTGGCCTTGAGCGCCAGGTGCGCAACAATCGGCTGGCCGGAAGAAATACCGCCCAGGATGCCGCCTGCGTTGTTGCTCAGGAAACCTTGCGGCGTCAGTTCATCACGATGCTCGGTGCCGCGCTGGGATACGCAGGCGAAACCGGCGCCGATTTCCACGCCCTTCACCGCGTTGATGCTCATCAGGGCGTGGGCCAGCTCAGCGTCCAGGCGGTCGAAGATCGGCTCGCCCAGGCCCGGCTTGACGCCCTCGGCGACCACGGTGATCCGGGCGCCGACGGAGTCCTGATCGCGGCGCAACTGGTCCATGTAGGCTTCCAGTTCCGGCACCTTGTCCGGGTCGGGGCTGAAGAAGGCGTTGTCTTCAACGCTGTCCCAGGTCTTGAACGGGATTTCGATCGGGCCCAGTTGGCTCATGTAGCCACGGATGACGATGCCCTGGGTGGCCAGGTATTTCTTGGCGATGGCACCGGCCGCCACGCGCATTGCGGTTTCGCGGGCCGAGCTGCGGCCACCGCCGCGGTAGTCGCGTTCGCCGTATTTGTGATGGTAGGTGTAGTCGGCGTGGGCCGGGCGGAACAGATCCTTGATCGCCGAGTAGTCCTTGGACTTCTGGTCGGTGTTGCGGATCAACAGGCCGATGGCGCAACCGGTGGTGCGGCCTTCGAAGACGCCGGAAAGGATTTCGACTTCGTCGGGCTCTTGACGCTGGGTGGTGTGACGGCTGGTGCCGGGCTTGCGACGGTCCAGGTCACGCTGCAAGTCCTCCAGGGACAGCTCGAGGCCAGGCGGGCAGCCGTCGACAATGGCGACCAACGCCGGACCATGGCTTTCGCCCGCGGTGGTGACAGTGAACAGCTTGCCGAAGGTATTGCCGGACATGCAGGGCGCTCCGTGAAATCAGTTGAATCAAGTCAACCGTAATAACTTAAGGCGGCCAGTATACGCAGGCTATCGGACTAGTTCATCCTCGAAACCTTACCGGTAGACGTTGGTCCAACCGGCACCTTCCTGATAATGGCGCGATGATGCTACGAGTTTTGCTTTTGACCCTCACCCTGTTTTCCAGCCTTGGCTTCGCCGCCTCCCCTGTCGTGCTGCAACGGCCTATCAGCCTGGACACCGGCAGCGGCGAGTTATTCGGTTCGCTCCTGCTGCCCAAATCCGACAAGCCGGTGCCGGTGGTACTGATCATCGCCGGCTCCGGCCCCACTGACCGCAACGGCAACAGCGCCGACGGCGCACGCAACGACAGCCTCAAGCGCCTGGCCTGGGTGCTGGCCCGCAATAACATTGCCAGCGTGCGCTACGACAAGCGCGGGGTGGCCGCCAGCCTCGCCGCAACCCCGGACGAGCGCAACCTGACCCTCGACGCCTATGTGGCCGACGCCGTGGCCTGGGGCAAGCTGCTCAAGCACGACACCCGCCTGGGCCCGCTGATCGTGCTGGGCCATAGCGAAGGCGCGCTGGTGGCCGCCCTCGCCGCGCCGCAACTTGACCCGGCGGGCGTCATTTCCCTCTCCGGCAGCGCCCGGCCGGTAGACCAGGTGATTCGCCAGCAACTGGCCGACCATCTACCTCCGGCCCTGCTGCTGCGCAGTAATGAGATCCTCGATCACCTCAAGGCCGGTCAAGTGGATGCCGATGTGCCTCGCCCGCTGGAAGGTATTTTCCGACCCAGCGTGCAGCCTTACCTGATCAGCCTGTTCCGCGCCGATCCTTCGGCCGCGTTCGCCAGATTGAAGATGCCGGCGCTGATCATCCAGGGCACCCACGACATTCAGGTCGGCGTCGCCGATGCCCAACTGTTGAAAAAAGCCAAGCCGGACGCGCAACTCACGGTAATCGAGGGGATGAACCACGTGATGCGCATCATCCCCAAGGATGTGAAGGAACAACTGGAGTCCTACAACGACCCGCAACTGCCCCTCGCGGCCGAGCTGGGCCAGCGCATCGTGCGCTTTATCGACGGACTTGGGCCCCGTTAAGCGACTATTTGCCTCCAGTCCTGAAGAACGCGGCCGATAAGCCCAGAGTCGACAGTAAAAAGACTGCCGACTCGCAAGGCTTGGACAGGATCGCACCGCATGACAACCACCGAAGCTACACCAGAACCTACCGCCGACACCCCGGCTGAAAAAACCGAGGCCGTCGAGGCGGCGGCGCTGCCGTGGGCGGACGTACAGGCCGAACATTTCAAGATGCTGCGCCTGGCGCCGCTGACCACGGACCGCGCGACCGGCGCACGGCCCTTGCGCTTTGTGCAGTTCGGTTATGCCGAGCGCCACGACAAACATCGCAGCCTGTTGCGCATGGTCATCCAGTTGCCGGCGCAACGCGTGCGCCGTGAGCAGAACCACCTGGATATCTGGGTCGATCACGATACCCACCGCGTGCACTTCGGCCCGGGCAACAGCCTGGAAATCGAACCGGCCAACCGTGGCCTCGGCCGTTTCCTGGTCGCCCAGGGCGCGGCATGGGCCAAAAAGAAGTGGTCACACTACCGCGTCGACGGCGTGGACCTGGCCAACAAAGACGCCCTGAATGAAGCCACGCGCCTGCGCCGTGATCATTTCCTGCGCATCCAGGGTTTTGACGTGGCCTACGCCGACGTACAGCACCTCAAAGGCAACGTGCAGCCGGGCAAAGTCAGCGAAGTGCTCGACAGCTGGAACACCGAGAAGGTGCAGTTCGTCGAGATTCTCGAGGCCGCACAGATGCTGCAACAGGCCGAGCACAACCTGGCCGAGCATGAAGTGAAGTTGCGCAAGGAAGAGGAAAAGGTCACCAAGTTCAAGCGTGAGGACAGCGGGTTGCGCTTCACCATCACTTGCCTGGTTGCGTTTACCGTGTTTCAGGCGGGCTTGCTGATCTGGATTGCCACGCACCGCTGACAGCGGGATGAAATGCAATAAACAGTGGGAGGGGGCTTTCCCCCTCCCACATTGATCGGGTTCACACTGACCGGCTTAGACCCTGGCAGCAAACACTGCCTGATGCGCCCGGCACTGTTCTGCCGTGAGCATGAATACGCCGTGGCCACCGCGCTGGAAATCCAGCCAGGCGAAGTCCACTTCCGGGTACAACGCCTCGACGTGCACCTGGCTGTTGCCGACCTCGACGATCAGCAAGCCCTTCTCGGTCAAGTGGTCCGCCGCCTCGGCCAGCATGCGCCGCACCAGGTTCAAGCCATCATCACCGCAAGCCAGGCCCAGCTCCGGCTCGTGCTGGTATTCCTCCGGCATGTCGGCAAAATCTTCAGCATCCACATACGGTGGGTTGGACACGATCAGGTCGAACCGCTGACCCGGCAGGCCGTCAAAACCATCCCCTTGCACGGTGTAGACACGCTCATCGACGCCATGGCGCTCGATGTTCTGGTTGGCGACTTCCAATGCCTCAAAAGACAAGTCGGCCAACACCACCTCGGCCTCCTGGAATTCATAAGCACAAGCAATACCAATGCAGCCGGAGCCCGTACACAGGTCGAGAATGCGCGCCGGTGGCTGGGCTAACCAGGGTTCGAAGCGGTTTTCGATCAGTTCGCCGATCGGCGAGCGCGGGATCAACACGCGCTCGTCGACGATAAACGACAGGCCACAGAACCAAGCCTCTTTCAGCAGGTAAGCCGTGGGTAGACGCTCGTGGATGCGGCGATGCAACAAACGCTGCACATGGGAGATTTCCTCTTCTTCGAGGTTGCAGTCCAGGTAGCTGTCGGCAATTTCCCAGGGCAGGTGCAAGGCGCCGAGCACCAATTGCCGGGCTTCGTCCCAGGCATTGTCGGTGCCATGACCGAAAAACAGATCTTCCCCATGGAAACGGCTGACAGCCCAACGGATATGGTCGCGCAAAGTGCGCAGGCGGGATGTAATCACGGGGCAGACTCCTGGAAAAAACGACTGGCGATTCTAACAGCCTTCGCCTGTCCCTTCGATGTACGAAAACACCTCACCACCCGTCGGATTTCATCCCATTTGCCATCATTGGACTCAACAAGCCACCCTCTTGACATCGCTGCACGTCAACAACGGCGTACCTTACGATGGTAGCGATTCACAGAACCGCTCAGCCAGTGGACAATGTCACAAAAGCCCCCCTCACAGGAGCCCCAGAATGTCCGTTCCAAAGACGATGTTTCAACTCAGCGGTCGTGGTTATGCAGCAGCCAACCTGAATCATGCGACCCTCGTGATCATCGACGCCCAAAAGGAATACCTCAGCGGTCCGCTTGCCCTCTCCGGCATGGATGCAGCCGTCAGTCATATCAAGCAACTGGTGTCATCAGCCCGCAACGCCGGGCGCCCGATCGTGCATGTGCGCCACCTGGGTACAGTCGGCGGCCTCTTTGACCCGCAAGGCGAGCGCGGCGAATTCATTCCGGGCCTGGAACCGCTCGGTGACGAAACCGTTATCGGCAAGCTGTTGCCCAGCGCCTTCCACGGGACCGGCCTGGAAAAACACCTGCAGGACCTCGGCTCCCTGGACTTGATCGTCTGCGGTTTCATGAGCCACTCCAGCGTCAGCACCACCGTGCGCGCCGCCAAGAACCTGGGCTTTCGCTGCACCCTGGTGGAAGACGCCTGCGCCACCCGCGACCTGCCTTACAAAGGTGGCGTCCTGAGTGCCGAGCACGTGCAACAGACCGAAATGGCCATCATGGCCGACAACTTTGCGACCTTGGCGTTGACCAAAGATCTGATCTGATCGACATCTGATGAGCGGCGTGGCGTATTAATCGCCCCGCTCATCCGCAATGCCCTCTCATTTGGCGCATTTACCTCTCTCCCAGGAACAAGTTGTGTATCTTCCGGTCGAAGGGCCGATACCCTGGAGGAAAGGTCGGAATGAAGATATCCGATGGTTTTGATGCTCGTCGCTTGCGCCCCAAGGGCCCGAGCAACTGGCGTCTGCGCCTGGTCGCCGGCTTTGCCGCGCTCTTGGCGATAGTAGGTCTGCTGTTGGCCGGCGCTGGTGGTGCCGGTTTGTCGGGGCACTCACCCGCCCTGGGTGAGCTGAATACCAGCCCTGGCGGTTCGGCCATTTTGTTGGTCACCGGCCTGTTGGTGCTGTGGTTGGGCGTGTGGTTGTGGCGTCGCAGCCGTCGACGGATGCGCCAACCCTTGTCTCTGAACATCGCTGCACACCTGATGAAAAAGCACGACTGATGGCGCTTGGATAGCGTTTCCTGCGCCCTGGCCGCCGCGATTTAGGTAAACTGCCCGCCCTTCGCGGAGGCCGACATGCAAGACGACGATTTTTCCCTGTTCAAAAACGAGCTGCGCGGCGTCAAGCCGATCAAGCACGACCGCGCCGACACCGGCAAACCCAAGACCGACCGGGCGCAGATTGCCAAGTTGCGCCAGGCCGCGACCGTGCGCACCGATGCCACTACCGTCGACGGTCTGTCTGACCAGTTCGTGATCGATGTCGGCCCCGAAGACGAGTTGATGTGGGCCCGCGACGGCGTGCAGGAAAGCCAGATGCGCAAGCTCAAGGTCGGGCAGATCCCGTTCGAAGGCAGCCTTGACCTGCACGGCATGAACGTCGAAAAAGCCCGCGAAACCCTCTGGGCCTTCCTGGCCGAAGCGACGAAATTCGAAATCCGTTGCGTGCGCGTCACCCACGGCAAGGCGGTGCGGCTCGACGGCAAGCGTCCGATGATCAAGAGCCACGTCAACACCTGGCTGCGCCAGCACCCCCAGGTACTCGGTTTTACCTCATGCCAGGCCCGCCACGGCGGCGCCGGCGCGGTGTATGTAATGCTCAAGCGCACCATGATGGAAGGGCGCGACGAGTAACCGGAATAAGGCGAAAACCCTGAGTTGTCCGTTTTTCGTAGCGGCCGGATAACGTGAAAGGCCGCACATTTACGAAAATCGAATATTGAAGCTCAAAAATTGACCAAATAGTATTTCGCTCCAACCGAGCGCTCACCTTATGGATATCGTCCTGCACCCGCTCGGTGCCCAGGTTTGTGCGGACGATTAAACATTGAGGTTTGCCATGCGTCTTTCCAAGCTCGCTCCATCCGCAGCACTGCTGAGTCTGATCTGCCTCCCCATCCATGCCGCTGACTTGACCGCACTGACGGGCGCGCTCTCGTCTGCTCTGGGTGGAGCAAACTCCAACAGCAACACCAACAACGCCAGTATCGCCTCCTGCCAGCAACAGATCCGCGACCTGCAGGCAAACCTCAACGCGGCGAATGCCAAGGGCGATACGTTGCGCGCCAGCGCGTTTCAAGCCGCGCTGACGCAGACAAACAAAACCTGCAGCAATACCGGCTATAACGCCCAAGCCCAAGTGAACACCGACCCACAGCGACAGCAAAACGTGAATAAGGCCGCCGATGCGATCAATGCCATCGGCGGCCTTTTCAAGTAAGCCCTGAGTCATCTGAAAAGCCCGCGATTGCGGGCTTTTTTTCAACTGCAAACTGGCTGGTCACGAGCAGCAGGTGCGTCACGCTACCGCACCGAAAAACGGGCATCCGGACGCATGCAGAAGGGGTTTTCGGACCGACAAACCCTGCACGCGGCGCTCGTCGCATTGAAGGGCAATACAACTGCCGCCACACTTACGCTACCATGTGCCCAATGGCAGGTATGAACCAACGCTTGATTGGTAAACATTTTTGGTACAGGCAGAAACCGTACCCTTCTAGAACCCATACGGAATAAAGCTCTGTGACATTGGAACAGAATTACACCGCGATCCTCGGCCAGCTCGGCGAGGACGTTTCCCGCGAGGGCCTGCTCGACACGCCAAAGCGTGCCGCCAAGGCGATGCAGTACCTTTGCCGCGGCTATGAACAGACCCTGGAAGAAGTCACCAACGGTGCCTTGTTCAGCTCTGACAACAGCGAAATGGTGCTGGTCAAGGACATCGAGTTGTACTCGCTGTGCGAACACCACCTGTTGCCGTTTATCGGCAAGGCCCATGTTGCCTACATCCCGAGCGGCAAAGTGCTGGGCCTGTCGAAGGTCGCGCGGATTGTCGACATGTATGCGCGTCGCCTGCAGATCCAGGAAAACCTCAGCCGCCAGATCGCCGATGCCGTGTTGCAAGTCACAGGCGCCCTGGGCGTGGCGGTGGTGATCGAGGCCAAGCACATGTGCATGATGATGCGCGGTGTGGAGAAACAGAATTCGTCGATGATCACTTCGGTGATGCTCGGTGAATTCCGCGAAAACGCGGCCACCCGCAGCGAATTCCTCAGCCTGATCAAATAACAGGTAGGGTAAGAAAAAACCGGCATTCATCGCCGGTTTTTTTTCGCCCGCAAAATTCAGGTAAGCTGCGGCCCCTTCTGTATCGGGCAAGAGGTTTAAGCCATGTTCGTCAAAGCACTTCGAGTGGGCCTCGGCCACGTCATCATCGCGGGTGACTTGCTTACCCGTCCGCGCAAAAAGCAGCGCCCTGCCGAACAACAGGCCAAGGTCAACGCCGCCGCCAAGGACCTGACCCTGTATCAGTTCCATGCCTGCCCGTTCTGCGTGAAAACCCGTCGCACCCTGCACCGCCTGAATGTACCGGTGGCGTTGAAGGACGCGAAGAATAACGAGCACGACCGCCAGACCCTGCTGGAACAAGGGGGCAAGATCAAAGTGCCGTGCCTGCGCATTGAAGAAAACGGCGAGACCACCTGGATGTATGACTCCAAGGTGATCATCGATTACCTGGACAAGCGTTTCGCCGCGATCTGACTGACCGATACCGATCAAATAGTGGGAGAGGGCTTGCCCTAACGCCAGTCAGTTAAGGCTTAGCGCTGTCACTGTGGGAGGGGGCTTGCTCCCGATGGCGGTGTGTCAGTCACGGTTTCTGAACCTGACACACCGCTATCGGGAGCAAGCCCCCTCCCACAGTTTATCCATCGCCCGCTCTATCGCTTACTTGCCCCCTCCCACAGTCAGCGTGTCGCCAAATCCAGATCCAATAACGCCGAACCCAGGCACTTGCCATGCGCATCCAGCGCCAGCGAACGGGTGACGCCACCGCGCAGAATCCCGGGCAACACGAAGTTCAGCGCCTGCACGTTCGGCAATTCATAACGGCGTACCGGCGCTGCACCCGGCTCGCGCAGACCGGCAAAATACTCGGCCACGCGTTCGGCTGTCAGCTGTTCACATAGCCATGGGTAGTCTTCGGCGCGGTAGGCAATGATCGAGATATTCGACGTATCGCCTTTATCCCCGGTGCGGGAATGGGCCAAGGTATGCAACTTCATGCCTGGATCCTCGGGTTGACCACACTACGCGGCACCATCAACGATGCCACCGCCACTACCTGGCGTACGCTCTTGCTCGCACCGCCGCCGCCTGACGGGCCGTTGGTGTAGAGGGTTTCCACTTCATTGCCGACCCGCACCGCCTCGTCGCGATCTTCGCAACGGGCAGCGACGCGCAGGCGGACTTCCCAGGGTTCGACGCTGCTGCGCGGGCCGTGCAGTGAATCCATGCCGATCAGTTCGGCGCGCACGTCCTGCATCTTCACGCCCGCCCACTCAAGGCGTTTGAGCACGATATCCCGGGCCAACTGCGCCCGTGCGACCGCACCCGGCCCGCCGTAGGACATCTGCCCCTCGCCAATCCAACCGTCCAGATAACCGACGCTGACCTTCAACTGCTCGGGCCGTGCATGTCCAGCGGCACCCTGGGCGCGAACGCGATCAATCCCCTCCTCCACGAACGCCACCCGAGAGAAGTCCGCCGTCACGTCCGGGGTCAAGTACGCCGCCGGGTCATGCACTTCGTAGATCAATTGTTCGGTACAGGTGGCGCGGCTGACCCGCCCGCCGGAACCTGAGACTTTGGTAATCACCGCCTCCCCCTCGGCATCCACCTCGGCCAAGGGAAACCCCAGACGGGCGAGGTCTGCCACATCCTTCACACCGGGGTCGGCAAAATACCCACCACTGACCTGCCCCGCGCACTCCAGCAAATGCCCCACCAGCGTGCCGCGCCCCAAGCGCTGCCAATCATCCGCCGCCCAGCCGAACTCAAACATCTGCGGCGCCAGAAACAACGAAGGGTCAGCCACGCGCCCGGTAATCACCACGTCGGCATCCGCGTGCAGCGCCTGCAAAATAGCCTCGACCCCCAAGTAGGCATTTGCCGAAATCAGCCGCTTGCCCAAGGAGCCCAGGGTCTGGCCGTTATCCAGCCGTTGTTCGGGCCGCAGGGTCGCCAAGACATCGTCGCCGATTGCAGCCACTACCCTGAGGTTCAACCCCAGTTCATCGACCATTCGCCGCACTTCAATCGCCGCCGCGACCGGGTTGGCTGCGCCCATGTTGGTGATCACCCGCAGGCGACGACGCCCCGCGTACCGCCCCACAAATGGCAACACACGGCGCATGCGCTCACTCAACAACGGGTCATAACCGCCCTGCGGGTCGCTGATGCGTGCCTGCTGCGCCAGCGCAATGGTGCGTTCAGCCAGGCATTCGAACACCAGGTAGTCCAGGTCACCCTGTTCGGCCAGTTCCACGGCAGGTTCGATACGGTCACCGGAATAGCCGGCGCCGGAACCGATGCGCAAGGTTTTCATCTCAAATCACTCCCAGGAGCAACGCGGTCAGGGTCATCAACACCGACGCGGCAAACAGAAAAGGGATGGTAAAGCGCTGGTGATCGGCCAGTTCGATCTTGCATAAGCCCACCAGCAGGAAGGTCGCCGGGGTCAGCGGGCTGACCGGGAAGCCGGTGGTGTGTACCCCCAGCAACGAAGCCTGGGCCACTTGCAGTGGGTCGACACCCAGTGCCTTGCCGACTTCGGCGATCACCGGCATTACGCCGAAATAGTAGGAATCGGGGTCAAACAGCAGGCTCAACGGCATGGAGATAAAACCCACCACCGCCGGGATCAGCTTGCCGTGGCCCGCAGGAATCTGCGCCACCGCCACCTCGGCCATCGCCTTGAGCATGCCGGTGCCCTGCATGATGCCGGTGAACACGCCGGCGGCGAGCAGGATACTGGCCATGGTCAGCGCGGTCTTGGCGTGGGCGTCGATGCGCGCACGCTGGGCGTCCACGTTCGGGTAGTTGATGCACAGCGCCACCACGGTGCCGAGCATGAACATCACCACCGGATCGACCCAGCCGGCAATCATCACCACCATCACCAGCACGGTGAGAATCAGGTTGGCCCAGAACAGCCGCGGGCGGCGCAGCTGGATATCCGCGTCACTGAGCACCCGCTGCGGCACCGCATCCACCGTCGAGCCGGCGCCCAGGCCCAGGCGCTTTTCCTCACGCCGGCCCAGCCACCAGGCACACGCGAAGACAAATACCAGGCCGACGACCTGCACCGGAATCAGCGGCTGGAATAAGTCCGCCACCGGCACATGCAGCGCGGCTGACGAGCGCAGTACCGGCCCGGTCCACGGCAGGAAGTTGACCCCGGCCGCCATGGCACATACACAGGCCAGGATGCGCTTGTCGATGCCCAGCCGCGTATACAGCGGCAGCATCGCCGGCACCGTGACCAGAAAGGTCACCGCGCCGGAGCCATCCAGATGCACGAGCAGCGCCAGGGTCGCGGTGCCTACAACAATTCGCGTAGGACGCGTCCCTACCGTACGCAGGATGCGATCAATGATGGGGTCGAGCATGCCGGCATCGGTCATGATCCCGAAAAACAGGATGGCAAAGACAAACATGCCCACCACCGGGGCGACGTTCTTGATACCGGTGATGATGAAGGCGCTGGTTTGCAGGCCGAACCCGCCGAGCAGCGCGGCGATGATCGGCAAGGCGATCAGGGCCACCAGCGGTGAGAGGCGTTTGCTCATGACGGCAGCGAGCAGGCACAGGATGGTAATGACACCCAGGGTTGCGAGCATGGGGGACTCCAGAGCGGCCTGGTTGGCCGGTTATTGTTTTCCCTGGAGTATTGGAAGCGGGTTAGTCTTTGTAAATTGGAATATTCACCGACCATCGTTCGGAAAAACAAAATGAAGCAATCCCAATGAAGAATTCAATCCAACACATCCAGGCTTTCCTTGCCGTGGCCCGCACCGGCAGTTTCACCAAGGCGGCCAACGAGCTGCACCTGTCACCTTCGGCCCTGACCGTGCAGGTGCAACAACTGGAGGACTGGCTCGGCGTCGCCCTGCTCGACCGCAGCCCGCGCCACGTCAGCATCACCGCCGCTGGCCGGGACGCGCGCGGCCCCATGGAAAAACTGCTGCTGGACCTGGACAACATCGTCACCGGCTCGCGCGATCTGGCGGCCCTGCGCCGAGGCGTGGTCACCATCGCCGCCCTGCCTTCGGTGTGTGCCGGTGCCCTGCCGCCGGCGTTGCGGCTGTTTCGCGAGCGTTTTGCCGGGATTGAAGTACGCCTGCAGGACTTGGTGGCCCATCGCATTCACGCGCAGGTGCGTGCAGGTGAAGTGGACTTCGGGATTGGCGTACGCGCAAGGCTCAGCCATGGCCTGGACTTCGTACCGGTGCTCAATGACCGCCTGTGTGCCTTCGTGCCGGTGGATCATCCCCTCACCCGCCATCGCCAACTGACCCTGGAGCAACTGGCGGACCAGCCGATCATCCTGACCGGCCGAGACAGCAGCGTGCGCGAGCAAGTGGATGAGCTATTCGATCAAACACGCTTGACGATGAATGCCGGCATGGAAGCCAACTACATGTCGACAGTGCTGGCACTGGTACGCCAAGGGCTGGGGATCAGCGTACTGCCGGAGTCGGCGGCGGACAGCCTGGAAGGCCTGAGCCGTATCCGTATCGATCATCCCGGGGTGAGCCGGGAGATCGGCTTGATCAGACGTAGCGGCCTGGGCTTGAGCCCGGCTGCGCAACGCTGTTTTGACCTGCTGGGCGAACAACTCGCTCCCTAGCGCCACGCCCGGCAACGCGATGCTGGTGAGTCACTGCCCGCACGCCGCAATCGCGCACCTCAGCCCAGCATCGGCACATGCCTGGGATGGCTGGCAACGCGAGCCAACCAGGCCTGCACCCCCGGATAAGCGCCCAGGTCAAAACCACCTTCATGGGCCACATGGGTGTAGGCATACAAGGCTACGTCGGCAATCGAGAACTGCTCTCCCACCAGATACGGCGTGAGTTGCAGTTGACGCTCCATGACTCTGAGCGCCTTGTAGCCGCCCTTGTGCAGCTTCTGGTATTCCTCCAGGCGCTCTTGCGGCAGGCCCAGGTAAAACTGGATAAACCGCGCCACGGCAATGTACGGCTCATGGCTGTACTGCTCGAAGAACTGCCATTGCAGCACCTGGGTGCGCAGGCGCGGTTCGGAGGGCAGGAACTCGCTGCCATCGGCCAGGAAGTTGAGGATCGCATTGGATTCCCACAGGCAGGTGCCGTCTTCCAGTTCCAATACCGGAATCTTGCCATTCGGGTTCTTGGCCAGGAATTCGGCGGTCTGGGTGTCGCCGTTGAGGATATCGACATCGACCCATTGGTACGCAATGCCCAGTAGGTTGAGCATCAACTTGATCTTGTAGCAGTTGCCCGACTTGTAATCGCCATAAACCTTGTACATGGGGCTCCCCTTATGCCGCTTGCGCGTGCTGTGCTTGACGGACCACCGCGGCCAGGCGCTTGAGACCTTCGTCCAGGCGGGCCGGGTCAATATGGCTGAAATTGAGTCGCAACGAGCCCGGATGCTGATCCGGCTCGGAAAAGAACGGTTCACCGGGCATGAACGCGACGCCCTGCGCCAATGCTTGCGCCAACAAGGTGCGGGTATCGAGGGGTTGTTTCAAGGTCAGCCAGAAGAATAATCCGCCCTGGGGCACTTGCCAGTCGGCCAGTTCGTTGAAATGACGCACCAACGCGGCCTGGAATGCGTCGCGGCGCTCACGGTAAAAACTGCGTAACTGCACCAGGTGCTGCTGGTATTTTTCGGTGCCGATCCATTGCATCGCCTGCCACTGGCCGACGCGATTGGTATGCAGGTCCGCTGACTGCTTGAGCTTGAGCAGGTGCGGGAACAAATCCGGGCTGGCGATCAGATAACCCACGCGCAGGCCGGGCAACAGTGTCTTGGAAACCGTGCCGGTGTAGATCCAGCTGGCTTTTTTCAGGCGCCCGACGATGGGCTGTGCGCTGCCGCCATCAAAGGTCAGTTCGCGGTAGGGCTCGTCTTCGATCAGGGTCACACCGAACTCATCGAGCAAGGCGGCTACGGCTTCGCGCTTGGCCTCGCTGTAACGCACGGCCGACGGGTTTTGAAAGGTCGGGATCAGATAGATGAACGCCGGTTGATGGTGTTCAAGGCTGGCGCGCAATTGCGCCAGGTTGGGGCCGTCGGCTTCCAGTGGCACGGTGAGGCAGTCGGCGCCGAACAGTTGGAAGATCTGCAGCGCGGCCAGGTAGGTCGGGCCTTCCAGCATAATCGGCGTGCCCTTGTCGACATACAGCTTGGCCGCCAGGTCCAGGGTTTGCTGGGACCCGCTGACCACCAGCACCTGGCTGGCCTGGCACGCCACGCCCAACGCACGGGCCTCGGCCGCCAGCAATTCGCGCAGCGCAGGCTCGCCTTCGCTCATGCCGTATTGGCCCATGTTCAGCGGCATATCGTCCCAATTCAACGCGGGCAACATCGCTTCGGCAGGCAGGCCACCGGCGAAGGACATCACCTCCGGGCGCTGGGCCGCCGCGAGGATTTCACGGATCAAGGAGCTTTTGAGGCGCGTAACACGTTCAGAGAAGGCCATAAGGTCACCGCTAGCGAAGCCTGTGGGAAATACGTCAAACTGGTTGACCGAAATTACGACGACTTGCACGGATACGTCAATATGCTTGACCTTAAAAACCCCACCGCCCAGCAAGCGGCCATGGAAGCGTTCTTCTTCGGCTACCAGGCCTTTACCGCCAAGGCCGACGAGATGCTCGGACGCCGCGGCCTGAGCCGTGTGCATCAGCGCATCGTGTTTTTTATCGCACGCTACCCGGCAATCAGCGTGAAACAACTGCTGGAATTGCTCGGCGTGAGCAAACAGGCGCTGAACATGCCCCTGCGCCAATTGCAGGAAATGCACCTGGTCAATAGCGTTGCGTCCGAGACCGACAAGCGCAAACGCCTGCTGGAACTGACCGAAGAAGGCCAGCGTTTCGAGCAGTCATTGCGCCGTGAGCAAGTGAAGTTGTTGCAACGCGCCTTCAACGAAGCCGGGGAAGAGGCTGTGACGGGCTGGCTGGCGGTGAATCAGGCACTGAGTGCGGCGAATTAGCCTTTCATCATCTTTTGCGCAGCTGATCGAAAACATTATTTGCTTTATTTGTATACAAAAGCATAATCCTCTGCGTGCGAGTTCCTGACCTATTGGTCAACAAAACCCGCCAGTACCTCAAAGCGCTGTTGCCCACATTCGTGACCGGCGCGGGAAATAACAATAAAACTCTTGAGGAGTACTCGCTGTGGATAGCCGCAAATCCGAAGCCCCTACGCTGGAAATCGCCCCGCCTGGCAACAGTTGGCTGGAACGCCTGTTCAAACTCAGCTTGCATGGCACCACAGTGAAGACCGAACTGATCGCCGGCCTCACCACCTTCATCACCATGGCTTACATCATCTTCGTCAACCCGAACATCATGGCCGACGCCGGTATCGATCACGGCGCGGCATTCGTCGCCACCTGCATAGCCGCCGCGCTGGGTTGCCTGTTGATGGGCCTGTACGCCAACTGGCCCGTGGGTCTGGCGCCGGGCATGGGCTTGAATGCGTTTTTCACCTACACCGTGGTCGGCACCATGGGCTACCACTGGGAAACCGCGTTGGGTGCCGTGTTTATTTCCGGCGTGCTGTTCATGGGCCTGACATTGTCCCGCGTGCGCGAATGGCTGCTCAACAGCATCCCGGTCAGCCTGCGTCATGCCATGGGCGCGGGCGTGGGCCTGTTCCTCGGGGTGATTGGCTTGAAAACCGCCGGCATCATCGTCGACAGCCCCGCCACGCTGATCAAGCTCGGCTCGCTGCACGAACCGGCACCGTTGCTGGCGGCCGTGTGTTTCCTGCTGATTGCCATCCTCAGCTACCACCGCGTGTTCGGTGCGATCCTCATCAGCATCATCGCCGTGACCCTGGCCGGTTGGGGCCTGGGCCTGGTGCACTACAACGGTATTCTCTCCACGCCGCCGAGCCTGGCACCGACCTGGATGGCCATGGATGTGAAGGGTGTATTCAATGTCAGCATGATCAGCGTGGTATTCGCTTTTCTTTTTGTACACATGTTCGACACCGCAGGTACACTGATGGGCGTCGCGCAGCGCGCCGGGCTGGTCAATGCCGATGGCAAGATCGATAACCTGTCCCGCGCGCTGAAGGCCGACAGTGCTTCCAGCGTGTTCGGTGCCATGGTCGGCGTGCCGCCAGTGACGAGCTACGTGGAAAGCGCTGCCGGTGTCGCCGCCGGCGGCCGCACTGGGTTGACGGCAGTGACGGTGGGCGTGCTGTTTGTGGCGGCGATGTTTTTTGCGCCGCTGGCCGGGATGATTCCGGCCTACGCCACGGCCGGTGCGCTGATCTACGTGGCAATGCTGATGATGGCGAGCATGGCGCATATCCATTGGGATGAAGCCACCGACAGCATTCCAGCCATTGTCACTGCGATCATGATGCCCCTGACGTTCTCGGTCGCCGACGGTATCGCCCTGGGCTTTATCACCTATGTGGCGCTCAAGGCAGGCACCGGCAAGTACCGCGAAATTTCCGTGAGCCTGTGGGTGCTGTGCGCGATCTTTATCGCCAAATTCATATTTCTATAAAAAGGGAGTGACTGATGAACCTGGAAACCTGGCTACTGTTCAGCGGCGCAGCGTTGGTGGTGATCCTGATCCCGGGGCCACTGTCACTGTTGATGATCAGCAACAGTCTCAACTACGGCCTGCGCCGTTCGTATCCAGCGTTTCTCGGTGGGGTGTTTGCCTCGATCTGCCTGTTGAGTGCCTCGGCCCTGGGCCTGGGCGCCCTGTTGCTGGCATCGGAACAATTGTTCAGCGCTTTGAAGATCCTCGGCGCGGCCTACCTGTTCTACCTCGCCTGGCAAAGCTGGCAGCAATCTCGCCAGCCAAGCCAGGCTACCGTGGTGCCGCAGGCGGTAGCGACGCCACGCTTTCGTGCGCTGTTTGGCCGAGCGTTTGTGCTCGGCGCCAGCAACCCCAAGGACATCCTGTTCTTCGCCGCCTTCCTGCCGCAATTTCTCAGCAGCCAGCAGCCGTTCCTGCCGCAACTGCTGATCATGATCGCCACCTGGACCCTGCTCGATCTGCTGTGCAAGCTGGCCTACGGGTTGAGTGCCCATGGCGCGGCGCGTTACTTGCGCAGCGGCAAAGGCCAGAGCTGGTTCAACCGCGTCAGCGCCGGCCTGTTCGGCGGTGCCGGGATGGTGTCGCTGGTCAAGGCGACGGGGCCACTTTGACGAAATAAACGCTGGGTGGGAGCTTGCCTGACACAGGCCATTGAATACCCGCCACGATCCGCACCAGGCGCCCCTCTTCCAGAGCACGCTTGACTCGCGCGAATATCATCGAGCTCGGGTGACGGTTGATGGCTTTATTGAACCAATCATCCGTCAGCCCACCGCGCAAGATGATGGACGCTCGCTCAACCCAATGAATGGCGATGTAGTACAGCTTGTTTGAAAGCGGGTGAGTGGCGATCAATTCACTCGTAGGCTTTCTGCCATGCATGACGCGCATCTCTTCGACGTCGAAGCCCTGCTGTTGCAGCACGCGCCTGACTGCCGGGATCTGCGCATTGTTTCGTGCGAGGGCGAGCTGACTGCGGGCGGGCCGTAACGCGGGGTCTAATCCAGTCACGCGAAAGTCGACACGAGTAAAGCCTGGGGTCTTGTCGTTGTAACCGACAAATAGAGACACCCCGCGCCTTTCAGTGGGCCGCAGCATTCTCAGCAAATCATCCGTCTGGCCAGGCCGTGCGGGGGCAGCAGGCAACCAACTGTCCAAGGTCGCACGGATATTGAGCAGGTGGGTGGCCGTTGCAGGGCGCCGTGGGCCTGACAACTCAATCATTCTTGCAACCGTGAAGTCTTGGCTTTTGCTGGTCATGGAGGGAAACGCCTCCCCCACAGACTGCGTCAGCGGCTTATCGAACAGCGGCAGATGAAGCTGCCAACCCTGGGCTGATGTGCGCGACGCCGGAATAGGTTGTTCACTCGGCGCCGTGCGTGTCCACCGCTCGATGTCGGCACTGGCCAAGGACACCAGCGGTTCATCCCTTGTAATAAACACGATGCGGTTCAACGGTGCCTGATCGCCTTGGGGAAGCAGCCGGTAATAACCGCTCAACGGATCCGCCAGGCTGGTATTCGCAGGCGCCACTCGCAGGGCGTTGTAGGAAATGCCTGGGCTGGCCAGAGGCACATGAAACACCCCGGGCGCCGGGGAACTCAATTGCTCGGTAATCGGAATCTGCATACGCCAATCCAACCAATGGGTCGCCGGGTTGGATGAGTGCAGGATGGAGTCCTCCGTCGCGCTGCGTAAAACCGGGGGCCACCAGTCAGACGGTGCTGACGCCGGCGCGCGCCAAGGGTTGAGCACGCCCGAACTCGTCCCGGCCACCGGTTGAGGGGCGTCTGCGCCGAGTAACCGCTCGCCCTGCCGATGAATGTTCAAAATCAGTTCATTCTGGCCCTCGACCTGAGGGTTCTTCAGGCGAAACACTGACTCGTTGTCGCGTCGATAGACCGGATAATGGTGCGTGTCGTCGGCCACAAATAGCGCGCCCTCCTTCACATGGATGCCGAGCTGATCCGGCCCCTTCAATGCCACGGCGCCTTTGGGCACGCCCTGAATTCTGAAATTTTCCAAGGCTTTGAGCTGCATCACGGCGGGCGGCGCAAAACGGGCTGGGCCGCCCTGCGCGGACATGCGCAGACGATGAATTCGCCCCAGCGCAGCCCTTGCGATGGGGCGAGCGGCACGCGATGCCACCTGCCCCGCCGGCTTCGGCCCGGGCATGACATTCACTAGCAGGTCGACGATCAAAAAACTGCTCATGAAACCCACATCGACAGCATCGTGCGCATCGCCAAAGCGATGGTAATGGCGCGCCGCAAGCAGCAGCTCATAAACATCATTGGACACACCGAACAAGGGAAAGAAAAACTGCGAAAAAAACGCGACGATCCGGCGAATGCGGGTCTCGCCTTGCTCACCCTGCCGCCGGGCTCGGTACTGTTCCAGCTCTTTGCCGGAACGGCTGGATGCCTGAGCCTGGCGTTGCAGCTCGAGCACGTTGGCTTGATACAGCAAGGCCCGGGCATCGCTGTGGGAGGTGGCGACAATCGCCAGCCAGTCCTGCGGATCACTGGCGATCTGTTCATGGATGATGCTTTCTATCTCACTCAGTTGCACCGTGGGCTCCAGGTGCTTGATGTTGAATGAGCGAATGAACTCGATCCCCCGCAGGATCCCCTTGACCATGGAAACGCCCGGCAAGGGATAGGGAATATCGAACACCCCAGCAGGCGTAGCGGCCCGAGCCGGATGATGAGTGAGCGCCTCAAACGCCCAGCCGGGTGCAACCTGCCGCGCCAGCAGCCTGACGTTGCCAGGCAGTGCGCCGACTCGATTCAACTGCGCTCGGGCCTGTTCCAGGCTGCCATGCTCAGTGAGTACCCACCCTTGCGGAGCTTCGGGCCAATAGACCACACACTGATCAGTGAGCAGGTCTTGCACCACCACCAGCCCTGCAATGTAGCGATCATGCTGCATGGTGTGCCCCACCAGGTGCACCACATGCAATTGCAGCGCAGGCTGGGGCGTTCGCGTCGCCATGGCGCTGCGCAACAACGCCTGTGCACTCGCCGTCAGCCCCTGCTGAGCCGCCGAGTAGAGATGCTGTGCAGCACCCGCTTGCAACGTACGATTCAATAACGCGGGAATACGCCCCTCAGTCGCTGTAGGGGCAGCACCGGCAGGCGGATAAAACACTGACTGGATCAACCTGTCGTACTCGCCACCGATATCCAGTGAAGCCACCATGGGGATCAGGTAGGCGGCGTTCAGGCGTTCTTGCCACTGGGGTTGCAGATAGCGGGCGCGGTTGAATCGCCAGTGTGTCCAGGGCGCCAACGGGTCCAGGTTATGCAGCGCCAATTGCAGCAGGCTGAACGTCGTGCGCTCAAGGGTAGCGGTCAATATGGGTTTGCGGTCCCCGACTGAGCAGCGGCTTTCCCACCCGCAAAAGCTGTCCTGCACATCATCGGGCAGATCAATCAACGGTTGCTCGATATCCAGCTGCGCCGGCATGCCATCCTGGCGCAGGCGGTCCGTCAGCGCACGGCGGGCAAACGAGCCGAGGTCAGGCAGGCAGTCTTGCAGGTGACGGGCGAAGGCGAAGGCGCTGCTCAACTGCAAACGCCACAAGCGCCTGAAATGCTTGCGCTGGGCACGGGATGCAGCGGCCAACCAGGCCGGTATTTTCTTCGACTCAGACGCGACCTTGCGCATCAGTTCAACATGGGTATGCGCCTGGTTCAGCGCGCTGTTCGCCGGGACCATCAATTGGCCTTGCAGCTCGAACATCAACAGCGAGCGGCTCAACCCGGCATCCGTCACTTCACTGAAAATACGCGCGATGTCCTCAGTGCTGCTGTGCAAACGGTCGTAGGTCCCAAGCAGTTTCTTGAGGCCGGTGAGGGCAGGCTTGCCGGGGATGTCGAGGTAACGCACGTTCAGGCTTTCACGCGCAGCGTGGGCGCGCAGGTCGCGGCGCTTATCGTGCTCCACGCAACCCCATAGCACCGAATCGTCACGGCTGCTCAAACTCACCTTGAGGCTCTGAGTCAAGGCATCCAGCCCGGAAAATGCAAGCAGGCCACCAGTTGCACCGAACGCGTACAACACCACAGGTCGCTGGCGGGTCGGGACCCTCACGGCGGCGGCGGTCGTGATGACCCAGACGTTGTGCAGGGGGTAATACGCATCAGGCTCGTTGCCGATGGCGATGGACATCACCCGGGTCTGACTGCCCGGACGTCGGGAGGCCAGAGGCTGGTCTATGACTTCAATCATCAGCGCCCGATGCGCGCTACCCAGCAACCTGAGCCGGTGCTGCAGCTCAACCTCAGAGCGCAGCGCCTCGGCTTGAGCATTCAGGAACAACGAAACACGCCTGGGCGTGCCTGCCCCGCCGGGCCGCTCGGCCCAAAAAACCAGGTCAAGTGCACGTTGCTGTGCATCCTGCATCAACGCTTTCAACACTTGTGCATGGACTTCGCGCTGGCTCATCAGCGACAGCAACGCCTGATAGGCTGGTGTCTGTGCACTGGGATCATCCGCAGCCAACAGCGTAACCAGGCCTTTTTCGTAGCGTTTGACCTGCCGCTCCACCGACAGCATCGCCAACGTGGGCGCCGTGCTGGCAAACACAATTTCTGCCTGCCGGCGTTGGCGGTCCCAGCGCAGTAATTGATCACGCAGCAGACCCAGCCGAGCGCCGCCGACCTGTTGTTTGCGCGCGCCTTCCACATAGGCAAGAAAAGCCCTGGCCTGCAGCGGTTGAGGCCGAGCGGTTGAAAACACCTGCGCGAGATTGACCTGCATCGCACAGGCCAATTCATTGGCCCATTGCCCACTCAATAACGCCTCGGCCCCTTGCGCCAGGGCGTCGCCGGTCACCGCGTGGCCACGCACGAAGCGGGTTGTCGGGGACAAGTCCGCCGGCGGGCAGGCTCCGTTGCGCTGATCCAGGGGTAAACACTGCCACAGTTCGTGAAAGCGCTCGCGGCCCAACTCCAGCAAGCCGCATTGAAGGACGTCGAAGCTGGGGTATTCATGAAAATTGCGCCCTCCGCCCGGCAGGTAGAGGACATGGGGCGCATCAACGGGCTCGCCTTCGCGGTATAGATGCAAGGCACCGGGAATCGCCAGCGCAGGTGCGCCGGGCCACAGCAACCGGCCCACTTGCACACCGGCCCAACTACCGCCGGCACGCTGCCGGGCTTCGGCGCTCGGGGCATCGATGACCGCCTGGACCACCAGCATTCCCGCGCTCGATAACTCGTCGAGCTGGCGCGCAATAAAGGCGCGATCGGCGAAGAGCTGTGCGTGCAACGCAGCCCAACGTTCCCGCCGCGTCAACCAGGAACCCTGCACCAGCGTGTCCCAGTAGGCTTGTTGCGCACGCGCCAAGACCTCGAGCAGCCCCATCGCACACAGCCGTTGCAAGGCTTGCAATGCGGTGTAGGGCAAGCGCCGGCGCGGGCGGCCCTTGATGCTCAACGCGGTAAACGCGTTGACGTTGATCGCCACCGACGGCTGCACCAGCGAGAACAAGGCCCGATCAGTCAAGGTATCGACCTTCTGCGCTGCCCGGGGTGGCTTCGGTTCGGTAAAAATCAGGCTGTCCGGATCCATCTCGAACGCTTTGCGCAGCTCGGCTCGCAGCACATTCAGCACTTTGGGTGAACGACCCAGTAGATGAACCAGCGCTTGGGTCGATTCGCTGCACCGCAGGTCGGCCAGGGCGATCTGATTGATCAGGCGGCTGGGGTGTGGATGGGTGTTGATTCGCCAGCGCAATTGATCGCGGATGCCCTGGAGTGTGGCTTCGGCGGCCACTGCTGAATCATCGGTGTCGAGGAGCGGACCCATGGTGCTTTCTTCTCAATGAGGAAAACATCCAGCCTAGGCAGCGCAGATGGCCCAGGGGCGCTAGATAATTGAGCCCATGACCCATAAAAAAGCCCGCAGTGTGGGCGGGCGAAAACCAACGAAGAGCTTTGGGGGTGTGAAGCGAGGTGACGCTAGCTACCGCGATAGGTGGAGTAGCTGTAAGGCGAAATCAGTAACGGCACATGGTAATGCTCCTGTTCGGCGTTGATCCCGAAGCGCAACACCACCACATCCAGAAAAGCCGGCTCCGGCAGTTGCACGCCACGAGCGCGGTAGTAGTCACCGGCGCTGAATTGCAGTTGGTACACGCCGCTGCGGTAGGCATCGCCTTGCAGCAGGGGCGCATCGCAGCGGCCATCACTGTTGGTGTGTGCGGTGGCGACGCGTTCAAGCTGCGCGCCTTCGACGCGATACAGCTCTATCTTGATCGCGCTGCCGGGGCAGCCGTGTGCGGCATCCAAAACGTGTGTAGTCAAACGTCCCATGGCGTCGGCGCGCCTCCCGTGGTCAGTTAAAGAGTGAGCCGCACTTTTTCAGGGCAGCGAAAAAGCCGGCGATGGCTGATTAAGACACTTTTTAAAAAAATTGTACACAATAAAAATCACAAACCTTTGCATCAGTCCGCGCCTGGTACTCAAACAGGCGATTCATACGTAATCCTTGCTTTTAAACGACCTTTTGTCCATTAGCTGACCAACCAGGCAAGTTTCTTGCTACACCATTCACACAGCGTCCCGCAGAAAAAATGCAGAAATGCGGGCTTACAAAGTGGCTGATAAGTTGTATACAATCACTCATCGCCAACACGACGAACAAGAAGGAAGACTGCAGTGAGCGCTGACTACCCACGCGACCTGATCGGTTACGGCAGTAACCCTCCTCACCCCCATTGGCCGGGCAAGGCGCGCATTGCGCTGTCTTTCGTACTCAACTACGAAGAAGGTGGTGAGCGCAATATCTTGCATGGTGACAAAGAGTCCGAAGCCTTCCTCTCGGAAATGGTCTCGGCCCAGCCGCTGCAGGGCGCACGCAACATGAGCATGGAGTCGCTGTACGAATACGGCAGCCGGGCCGGTGTGTGGCGCATTCTCAAGCTGTTCAAGGCATTCGATATTCCGCTGACCATCTTCGCCGTAGCCATGGCAGCCCAACGCCATCCGGATGTGATCCGCGCCATGGTCGACGCCGGCCATGAGATCTGCAGCCATGGCTATCGCTGGATCGACTACCAGTACATGGATGAGGCCCAGGAACGCGAGCACATGCTCGAAGCTATCCGCATCCTTACCGAATTGACCGGCGAGCGCCCACTGGGCTGGTACACCGGGCGCACCGGCCCCAACACGCGGCGTCTGGTGATGGAGGAAGGCGGTTTCCTCTACGACAGCGACACCTACGACGATGACCTGCCCTACTGGGAACCCAACAACCCCACCGGCAAGCCGCACCTGGTGATCCCCTACACCCTGGACACCAACGACATGCGCTTTACCCAGGTGCAGGGGTTCAACAAGGGCGATGACTTTTTCGAGTACCTCAAAGATGCGTTCGACGTGCTTTACGCCGAAGGCGCCGAGGCCCCGAAGATGCTTTCGATCGGCCTGCATTGCCGCCTGATCGGCCGTCCTGCGCGCCTGGCTTCGTTGAAGCGGTTCATTGAATACGTCAAGGGTCACGAGCACGTCTGGTTCACTCGCCGGGTGGACATTGCGCGTCACTGGCAAGCGACCCATCCCTATGCGGGAGCGGCGAAATGACTGCATTCCAGAGCCTGAAACCCTCGACCCTGGGCCGCGACGAATTCGTCAACGCCTTCGCCGACATCTACGAACATTCGCCATGGGTGGCCGAAAAGGCCTTCGACCTGGGCCAGGATGCGTCGATCGACCAGATCGAGACCCTGCACCAACGCATGAGCGATATCCTGTTGAGCGCCGATCACGCCAGCCAACTGGCCCTGATCAACGCTCACCCGGACCTGGCCGGCAAAGCCGCCGTCCAGGGCCAACTGACCGCAGCCAGCACTGATGAACAGGCCGGCGCGGGGATTCACCAGTGCACGGCCGAAGAGTTTTCTCGCTTCACCGAGCTGAACGAAGCCTATAAGGCCAAGTTCAAGTTTCCCTTCATCATGGCGGTAAAAGGCAGCAACCGGCACCAGATCCTGGCCGCGTTCGAAACGCGCATTCACAACCCGGTGGACACCGAGTTCAAATGCGCCCTGGCCGAGATCAACAAGATCGCGTTGTTCCGATTACTGACCCTCTAAACGACCATCCCCAGCCACTCAATCCAAGGCAGACAAGAAGAATGAAAGCTTACGCCGTACCTTTCGAAAAGTTCGTCAACCTGGCCGATGCCCGCCTGGGCACCAAGATCCTCTCGGTGACCGATGACTGGTTCGCCGACGCCAACCGCCTGTTCCAGCCGACCCCGGCCGTGTGGAAGGAGGGCGTTTTCGATGACAACGGCAAGTGGATGGACGGCTGGGAATCACGCCGCAAGCGCTTCGAAGGCTACGACAGTGCCGTGATCCGCCTGGGCGTACCGGGCTCGATCAAGGGCGTGGACATCGACACTTCATTCTTCACCGGCAACTACCCGCCGTCGGCGTCCCTGGAAGCTTGCTTCCTGGCCTCGGGCGACCCTGACGAAAACACCCAGTGGGTGGAAGTGCTGTCAGCCGTCGAGCTGCAAGGCAACAGCCACCACTACCATGAAATCAACAACGACCAGGCGTTCAGCCACCTGCGCTTCAACATCTACCCGGACGGCGGCGTGGCCCGTCTGCGTGTGTACGGTGTGCCGTTCCGCGACTGGTCGTCGGTGGGTGACAACG
The DNA here is from genome assembly GCF_009935975.1 of Pseudomonas sp. Q1. NCBI lineage: Bacteria > Pseudomonadati > Pseudomonadota > Gammaproteobacteria > Pseudomonadales > Pseudomonadaceae > Pseudomonas > Pseudomonas sp. Q1. Next base: position 275,834 of record NZ_QODI01000009.1, on the reverse strand, counting down.
AACAGGTCGACCTGGCTGCCGCACTGAACGGCGGTCGCGCCCTGGCCTGCTCCGATGAACACTTCGGCCGCATGAGCAACATTCTGAACCCGGGCCGTGGCATCAACATGGGCGACGGCTGGGAAACCGCGCGTCGTCGTACACCGGGCAATGACTGGGTGATCGTCGCCCTGGGCCATCCGGGCGAGATCGAGAAGATCATCGTCGACACCCTGCACTTCAAGGGCAACTACCCGGACACCTGCTCGATCCAGGGCGCATTCGTGAAAGGCGGCACCGACAGCCAGATCGAAACCCAGTCGCTGTTCTGGCGCGAACTGCTGCCGGCGCAGAAGCTGGAAATGCATGCCGAACACACCTTCGCCGAACAGATCAAGGCACTCGGGCCGATTACCCACATCCGCCTGAACGTGTTCCCGGATGGCGGTGTGAGTCGCCTGCGTGTCCTCGGCAAAGTCGCCAAGTAACGCCTGAGCGGACGCGGAGCGTCCAGGGCAACGTTCCCACGCAGAGCGTGGGAGCGATCAATAGACAAGATTAAGAAGACAGCCATGCGCACACTGATGATCGAACCCCTGACCAAAGAAGCCTTTGCCCCTTTCGGAGACGTTATCGAAACCGATGGCAGCGATCACTTCATGATCAACAACGGGTCGACCATGCGCTTTCACAAGCTGGCGACGGTAGAAACCGCCACGCCAGAAGACAACGCGATCATCAGCATCTTCCGCGCCGACGCGCTGCCGATGCCGCTGACCGTGTGCATGCTGGAGAGACACCCGCTGGGCAGCCAGGCTTTCATTCCGCTGCTCGGCAACCCCTTTCTGATCGTGGTCGCGCCACTTGGCGATGCACCTGTATCAGGCTTGGTCCGCGCCTTCGTCACCAACGGCAGGCAGGGCATCAATTACCATCGCGGCGTCTGGCACCACCCGGTGCTGACGATCGAAAAGCGGGATGACTTCCTGGTGGTTGATCGCAGTGGCACAGGCAATAACTGCGATGAGCATTTTTTCAAAGAGGATGAGCGTTTGATCCTCGCCCCCCACCAATAAGAGAAGGTCTGATCACCCGACAACAAGGGTGACAGGCGAGAGGTAAAGACTGTGGAAGCACATCTGTTGGAATGGCTGAACCTGAGCGTGCGCTGGGTTCACATGATCACCGGCGTCGCCTGGATCGGCGCATCCTTCTATTTCGTCTGGCTGGAAAACAACCTCAACCGCGTCAACCCCAAGGACGGCCTGGCCGGTGACTTGTGGGCGATCCACGGAGGCGGTATCTACCACCTGGAAAAATACAAACTGGCCCCACCGACCATGCCGGACAACCTGCACTGGTTCAAATGGGAAGCCTATTTCACCTGGATGTCGGGCATTGCGCTGCTGTGCGTGGTGTTCTATTCCAACCCGACCTTGTACCTGCTCGCCCCCGGCAGCAGCCTCAGCGGCCCGGAAGGTGTACTGCTGGGCATCGGTTCGCTGTTCGTCGGCTGGTTCGTCTACTCCTTCCTCTGCGACTCGGCCCTGGGCAAGCGCCCTGCCCTGCTCGGCTTGATCCTGTTCGTGCTGTTGATTGCCGCCGCGTACGGTTTCAGCAAGGTGTTCAGCGGCCGCGGCGCCTACCTGCACGTGGGTGCCGTGATCGGCACCATCATGGTCGGTAACGTGTTCCGCATCATCATGCCCGCCCAGCGCGCATTGGTGGCGGCCATCGCGCAAAACCGCACGCCTGACCCGGCCTTGCCGGCCAAAGGGCTGCTGCGTTCGCGACACAACAACTACTTCACCTTGCCGGTGCTGTTCATCATGATCAGCAACCACTTCCCGAGCACCTACGGCAGCCAATACAACTGGCTGATCCTGGCCGGTATCGCAGTGGCGGCGGTGTTGGTACGGCACTACTTCAACACCCGGCACAACAGCCAGAAGTACGCGTGGACCTTACCGGTCGGTGCGCTGGCGATGATTTGCCTGGCCTACGTGACCGGCCCGAAACCGCTGACCACCACCCCGGACGTAGCCAAGGCCCCCGCCGCCATCGAGTACCAGCCGTTGCCGGAAACAGCGTTGGGTGGCGGCCTGAAACCTGCTGCGCCGACGGCACCCGCAGCTGAACCGGCGGCTGCACCCGCCCAGGCCACGATTGATTTCGACAAGGTGCACGGGGTGATCCAGGAACGCTGCGCCGTGTGCCATTCGGCCAAGCCCACCAGCCCCCTGTTCAGCACGGCCCCGGCCGGCGTGATGTTCGACACCCCGGCGCAGATCCAGCAGCAGGCGGCGCGCATTCAAGCGCAGGCCGTGGCGAGCCAGATCATGCCGCTGGGCAACATCACCCAGATGACCCAGCAGGAGCGGGATCTGATTGGCACCTGGATCAACCAGGGGGCCCGCACCAACTGATTGGTTCACACAGTTCCAATGTGGGAGGGGGCAAGCCCCCTCCCACAGATTGCGCTCCAAACAACACAACAATAAAAAGATTCGAGGTGTTGCATGTCCCAGTTAGAAACGCAGCCCCCTGCCGCGCCCGCGATGGTGCGCCTGCCCCTCTTGCAACTGCTGCTGGTCGGCCTGCAACACGTCTTGCTCATGTATGGCGGCGCCGTCGCCGTGCCGCTGATCATTGGCCAGGCCGCAGGCCTCAGCCGTGAAGAAATCGCCTTCCTGATCAACGCCGACCTGCTGGTGGCTGGTATCGCCACCCTGGTGCAGTCGTTCGGCATCGGCCCGGTGGGCATTCGTATGCCGGTGATGATGGGCGCCAGTTTCGCGGCGGTCGGCAGCATGGTCGCCATGGCCGGCATGCCCGGGATCGGCTTGCAAGGGATCTTCGGTGCAACCATTGCCGCTGGGTTCTTCGGCATGCTGATCGCACCGTTCATGTCCAAGGTGGTGCGCTTTTTCCCGCCGCTGGTGACCGGTACGGTCATTACCGCCATCGGCCTGTCGTTGTTTCCGGTGGCCGTGAACTGGGCCGGTGGCGGCAGCGCCGCCGCCACGTTCGGCTCGCCGATTTACCTGGCGATTGCCGCGCTGGTACTGGCCACTATCCTGCTGATCAACCGCTTCATGCGCGGTTTCTGGGTGAACATCTCAGTGCTGATCGGCATGGCGCTCGGCTATGGCTTGTGCGGCATGCTCGGCATGGTCGACCTCAGCGGCCTGGCGCTGGCACCGTGGGTGCAAGTGGTGACGCCGCTGCATTTCGGCATGCCCAAGTTCGAATTGGCGCCGATCCTGTCGATGTGCCTGGTGGTGGTGATCATCTTCGTCGAGTCCACCGGGATGTTCCTCGCCCTGGGCAAGATCACCGGCCAGGAAGTCACGCCGAAAATGCTGCGCCGTGGTTTGCTGTGTGATGCCGGCGCATCATTCTTCGCCGGCTTCTTCAACACCTTCACGCATTCCTCCTTCGCCCAGAACATCGGCCTGGTACAGATGACCGGCGTGCGCTGCCGCTCGGTGACGATCATGGCCGGGGTCTTTCTGCTGGTGCTGAGCCTGCTGCCCAAAGCGGCGTTTCTGGTGGCATCGATTCCACCGGCAGTGTTGGGCGGTGCAGCGATTGCGATGTTCGGGATGGTGGCGGCGACCGGCATCAAGATCCTGCAGGAAACCGACATCGCCGATCGTCGCAACCAACTGCTGGTGGCGGTGAGCATCGGCATGGGCCTGATCCCGGTGGTGCGCCCGGAGTTCTTCGCCCAGCTGCCGCTGTGGATGAGCCCGATTACCCACAGTGGGATTGCCATGGCCACCCTCAGCGCATTGTCGCTGAACATACTGTTCAACATCCTCGGGGGGGCCGAACGACCCGCTGTCGCCCCTACCCACTGATTCCTTCGTTAACAATAAAAACAATAACGAACAGGGAACCTCCCATGCACGCCATTCACCTGGGGCCGGCCACAAGCCGCGCCCCATTCTCGCCCCACGCGCTCTGTTACGGCGCACTTGAGCCAAGGCCAGAGAGCCAGTATTCTCCGCGCCCGCTCGAATCGACTCAAAAAAAAACAGCGAATGTAAAAGCTGACTGCAAGGCCAACTTATCCGGGCCTAATGTCTGCGGCCAACGTGCACTGAAAACCACTGGACTCGACTGCATCAACTGCAGCCGAAGGCGTTTTATTGGTTTTTTAAACAGCTTGGCGCAGCTCTTGCTAAAAGCATTAAAGCTGACCAAACAGACGATTTTTGCAGCGAACCAAAGGCGCCACACCAGAGCGCCTGCGTAGAACAAAAAACCTAAAACTTTGACTCGGGAGCACCGAATGAAACCTATGTTGAAAGGCCTGATGCTGGCAGGTTCCCTGCTGGCCGGCGGCCAAGCCGTAGCCGGCGATTTGTTGCAGTGGCAGAACAACAGCCTGACCTACCTGTGGGGCAAGAACTTCACCATCAACCCGCAGATCCAGCAAACCGTCACGTTCGAACATGCCGATGCCTGGAAGTACGGCGATAACTTCCTGTTCGTCGACCGTATCTTTTACAACGGCAAGGAAGACGGCAACGTCGGCCCGGACACTTATTACGGCGAGTTCAGCCCACGGCTGTCATTCGGCAAGATCTTCGACAAGGACCTGTCTTTCGGCCCGATCAAAGATGTATTGCTGGCTTTCACGTATGAGTTCGGCGAAGGCGATAACGAGTCATACCTGTTCGGCCCGGGCTTTGACCTGAACATCCCGGGTTTCGACTACTTCCAGTTGAACTTCTACCAGCGCCAGACCGAAGGCAATCGCCCGGGCGACAACATCTGGCAGATCACACCGGTCTGGTCGTACACCATCCCGGTTGGCGACTCGAATGTGCTGATCGATGGTTTCATGGATTGGGTGGTGGATAACGACAAGACCTCCCGTGGCACCTACCACGCCAACCTGCACTTCAACCCACAGATCAAATATGACTTGGGCAAGGCGCTGCACTGGGGTGAAAAACAGCTGTATGTCGGTATCGAATACGACTACTGGAAGAACAAGTACGGGGTTGAAGACAGCGGCGCATTCAAGACCAACCAGGACACGGCGAGCCTGCTGGTCAAGTATCACTTTTAACTGAACCTGTGGGAGCGGGCTGCTCGCTCCCACATTCAGCTTGGGGACAACCCCAGGAACCGAGTGATTTCCGCGCGCTTGGCCAACGCATCGCGCCGCCCCAGCTCGATCAACTCGCTGCAATAACCGGCCTCGAACAGCAAGTAACTCAATACCCCCGCCCCGCTCGTCCTGGTCGCCCCCGGCCCACGCAGGAACAGGCGCAACGCCGCCGGCAATTCCTGGCGATGCCGCGCCGCGATTTCATCGATCGGCTGGCTGGGTGCAATCACCAACACTTCCACCGGCGCCACTCCGGGGGCGACCTGGCTGAATTGGTTCAAGCGCTCCAGCAGCTCGATATCACTCTCCAGGCTGTCGATGAAGGTGCTGTTGAGCATGTGCCCCCCAATCTGCGCCAGCGTCGGCTGTTGACCGGTGTAGGTGCGTTGCGTGGCAGGCTCATTGCCCCGTGGGTTGCCGCTCACGCCCACCACCAGCACCCGGCTCGCGCCCAGGTGCAAGGCCGGACTGATCGGCGCCGACTGGCGCACCGCGCCATCACCGAAATATTCTTCGTCGAGCTTGACCGGCGCGAACAGCAAGGGGATCGCCGAACTGGCCAACAGGTGCTCCACCGTCAACCGGGCGGGCACACCGATACGCCGATGGCGCAACCAGGCGTCGATGGTACGACCGCCCTGGTAGAACGTCGTCGCCTGCCCGGACTCGTAGCCGAAAGCCGTCACCGCCACGGCATGCAAATGCTGTTTGCGGATGGCCTCGTCAATACCGTGCAGGTGCAGTTTGTCGTTAAGCAGCTCGCGCAGTGGCGTGCTGTTGAGCAGCGCCACCGGCACCTGCGCTCCCAGGCCCAGCAGGCTGTGAATGAAAAAGCGACTGGCCTGGCGGATCACACCCGGCCAGTCGCTGCGCAGCACCAGATGGCTGCGAAAACCCTGCCAGAAGGCGGTAAGGCGTTGGATTGCGGCGGTAAAGTCCGTAGCGCCGCTGGCCAGGCTCACCGCGTTGATCGCCCCGGCGGAGGTGCCGACAATCACCGGAAAAGGGTTCGGCGCTCCCGGCGGCAACAGCTCGGCAATCGCCGCCAACACCCCCACCTGATACGCCGCTCGCGCCCCGCCGCCGGAAAGAATCAAACCTGTGACCGGTTCAGCTGGGCGCATTGCTTCACTCCATGGGGGAAGTCAGGGTTTACCGACGGCGTTTTTCGTAGAGCTTGGGTTCACCCGGCGGCCGGCTCTTGAAGCGGCGATGCGTCCACAGGTACTGCTCGGGGCATTCGCGTACCGAGGCTTCGACCCACTGGTTGATGCGCAGGCAGTCGATTTCATCGGTTTCGCCGGGGAAGTCCGTCAACGGTGGGTGGATCACCAGGCGATAGCCACTGCCATCGGCCAGGCGCTCCTGGGTGAACGGCACCACCAGTGCCTTGCCCAGGCGCGCGAATTTGCTGGTGGCGGTGACGGTGGCGGCCTGGATGCCGAACAGCGGCACGAAGATGCTCTGCTTGGCGCCGTAGTCCTGATCCGGTGCGTACCAGATCGCGCGGCCGGCGCGCAGCAACTTGAGCATGCCGCGCACGTCGTCGCGCTCGACGGCCAAGGAATCGAGGTTGTGCCGCTCGCGCCCCCGCCGCTGGATAAAATCGAACAGCGGGTTCCCGTGCTCGCGGTACATGCCATCAATGGTGTGCTTCTGCCCGAGCAGGGCGGCGCCGATTTCCAGGGTAGTAAAGTGCAGGGCCATCAGGATCACGCCCTTGCCTTCCAGTTGCGCCTGCTTGAGATGCTGCAACCCTTCGACATGGGCCAGCCGTGCCAGGCGCGACTTGGGCCACCACCAGCTCATGGCCATTTCAAAGAAGGCGATACCGGTGGACGCAAAGTTTTCCTTGAGCAGTCGCTGGCGTTCCTTGGCGGACTTTTCCGGGAAGCACAGTTCCAGATTGCGCTCGGCAATACGGCGACGATCGCCGGCCACGCGATACATGCCGGCGCCGAGTAAACGACCAATGGTCAACAACGCCCGATACGGCAACTGAGTGATCAGCCATAGCAGGCCGAGTCCCAGCCATAACAGCCAAAAACGCGGGTGAAAAAATGCAGCTCGAAAACGCGGGCGATCCATTACAGATTCCGGTAAAGACATGGGCCGCGCATTCTACAACGGTTCGACCCGGCTTGCGGCCCGCGGATGTTCTCGTTATAAGTCTCGACACTTTTCGTGACAAGCCGCTTTTGCCGACCATGAGCCAAACCGAACCGCTAGACCAAGATCCCGTGTTCCAGCTGAAAGGCAGCATGCTCGCCATCACCGTACTGGAACTCGCCCGCAACGACCTCGACGCCCTGGACCGCCAACTGGCCGCCAAGGTCGCCCTGGCACCGAACTTTTTCAATAATGCCCCATTGGTACTGGCCCTCGACAAACTGCCGGCCGGCCAGGGTGCCATCGACCTGCCCGGGCTGATGCGCGTGTGCCGCTCCCATGGTTTGCGGACCCTGGCCATTCGTGCCAGCCGTATCGAAGACATTGCCGCAGCCATCGCCATTGAACTGCCAGTACTGCCGCCGTCCGGTGCCCGCGAGCGTCCGCTTGACCCAACCGAAGGCGAAGTGAAGAAAAAACCGGAAAAACCACCTGAGCCGACGATCAAGCCTACAAAGATCATCACCTCGCCCGTACGCGGTGGGCAGCAGATTTACGCCCAGGGCGGCGACCTGGTAGTGGTCGCCTCGGTCAGCCCGGGGGCGGAACTTCTGGCCGATGGCAACATCCATGTATACGGCCCAATGCGCGGACGTGCCCTCGCCGGCATCAAGGGTGATACCAAGGCCCGTATTTTTTGCCAGCAGTTGACCGCTGAGCTAGTTTCCATCGCAGGCCAGTACAAGGTTTCAGAAGATTTGCGCCGTGATCCGCTGTGGGGGGCCGGGGTGCAGGTCAGCCTGTCGGGCGACGTGTTGAACATCATCCGGCTTTAACGGATACTGCCGCATTTTCCAAGCATCTCTAGACTCTGATAGCACAGCGAAACCGGCAAGATTTGCGTAGGAATAAGTTAAGACTGGCGCTTCCCCTGCGGAAACAACGGTTTTTTCCTACAAAGGCTGTCCGCCTGCGGCGAGTTTCAAGAGATGTTTTTCAGGGGCTGAAAAGTCCTTTTTCCTTAGGGGTGAAACACCTTGGCCAAGATTCTCGTGGTTACATCCGGCAAGGGTGGTGTGGGTAAGACCACCACCAGCGCCGCTATCGGTACCGGGCTCGCTCTGCGCGGCCATAAAACAGTTATCGTCGACTTCGACGTCGGCCTGCGTAACCTTGACCTGATCATGGGCTGCGAACGCCGCGTGGTGTACGACTTCGTCAACGTCGTCAACGGCGAAGCCAACCTGCAACAGGCCCTGATCAAGGACAAGCGCCTTGAAAACCTGTACGTGCTGGCCGCCAGCCAGACCCGTGACAAAGACGCGCTGACCAAAGAAGGCGTAGGCAAAGTCCTGGCCGAGCTGAAAGAAACCTTCGAATACGTGGTATGCGACTCCCCGGCGGGTATCGAAACCGGTGCTCACCTGGCGATGTACTTCGCCGACGAAGCCATCGTGGTAACCAACCCCGAAGTGTCTTCCGTACGTGACTCGGACCGCATGCTGGGCCTGTTGGCCAGCAAGTCGCAGCGTGCCGAAAAAGGCGAAGACCCGATCAGGGAGCACTTGCTGCTCACCCGCTACAACCCTGAGCGCGTCAGCAATGGCGAAATGCTCGGCGTTGAAGACGTGAAGGAAATCCTCGCAGTGACCCTGCTGGGCGTGATCCCGGAATCCCAGGCCGTGCTGAAGGCTTCCAACCAGGGTGTCCCGGTGATTCTCGACGACCAGAGCGACGCCGGCCAGGCGTACAGCGATGCCGTCGATCGCCTGCTGGGCAAATCCGTGGAACATCGCTTCCTCGATGTCAAGAAGAAGGGATTCTTCGAGCGTATCTTTGGAGGCAACTAAACAATGAAATTTCTCGACTTCTTTCGCGCCAACAAGAAGCCAACGACCGCATCGGTCGCGAAAGAGCGTCTACAGATCATCGTGGCGCACGAACGCGGCCAACGCAGTACACCGGACTACCTGCCAGCCTTGCAGAAGGAACTGGTCGAGGTGATCCGCAAGTACGTCAATATCGGCAACGATGACGTGCATGTCGCCCTGGAAAATGACGGCAGCTGCTCGATTCTGGAACTCAATATCACCCTGCCCGATCGTTGATCGAAAGGGCGGTCGCCACGGCGGCTCGGTCACCTTGATCCCTGTTGGGGAACGGGGTGGGCGAGCCGCCGTTGGCGTTTGTTAAGAGGCTGTTTGATGCCGCTGTCCAATATTCACATCCTGCATCAGGACGCCGCCGTCCTGGTGGTGAACAAGCCGACCCTGTTGCTCTCCGTGCCCGGCCGGGCCGATGACAACAAGGACTGCCTGATCACCCGCCTGCAGGAAAACGGCTACCCCGAAGCCCGCATTGTCCATCGCCTGGATTGGGAAACCTCCGGGATCATCCTGCTGGCTCGGGACGCCGACACCCACCGCGAATTGTCTCGTCAGTTTCACGACCGCGAAACCGAAAAAGCCTACACCGCATTGGCTTGGGGCCAGCCTGAGCTGGACAGCGGCAGCATCGACCTGCCCTTGCGCTACGACCCGCCGACCAAACCCCGGCATGTCGTGGACCACGAGTTCGGCAAGCATGCGCTGACGTTCTGGAAGGTGCTGGAGCGCTGCGGCGACTGGTGCCGTGTGGAACTGACGCCAATCACCGGACGCTCGCACCAGCTGCGCGTGCACATGCTGTCGATCGGCCACCCGCTGCTCGGTGACGGCCTGTACGCCCATGAACAGGCCCTGGCTGCCTGGCCGCGGTTGTGTCTGCACGCAAGCATGCTCAGCTTCACGCATCCGCAAAGCGGCGAGCGGTTGCGCTTTGAGTGCCCGGCCCCGTTCTAAGCCGGCAATGCGCTCAAAATGTGGGAGGGGGCTTGCTCCCGATGGCGGTGTGCCAGTCCATGGATTCAGTGACTGACACTCTGTTATCGGGAGCAAGCCCCCTCCCACATTTGTTCTGTGCACTTTTCGCCACCAACGGTAAACTCCGCGCATTGCTGTCTGGAGCTATTTATGCGCGAAGCGTTGAATCAAGGCCTGATCGACTTCCTCAAGGCCTCCCCTACTCCTTTTCATGCCACTGCCGCTCTCGCCCAGCGTCTGGAAGCGGCCGGCTATCAGCGTCTCGACGAGCGCGAAACCTGGGCTACCGAAGCCAACGGCCGCTATTACGTCACCCGTAACGACTCCTCGATCATTGCCTTCAAGCTCGGCCGTCATTCGCCGCTGCAGGGCGGGATCCGCCTGGTCGGCGCCCACACCGACAGCCCGTGCCTGCGGGTCAAGCCCCAGCCGGAGCTGCAGCGCCAGGGCTTCTGGCAGCTGGGCGTGGAAGTCTATGGCGGCGCCCTTCTCGCACCGTGGTTCGACCGCGACCTGTCCCTGGCCGGCCGCGTCACCTTCCGCCGTGACGGCAAAGTCGAAAGCCAGTTGATCGACTTCAAGCTGCCCATCGCCATCATTCCCAACCTGGCCATTCACCTGAACCGTGAAGCCAACCAGGGCTGGGCGATCAATGCCCAGACCGAGCTGCCGCCGATCCTCGCGCAATTCGCCGGTGACGAGCGCGTGGACTTCCGCGCCGTGCTCACCGAGCAACTGGCACGGGAACATGGGTTGAATGCCGATGTGGTGCTCGACTACGAGCTGAGTTTCTACGACACGCAAAGTGCAGCGGTGATCGGCCTCAATGGCGACTTCATCGCCGGCGCACGCCTCGACAACCTGCTGTCGTGCTACGCCGGCCTGCAAGCCTTGCTCACCAGTGACAGCGAAGAAACCTGCGTGCTGGTGTGCAACGACCACGAAGAAGTCGGTTCCTGCTCCGCGTGCGGCGCCGATGGCCCGATGCTGGAACAGACCTTGCGCCGCCTGTTACCCGAAGGTGATGAATTCGTACGCACTATTCAGAAATCACTGTTGGTGTCGGCAGACAACGCCCACGGCGTGCACCCGAACTACGCCGAGAAACACGACGCCAACCATGGCCCGAAACTCAACGCCGGCCCGGTAATCAAGGTCAACAGCAACCAGCGCTACGCCACCAACAGCGAAACCGCCGGCTTCTTCCGCCATCTGTGCATGGCCCAGGAAGTCCCGGTGCAAAGCTTTGTGGTGCGCAGCGACATGGGCTGCGGCTCGACCATCGGCCCGATCACCGCCAGCCACCTGGGTGTGCGTACCGTGGACATCGGCCTGCCGACGTTTGCCATGCATTCCATTCGCGAGCTGTGCGGCAGCCACGACCTGGCGCATCTAGTGAAAGTGCTGGGTGCGTTCTATGCGAGCCACGACTTGCCCTGATGCCTGATACTGGGGAAATGTGGGAGGGGGCGCGGTCACTGTGGGAGGGGGCTTGCTCCCGATAGGCCGCGCAGCGGCCTCAAAAATGGGCCTGCTATGCAGGCCATCGGGAGCAAGCCCCCTCCCACATTTTGATTTGGGTGAACCTGACCTGCATCATCTGCACTTTCTGCAATCCGACCTAGACTTGTCAGTATTCCCACTCCGACAAGGCCGTCGCCCCATGATCTCCATGTCCTCTTTCCACGCCATGCTTATCCCGATTCTGATCGGCATGATCATGCTGGCCGTGGGTTTCAACTTTCGTGACAAGCCCCTCGGCGTATTCGGCATGTGGATCGGCATGCTGCTGATCCTGGGTACCGTGGTGTACAAGATCCTCGCCAAACTGGCGGAATGACAAATGCACTCGCATTGGGCATAGCGGCCTCGTACACTCGGTCAATTCGTCGTTTCCAAGGTTGACCGCCTCGTGTTCTCCCGTCTGTTCGCCCTGCCCTGCTCTATCCTGATCGCCCTGCTCACGCTGTTGCCGCTGGCGCCTGCCCAAGCCGTGAGCTTGCCCGGCCTGCTGGGCAGCACCACCAAACCGCAACCCCAGGCCGAAGTGCCCCTGGGGCAGTCGCTGGATGAGGTGATCAAGACCCTGGAAAACGACCAGCAGCGCACTCAGCTGCTGAGCGACCTGAAGAAGCTGCGCGAAGCCACCCAAAAGGCTCAACCCGCCGCCGAACAAGGCGTACTCGGGCTGATCGGCGGCACCCTGGCGGGTCTTGAATCGCAGTTTTCCGGGGCCGACAGCCCGTTGGGGCGCTGGTCCAATGAAGTCGACCAGGCCAAGGATGAACTCGGCGCCCTGATGCTGCCGGCCAGCGAGTGGCTGCCGATCATTTTCGGCTTTGCCGTGATCCTGGCGGTCTGGAGCCTGCTGGCGGCGGCGCTCATCTGGCTCAGCCACCGCGTACGCGAACGTTTCGGCCTGCCGGAAGAACTGCCGCAACACCCGCGCACCTGGGACATGGTGCGTTTCGCCCTGCGCAAGCTGGGCCCCTGGATGATCGCCTTGATCATCACGGTTTACCTCAGCTACGCCCTGCCCTCGTCCCTGGGCAAATCCCTGGCGATGGTGCTGGCCTATGCGCTGGTGGTCGGCACCTGTTTCTCGGCGATCTGTGTGATTGCGTTCTCCGTGCTCGACGGTCCGCACCGCCACCGCGCCCTGTATATCCTGCGCCACCAGGCTTTCCGCCCGCTGTGGTGGATCGGCAGCTTTGCCGCGTTCGGCGAAGCCTTGAGCGACCCACGGCTGGTCCAGGCCCTGGGGCAGCACCTGGCTCATACCGCCGCGACCGTCGCCAATGTGATGGCGGCGCTCTCCACCGGCGTGTTTATCCTGCGTTTCCGTCGCCCCATCGCGCACCTGATTCGCAACCAACCGCTCTCGCGCCGCCTCACCCGCCGCGCCCTCACCGATACCCTGTCCATCATCGGCACCTTCTGGTATTTGCCGGCGCTGCTGCTGGTGGGCATTTCGCTGTTCGCCACCTTCCTGTCGGCGGGCGACACCAGCACGGCGCTGCGCCAGTCACTGTTGTGCACGGTGTTGCTGGTGCTGTGCATGGTGATCAACGGCCTGGTACGCCGCCACGCCCTCAAGCCGCAACGCGGGCACAAGCGTCATGCCTTGTACTCCGAACGCCTGAAAAGCTTCGTCTACACCCTGGCCCACCTGCTGGTGTGGCTGGTGTTCATTGAACTGGGCCTTCGTGTGTGGGGCCTGTCGCTGATCCGCTTTACCGAAGGCGACGGCCATGAGATCAGCGTCAAGCTGTTCGGCCTGGGCGGCACACTGCTGTTTGCCTGGCTGATCTGGATCCTCAGCGACACGGCCATTCACCACGCCCTGACCCGCTCGCGCAAAGGCCTGGCCAACGCCCGTGCGCAAACCATGATGCCGTTGATCCGCAACGTGCTGTTCGTGACCATCTTCATCATCGCCGCTATCGTCGCCCTGGCGAACATGGGCATGAACGTCACGCCACTGTTGGCAGGTGCCGGTGTGATCGGTCTGGCCATCGGTTTTGGTGCTCAGTCGCTGGTGGCGGACTTGATCACCGGCCTGTTCATCATCATCGAAGACTCCCTGGCCATCGATGACTACGTGGACGTCGGCGGCCACCTCGGCACCGTCGAGGGCCTGACTATTCGTACCGTGCGCCTGCGCGATATCGACGGCATCGTGCACACCATCCCGTTCAGTGAAATCAAGAGCATCAAGAACTACTCGCGGGAGTTCGGCTATGCGATTTTCCGGGTGGCGATCCCCTACAACATGGAAATCGACGACGCGATCAAACTGATGCGCGACGTCGGCCAAAAAATGCGCAACGACCCGCTGCAACGCCGCAATATCTGGTCACCGCTGGAGATTCAGGGGGTGGAAAGCTTCGAATCCGGCAGCGCCATCCTGCGGGCACGCTTCAAAACCGCGCCAATCAAGCAGTGGGAAGTGTCGCGGGCGTTCAACCTGTCGCTCAAGCGTCATCTGGATGAAGCCGGGCTCGATCTGGCGACACCGCGCCTGAGTGTGCAGGTGGTCACTGCCGGCAGCGTGCAGGAGAAAGATCCACAACAATAAAGAGGGAGAGGTCCTTATGCGTTTAACCGGTCTGACACACCCATGGGTTTTCGGCGTGTTGTGCGGGGTCGCCAGCAGTGCGGTGATTGCCGCCAGCGGCGGCCAGGAAAGTGCCCGGGAAGAAATCGCCGCCCAAGCCAAAATACTCGAACCGGTGTTGCTGGAAACCCGCCGCGATCTCCACGCCCATCCCGAGCTGGGCAATACTGAACAGCGCACCGCCGAACTCGTCGCCGGGCAACTGCGCGACTTGGGCCTTGAGGTCAAGACGGGCGTGGCGCGCACCGGTGTCGTCGGCATCTTGAAAGGCGCCCTGCCCGGCCCGACCGTGGCGTTGCGCGCCGACATGGATGCGTTGCCGGTCAAGGAAGTCGCCGACCTGCCGTTCGCCTCCAAGGCCAAGGGCACCTACCTGGGCAAGGAAGTCGACGTGATGCACGCCTGCGGCCACGACGCCCACACCGCCATCTTGCTGAGCACGGCGAAAATCCTCAGCGGTATGCGCGACCGCCTGCCCGGCACCGTTGTGTTCTATTTCCAACCCGCTGAAGAAGGCCCAAGCGACTTCATCCCCGACGGCAAAAACACCTGGGGCGCGAAGATGATGGTGCAGGAAGGCGTGATGAAGGCCCCCAAGCCGGACGCGGTGTTCGGCCTGCACGTGTGGGCCGGCGTGCCCGCCGGGCAGATCGCCTACCGTCCCGGCCCGACCCTGGCCAGTTCCGATGACCTGCGCATCAAGATCCTCGGCAAACAGACCCACGCCGGCCGCCCGTGGGACGGCATCGACCCGATCACCGTCGGCGCGCAGACCATCGTCGGCCTGCAAACCGTGGTCAGCCGCCGTACCGACATCTCGTCATTCCCGTCGGTGGTCAGCATCGGCACCATCAATGGGGGGACGCGCTATAACATCATTCCCGAATCGGTGGACATGAGCGGCACGATTCGCTCCTACGACTACGGCATTCGCCGGAAGCTGCACGCGGATGTGCGTCAGACGGTGGAGAAAATCGCTGAAAGCGGGGGCGCCAAGGCCGAAGTCACGATCATCGAGAAATACGACCCCACCATCAACAACCCGGCCCTGACCGAAAAGATGCTGCCAAGCCTGCGCTGGGCGGCCAAGGATGATGTGGTGCAAGGCCCGTTGGTGGGCGGTGCCGAAGACTTCTCGTTTTATGCCAAGGAGGCACCGGGGCTGTTTGTGTTCCTGGGAGTGACGCCACGGGATCAGGACATGAGCAAGGCTGCGCCGAACCATAACCCGGGGTTCTTTGTGGATGAATCAGCGTTGGTGGTGGGCGTGAGGACGCTGGCGTCGTTGGCAACAGACTACCTGTACACCCGCTGAAACACTGCTGTGGCAAGGGAGCTTGCTCCCTTGCCACAAAAGCCACTTCCCACAGGGGATGCGCTGGATCAGCCGGCCAGCGCCGCACCGTCCATCTTCTGGCGCAGGCTCAGCGGGCGCATGTCGGTCCAGACCTCCTCGATGTAGGCCAGGCACTCTTTCTTCATGCCGCTCTTGCCCACGGTGCGCCAGCCTTCCGGCACGGCCTTGTAGTCGGGCCAGATGGAATACTGCTCTTCATGGTTGACCACAACCTGGAAGAGGATGTCGTCGCGGTCGAATACTGAGGTCATTGCTGTTCTCCATCGCTCAAAGGCTGGCTGCGCACCACGCGCAGCGCTGATATTTGTAGAAACGTACCAGGTGTACGAAAAATTAGAGGCTGGCGAGCGCTGCCACCACGGCACGCCCGAAGATCTCGGCCACACGGTCGATCTCGGCAGCGGTGATCACCAGGGGTGGCAGGAAACGCACCACGCCGCCATGACGGCCACCCAGCTCCAGGATCAGACCGCGCTTGAGGCACTCGCGTTGTACCAGCGGTGCCAATTGACGGTGTACCGGTGGATGGCCCTGGATATCGAGTGTGCCGTTCGGGTCCACCAGTTCCACCCCGAGCATCAACCCACGCCCACGAATGTCACCCAATTGCGGCACATCCCGTTGCAGGATGCGCAGGTGTTCAGCCAGGCGTTCGCCCATGGCGGCGGCGTGGCCGGCCAGGTCGTTTTGCTTGAGATGGCGCATCACTGCCGAACCTGCCGCCATCGCCATCTGGTTGCCACGGAAGGTCCCGGCATGGGCGCCCGGCAGCCACGTGTCGAGCCAGTCGCGATACACCACCACCGCCAACGGCAGGCTGCCACCGATGGCCTTGGACATCACCACCACGTCCGGGATGATGCCGGCGTGCTCGAAGGCGAACATCTTGCCGGTACGGCCGAAGCCGCTCTGGATCTCATCGACGATCAGGGCCACCCCGGCCCGTTCGGTGATGCGCCGCAGGCCGCGCAGCCAGTCGAGATCGGCGGGAATCACCCCGCCTTCACCCTGCACCACTTCGACAATCACCGCGGCCGGCAGCGTTACGCCGGCTTCCGGGTCATTGAGCAGGTTTTCCAGGTAATGCAGGTTGACCCGCACGCCTTGCGCACCGCCCAGGCCGAACGGGCAGCGGTAATCGTAGGGGTACGGCAGAAATTGCACGCCATTGGCCAACAGGGCGCTCAACGGTTTCTTCGGCCCCAGGCTGCCCATCAGGCTCAGTGCGCCCTGGCTCATGCCGTGATAACCGCCCTGGAATGACAACACCGTACTGCGGCCGGTGGCGGTGCGTACCAGTTTCAGCGCGGCTTCCACCGCATCCGTGCCGGTCGGCCCGCAGAACTGGATTTTCGCTTCCCGCGCCAGCGCCGGCGGCAGCAGGCCGAACAGGTCCTGCACGAATTGGTCTTTGACCGGGGTGGTCAGGTCGAGGGTGTGCAGCGGCAGTTCATCGCTGAGTACCTGTTGAATGGCCTCGATCACCACCGGGTGGTTATGGCCCAGTGCCAGGGTACCGGCACCGGCCAGGCAATCGATGAAACGCCGCCCCTCCACGTCCTCCACATAGATGCCCTTGGCGCGCTTGAGTGCCAGCGGGATACGGCGTGGGTAACTGCGGGCGTTGGATTCCTGTTGGCGTTGGCGGGCCAGCAGTGGCGTTTCCTCGAAGTGGTAGAGGGTTTCGTGCAGTTGGGTGTCTTCGGTGCGAATGGTGGCGACGGACATTTCTCGATCCCTCAATACGCGGGTGGGGTGAGCAGACGGGTGATCCGTGGGTCTACGGATGGCATGTTCTGAAGACGCACCAGCGGCGGGGGGATTTAGGGGAACGCAGTGCTTATCCGTTTTTCGGTAACGCCCGTCCTGACCATCAGATCCCCCGGTACCGCTCATTCAACGCATACAGCACCGCACACGTTTCCCCATCCAGCACCCCGCGATAATCCCGCGACCGAAAGTGCATCTGAAATGCCCGGGTGCGCTGTTCAAATGCCTGGCGATTCTTCGCCGGCGCATAGCCATAGCGCTGGAAAGCCCGCTCCACCTCGACCTCCGGCGGCAGCCCGAGGCAAAACCGGCGTTGGTACATGGCCCGCGTCGCCTCGTCGAACCAGGCGCCGATCCCCGCTTCATACAAGCACCGCCAAGGCAGTTGCGGCCCCGGGTCACGCTTGCGCCAATACGCCACATCCGAATGGCCCAGCACGTCGGCCGGCCCGATCTGTGGGTAGCGCCCCAGAATGTCGCTCAACAAGGCAATCAACATATCGACCTGCGCCGCCGGGTACGCAGGAAAAGTAAACACGCCGCCGTCATCGCGCGCCAGGTTGACGATCTCGATGCCAATCGCCCGGCTGTTGAGATTGTCCCGCCCTTCCCAGTGACTTGCACCGGCATGCCAGGCGCGCTTGTCTTCGGGTACCAGGCGAAATACGCGCAACTCGTCATAACCGCTGGCGCGATAGCCGAGCTCATTCGGGTCGGGCAACAAATAGTGCGCGCTGACGCCGCCCTGGGTCAGCGTATTCAGGGATGAGCCGAACGGCGCCGCGGTGTAATGCAGCACCACCTGCCGCACGGGCTCGCCGTGACGTTCATTGAAATCCTTGGAAGGGAAACTGCTATCGATGATCAACATAAGGACCGTCCTTTTTCACTACAGGCCGAATCATTCAGCCCGTTCGAGCACAAAAAAATTACCGCCATCCTGAAGCGCTCAAGCTCAGGCAGGCGGTAACTATTTGGCACTTGAAAAACAACGCTCAGCGCCGCAATGGCATCCCCAAATCTACGCGCAGGCCGTCCGGCCGGCTGTCGAACTTCAACGAGCAGGAACAACGCTGGACGATGGCCTGCACAATTGCCAGGCCCAGGCCGCAGCCCTCGCTGTTGCCGTTGCGCCAGAAACGTTGCGTCAGGTATTGCAGGTCCTCGCTGGAGATCTGTTTGCCATGGTCACGCACCCGGAAGATCACGTTATCGGTCGCGGTCAGCACGCTCAGCTCCACCCGCGTATCCGCAGGCGTGTGACGCAGGGCGTTGTCCAGCAGGTTGCGCAGCGCCGCGACCGCCAGGCCCACCGGCATTTCAACCGGGGTGGCCGAGAGGTTGTCGGGCAGGATCAGGTCAATGCGCCGGTTGTCACCCGCATTGGCGTCCTGGATCGCCAGGCGTGCGACTTCCTCGGCACTGGAGTGCATGCCGTCATCGAACGACAGGTTGCCCTCCACCCGCGCCAACAGCAGCAGTTGCTCCAGGGTACGGTGCAGGCGGTCAGCGCCTTCCTCGGCATGGGCCAGGGACTGGTCGCGGGCCGCGCCTTCGGTCATGCGCGCCACCTGCAGGTGGGTCTTGATCGCCGTGAGCGGGCTGCGCAGCTCATGGGCGGCGTCGCCGGTCAGGCGACGTTCGCGCTCGATGGTCTTGGCGATGCGTTGCAGCAGTTGGTTCTGGGTGTCGAGCAGCGGCTTGAGTTCGCTGGGCAACGGGTGGATCTGCAGCGGTTCAAGGGAGTCGACACTGCGGCGCATCAAGGCATCACGCATGCGATTGAGCGGCACCAGGCTCTGGCCGATGCCCAGCCACAGCAGGCACAGGCAACCCAGCAAGGCCACACCGACCGGCACGGACGCCGCCAGCAGGATCGACAGGTTCAACGCCTCGCGCTCCACCTGGCGGTCGGCGGTGGTGATCAGCAAGTCGCCACGGGACAGGGTGAAACTGCGCCAGCTCACACCGTCGATGACCTGGTCGCGAAAGCCGCTCTGGCGCGACTCCAGCCCTTCATCCGGGGTGGTATGGCTGCGTGCGAGGATCTCGCCCCGCAACGAGCTGACCTGGCAAGCCATGCCGCCCGGGACATTCAGTTGTTCGGTGCGCAAATGTGCACCGCCACTCACACTGGCCAGGCCCGGCATCTGCTCGGTCAGCCCCGCCACCATGCGGGCCGATGCCACCAGGCGTTGGTCGAGAGAGAACATCATCTGGTTGCGCAGATCGTTGAGCATCCAGGCGGCCGCCAAGGCCCAGATCAACACAAAAGCGGCGCCCAGCTTGAACGTCAGGCGCAAACGCAGGCTCATCACGAAGCGTTGTCTCCCGCCGCCGGGCCGTCATCCGCCGTGCCCAGGCGATAGCCCAGGCCGCGCACGGTCTCGACGATACCGTTACCCAATTTGCGCCGCAGGTGATGGATGTGCACGTTCAACGCGTTGCTTTCCAGTTCATCGTTGAAGCCGTAGACGCTGTCCTTGAGCTGTTCGCTGGAGAGCACGCGGCCCTTGTTGTGCAACAAGGCTTGCAACAGCGCCTGTTCGCGACGGGACAGGTCCACCGGCTGGCCGCCCAGGAAGGTCTCGCGACTGCTCGGGTCATACGCCAGCCGGCCATGTTCGATCAGGTTGACGCTGCGCCCCGCCACACGCCGCAGCAGGGTTTGCAGGCGGGCGGCGAGTTCGCGCAGGTCGAAGGGCTTGAGCAGGTAATCATCGGCGCCGGCTTGCAGGCCGTCGACGCGGTTGGTCACCGAATCGCGCGCGGTGAGGATCAGCACCGGGATTTCCAGGCCCTGGCTGCGCTGTTGCTGCAACAGCTTGAGGCCGTCTTCATCGGGCAGGCCGAGGTCGAGCACCATGATGTCGAACGTCGCCGCCTTGAGCATCGCCCGCGCCGCCGCGGCCGAAGCGACGCGCTCGACGGTGAAACCCTGGGCGGTCAGGCCGGCCACGATACCGCTGGCGATCAGTTCGTCGTCTTCACAGACCAGTACGTGCATGCTGAACCCTTCATAAAAGATGGGGAGATTAAAGTCTGGGCGGATTAAGCGCAGATTATGCCGTGAAAAGAGGCGCGCTCAGACTTTCCCTACACTCTAGAATAGCGCCGGTTAATCATCGGTTAATCAACGCCACACATTGTGTGCCTCACTTGCATCGAACTAAGGCTTGACCATGCGGCATCTGTTTACCTTTTTGCTGGTGTTGTTCGCGGGGTTCGCCCAGGCTGCGCCGGGCAGTAATCCTTTCGAGACCAAACCCGACTTCCTCCCGGTGGGCAAAGCCTTCACGTTTACCTCCGAGCGCCTGGAAACTGGCGAGACCCAGCTATATTGGCAGATTGCCGACGGTTATTACCTGTACAAGCAGCGCATGAAGTTCGACGGCCTGGCCGACAAGCCCGCGCTGCCGCAGGGTGAAGCCCATAGCGATGAGTTTTTTGGCGAGCAGGAAGTGTATCGCCAAGGCCTGGAAGTGAAGATCCCGGCGGGTGTCACCGGCCAGGTCAAACTCGGTTGGCAGGGCTGTGCCGATGCCGGCCTGTGCTATCCGCCGCAGTCGATCACCGTGGACCTGGGCGGTAACCCTGCCGTTGCCGCCACCACCCAGGCCCAGGACCAGAGCCTGGCCAACGGCCTGCAACAACGCAGCCTGGGCTGGAGCCTGCTGGTGTTCTTTGGCTTGGGCCTGCTGCTGGCGTTCGCGCCGTGTTCGTTGCCGATGTTGCCGATCCTCGCCGGCCTGGTCGTCGGCAGCGGCGCCAGCCCGCGCCGGGGTTTTGCCCTGGCCAGCAGTTATGTGGTGTGCATGGCCCTGGTGTATGCAGCGCTCGGCGTGTTGGCTGCGCTGCTTGGCGGCAACCTTGCCGCGTTGCTGCAAACCCCGTGGATCCTGGGCAGTTTTGCCGCGCTGTTTGTGATCCTCGCCCTGCCGATGTTCGGTTTCTTCGAGCTGCAACTGCCGGCCTTCCTGCGTGACCGCCTGGACAACGTCAGCCGCCAGCAAAGCGGTGGCAGCCTGGTGGGCGCGGGCATGCTCGGTGCGCTGTCCGGCCTGCTGGTGGGGCCGTGCATGACCGCGCCGCTGGCCGGCGCCCTGCTGTATATCGCCCAGAGCGGCAATGCGCTGCACGGTGGCCTGATTCTGTTCGCCATGGGCATCGGCATCGGCGTGCCGCTGTTGCTGCTGGTGACGGTGGGTAACCGCTTCCTGCCCAAGCCAGGCACCTGGATGAATGTGCTCAAGGGCATCTTCGGCTTCCTGTTCCTGGGCACCGCCGTGCTGATGATCCGCCCGGTCATCAACGAAAGCCTGTGGCTCGGCCTGTGGGGCGCACTGGCGCTGGTCATGGCCTACTGCGGCTGGATATTGGCCCGCGAATACGGGCTGGCCGCCAAGGTATTGGGTGCAGGCTCGCTGGTGCTGGGCCTGTGGGGCGCGGTGCTGGTGGTCGGCGCGGCCGGTGGCAGCGATGACCTGTGGCAACCGCTGAAGGTCTATAGCGGCTCGCGTGTCGCCGCCGCAACGACTGGCCATGATGCGTTCATGACCATTAACGACCCGGCCGTGCTGCAAAGCCAGCTCGACGCCGCCAAGGCTCAAGGCCAATGGGTGCTGGTGGACTACTACGCCGACTGGTGCGTGTCGTGCAAGATCATGGAAAAACAGGTGTTCGGCAAACCTGAAGTCATGGATGCCCTGAAAGACGTACGCCTGCTGCGCCTGGACGTCACCGCCGATAACGCGGCCAGCCGCGCCCTGCTCGGCCGCTACCAGGTGCCGGGGCCACCCAGCTTCGTGTGGATCGGCCCGGACGGTGAAGAACGCCGCGCCCAACGCATCACCGGCGAAGTGGATGCCGCCGGCTTCCTGCAACGTTGGACACACACCCGGGACGCGCTCTGATGCTGACCCTGACCATCGGCACCTTCGCCATCGCCCTGAATCACATCCTGTTGATCAGCGCGCTGATTCTCGCCACTTTGGTGGGTTGGCGCGTGGCCAAGCGTGGCGGGGAAAACCCGGAATCCGTGCTGTTCAGCCTGTTCCTGCTGGGCATGCTGGTGGCACGCGCCAGCTTTGTGCTGATGTACTGGAACGAGTACCGCAACGATTGGTTGCAGATGGTCGACCTGCGCGATGGTGGCTTTCTCGCCTGGCCCGGCGTGATCGCGCTGGTGCTCGGCGCGCTGGCCTACGGTTGGCGTCGCCCGCCCCTGCGTAAACCACTGAGCGCCGGGGTTATCACCGGGCTGGTGTTCTGGGGCATGGGCAGTATGTCCTTGAGCCTGTACGACAAAGGCGCGCAGTTGCCGGACATCACCTTGCGCAATGCCAATGGCGATGTGGTGCAACTGGCTGATTACAAAGGCGGCCCGCTGGTGATCAACCTGTGGGCCACCTGGTGCCCGCCGTGCCGCCGCGAAATGCCGGTGCTGGAACGCGCCCAACACCAACGGCCCGACGTGACCTTCCTGTTCGTCAACCAGGCCGAAAGCATGCAAAGCGTCAGCACTTTCCTCGCCACCCAGGGCCTGACCCTCGACAACGTGTTGTTTGACGCCAGTGGCCGCCTCGGCCAAGCCGTAGGCTCCATGGCGTTGCCGACCACCCTGTTCTACCAGGCCGATGGGCGGCTGATCAACAGCCACCTGGGCGAGCTGTCCCAGGCCAGCCTGGCCCGCGCCATGGAACCCTTCGACTCAGCCCCTGCCGCCACAAGGAAACCGACATGCCAAGCCTCCGCCACCTGCTGACCCTGCTGCCATTGACCCTGGCCGCCGCCATGGCCCAGGCCGAAGACTGGCCGGCGCCGATCAAACAGATCGAAGCCAAGGGCGCCAAGATCCTCGGCAAGTTCGACGCCCCCAGCGGGCTCACCGGCTACGCCGCGCAATACCAGAACCGCGGCATGGCGCTGTACCTGACCGCCGACGGCAAAAGCGTGCTCGCCGGCAACCTGTACGACGCCCAAGGCAACGACCTGAGCAGCGCGCCCTTGGAAAAACTCGTATACGCGCCGATGGCCAAGGAAGTCTGGGCCAAGATGGAACACAGCAACTGGATTCAGGACGGCGATAAAAACGCGCCGCGTATTGTCTACCTGTTCAGCGACCCCAACTGCCCCTACTGCAACATGTTCTGGGAACAGGCCCGCCCGTGGGTAAAAGCCGGCAAGGTGCAGCTGCGCCACATCATGGTCGGCATCATCCGCGAAGACAGCCCCGGCAAGTCGGCCGCCCTGTTCGCCGCCCAGGACCCGCAAAAAGCCCTGGCCGAACACGAAGCCGCCGGCAAGGGCAGCAAGTTGCAGGCGCTGGACAAGATCCCGGCGGCGATCGAGGCCAAGCTGGATGCCAATATGAAATTGATGGATGAGTTGGAGTTGTCGGCCACTCCGGCGATTTTTTATCTGGATGACAAGGGCGGGTTGCAACAACAGCAAGGGGCACCTTCGCCGGAGAAGTTGGGGAAGATTTTGGGTAGCAAATAATCGTCCCATCCCCCCAATGCAAAACGCTCCTGCCAATGACAGGAGCGTTTTCTCCTTCAGTACTTGATCGCAGCCCTATAGGTGCTCCACCTTGAGTTCCGTCATACCAAAGTCGTTACCGTCCGCCCCTGAGGCAACCAACGTATGAACTTGCAATACCATTGATGAGCCAGTGGCTACAAAGGTCCCCTCTATTTTTTTCCAAGACATTGAGAAGGTACTTGACGCAAGGTAGTTTCCATTAACCACCAGTGCCAATACTGGCAGTGGCGCTGCCCCGTTATAGGAACAGCCGAGCATGCTGAAACGGTAACTGCGCCCGACCTCAAGTCCAGTGAAGTTTTTATATAAAACGACGCCAGAACTGCCTGAACTGAGTGTGCCGTTGGCTATGCAATACTTACCAAGTTGGTATGAGAGTTGGTTTTCGCCTTGACTCGCAGGCCCGTCAAGCCAGCCATTGCGGCCGTTGCTGAACGGCGTGAAATCGTAGTACGACGATTGGAATATCAAACTCAACGACGGGAAAATTACCGTGTTACTTTCACTCGCACCACCGTCTGGAGTGCTATTGAACGTGAAGGTTAATCGAGAGCCGTGCTTCAAGACCGCCAAGTGCGATCTTGGCACTATATCTTTCATCCCCTCACTGACGTTTGTCACTGCTTTTGCCAGATACACATTGAAAGCGTAAGGACTGCCATTTTGGCGTGTCCCGACACCGCGCATCCAGCCTTTTTGACCAAGCAGAATGAACCACCATTTCTCTACCTCAATATCTGCGTTCCCGACGAACGTACCCAAGCTCAGGATGCCGTCCTGAGTCGCAACGGGTACTGCCTGTCGTACCACGGGAGTCGGTAACCGGTGGGGAATACCGACTTTCAGCCGCAAATCTTCCGAAGTGGCCAACTTGCAGGCACTGCTAACCGTGTAATTGATTGTGACCGTGGTACCGATAGCTTCAATCACTGCTTCACGCGGTAAAGGGAAGTTTACAGGCCCTGGTCTGGTGCCCGGCTTGGGCACCACTGGCCAACAGCTGCCATCCTTTTTCAACCAGCAAAGGCTGATTTCCTGCCGGTGGCTCATACGCTGAAAATCGACGACGACATCTACACCTTCGCGGCCATTGTAGGGTTCCAGGTCATCCTCCACCGCCTGCACGACTTTGGGCTTGCCTAATTGCAGGTCCTCTTGAGTAATATTGAACGTTGTCGTCGGCGCGTCGATGGCCTGTGCGCGATCAGTGACACCACAAAAGCTCGCCGCAAAGTGCAATTTAAAATCGCTGCAATCTGCCAGCTCTTGTAGCGCTTCCCTCAGGATGGGTGTATCAACCCCATGCATCTTCCAATCATCCGTGACAGGCGCTCCCATCAGTATGTCGATACGATGGTCGTTGCCGTCTTCATCTTCACCTGTGATCCACATCCAGCAGCATTCCGAGCATGCAGCGTAGCCCCAGACAGGTACAAAAGCTGTCGCGTCACCCGCGAAGGTATTCAGATCCAACGTGGCAAGGGTTGCGTCTTCAATCTCCGCCGCAGATAGCAGAGGGACCATTACGTTGACCACCCTTTCAGGTGATGATTGTACTGACTCACTATTGGGGAACTGAATGGTGTAGGACAGCGTCATCGGTTTGTTGAAGAAACAGGCGACAACACAGGATGGCAACTTGGCGGACGCCAGCTCCCCACCTTCATCAATCGTGACACAGCCGAGCGGCTCCGGTCCGTAACCGACCCCACTCGCATAGAAACAAACCTTATCCTGCGCATATGTATCCAGGTTAGCGGCGTCTATATCACCACCCCCCTTGGTGAGTTCGGGGTTAAGGCACCATTCTTCGTTGTAGGGCACCGACTGCCGAAGATGTGGAGGCGGCAAGTTTTTAAGCACATTATCCACAATGAAAGCAGCAGTTCGGCGCTTTTGGATTTCGAGAGCGTTTTCGGGCAGGAGCGTCTCCAAGTGAGGAGGAACAGGAGCAGGAGGCTTGGCCGCAAGTTTACTGGTGAGCCAGCCACACTGGAGGGTTAGCGACCGCCATGGCTTACGTCGTGCCAGCCAGCCACGCGCTATGGGAAATTGGAGTATGTAGCCCGGAGTTGCCTCTTCAGGAGTCAATTCATGGCCATTAGTCACAGTGTAGAAAACGTGCTTGAGGGCGTCCTGCTCGGTGGCAGCGGTGCAGTAAACTCTATCGCCCGCTTTGGCAAGAGGGGGCACCGGCACGAGGACGGTTTCATCGTCTGGGTGATCGTGCATGTCATAGGTAGGCGTGTTATTTACATTTTTTTCGTGTAGCAAATATGGAGCGAGTGCCTCACTTTCACTGGCTGAGTAAAACGATATTCCTACTTCTTTAACCGACGATGTAGCCGCCTGCCCTTGCGACTTCCCTTCATAGGAAATGAGAGCCGTGAACCCCATGAGTGGCGTCAGGTAATCTAGAGGGATGTCTATCTTCCTGGCGCCCGCCTCACCGCTTGAATCTACAAGATCCTCCAGCACCAACTCAGGCGCCTCCTTTGCGCGGAACTTGACGGTGATAGTCGAACTGTCCATTCGCGAATCAACGGTCAGATATGAACCCGGCATATTGGGGGGCGTAACGGTGCTATCCACCTCACTGGAAATGAGTGGGGCATCCACTTCCAGAGCCTTGGGTTTGACCGATTTGGACGTTTTCACAACGACCGGATCTGAAGGGACTTCGTGCGTTGTTTTTTCTTTTGTCATGACAAGAACTCCTTGTTCCATGGGAAATCCCCTCAAGTCAGAGACCGAGGGGTTTCCTCAAGTGAGCCCTTTTGACATCCGCCTGCCTACTGTCAGAATTGACAGTTCCGACACAACGTCACGCTATATCCGACTAACGGCCGCCTCACAATCCCTCCAATTCCGCCATCAGGTCACTCAACCGATCCACCTTCTCGGCACTGATCTCATTGGCCGCCAACCCGTCGATATATTCAGCCAACTCCGCCACCGTACTGCACTCGAACATCGCCCGCAGCGGCACATCGCGCTGCAAGGTCTTCTGCACCCGCGAGGCAATTTGCGTGGCCAGCAATGAATGCCCGCCCAGTTCGAAGAAGTTGTCCTGCACCCCCACCCGCTCAACCTTGAGGACCTCGGCCCAGATCCCGGCCAGGGTGGTTTCCAGTGCGTTGCGCGGTGCCAGGTAGTCCTGGCTGTGCAGCTGGCCGATGTCCAGCGCCGGCAGGGCCTTGCGGTCGAGTTTGCCGTTGGCGTTGAGCGGCAGGCGGTCGAGCCAGAGCCAGTGCAGCGGCACCATGTATTCCGGCAGTTCGGCGCGCAGGCGCTGCTTGATACGGTCCAGGCGTTCGCTGGGGTTGAGGCTTTCGTCAGCCGCCACCAGATAGCCGACCAGATGCTTGCCGTTGACCCCTTCCTGCACGCCGACGGCCGCGTCGCGCACTTCGGGTTGCTCATGCAGGCGGGCTTCGATTTCACCCAGTTCGATGCGGTAGCCGCGAATTTTCACTTGATGGTCGATACGCCCGACGTACTCCAGCACGCCGTCACTGCGACGGCGCGCCAGGTCGCCGGTGCGGTACAGACGCTCGCCCGGTGCGCCGAAGGGGTTCGGCACGAACACCGGGGCCGTACGCAGCGGATCGCTGACATAACCGCGGCCAACGCCGGTACCGGCCACGCACAACTCACCGACCGCGCCCTGCGGCACCAACTCCAGCGCACCATCCAGAACGTACAAACGATTGTTGTCGGTCGGCGTGCCTATCGGTAGATAGGTGCCACGGGTCGACGCCAGGTCGACGCGGAAAAACGCGACGTCATCCGAACACTCCGCCGGGCCATAGGCGTTCACCAGCCCAATCTCGGGATAACGCTGCAACCACTGGTGCGCCAGCTCCGGTGGCATCGCTTCGCCGGTCGGCAGCATCCAGCGCAGGCCGTCGAGGCTGATGCGATCCTGGGCGAGCATGCCCTGGATCAGTGACGGCACGCTCTCCAGCACTGTGATGCCTTGCGCCTGGACATGCTCCAGCAAACCTTGCGGATCATGGGCCAGCGCGTTCGGCACGATGTCCACCCGTGCGCCAAACAGCGGCGCGGTGAGGAACTGCCATACAGAAATATCGAAGCTTTGCGAGGCGGTTTGGGCGATCACGTCCGCCTCACTCAGTTGCAGATAGGGCACCTTGCTCAATTGGTTATTGAGCATGCCGCGCTGTTCGACCATCACCCCTTTGGGCAGGCCAGTGGAACCTGAGGTGTAGATCACATACGCGAGGTTGTCCGGGCCGCTGTAGACACCTGGGTTTTCTCCACGGCCCGGAACGTCCTCCCATACCAGCAACGCGCAATCGGTGCCCTCCAGCAGTTCGATGGCCAGTTCGCGACACGCCTCGGTGCACACCAGCAGCGGTGTGCGGCTCAAGTCGATAATGCTGCGCAGACGCTGGCCCGGCAGCCCGGGGTCCAGCGGCAGGTAACCGGCACCGGCCTTGAAGCTGCCGATGATCATGCCCAGCAGGTCGAGGCTGCGTTCGGCCAGCAACGCCACCGGTTGATCCAGGCCGACACCCGCCGCGATCAGCGCGTGCCCCAAGCCATTGCCGCGACGGTTCAACTCGGCATAGTTCCAGCGCTGCGCCAGGCAACTGGCGACAATGCGTTGGGGATGGGCTGCCACCTGTTCTTCGAACAGCTCGATATAGCTGCGTTCCAACGGGTAAACCTGCTCGCTCTGGTTGCAGCCTTCCACCAGGAACTCGCGCTCTTGCGCGCCGATCAGGGGCAACTCGGCCATGTCGCCATGGAAGCCCTGCACCAGCGCCAGCAGCAGGCGCTTGAACTCGCCAAGCATGCCTTGCACGGTGCTTTCATCGAAATAACGCTGGTCATAGGACAGGTGCAGACCGAGGTCATCGCCGGGGTAGCACACGGCGGTCAGCGGGAAGTTGGTGTGGGTGCGGCCGGAGTCCGACGTGGCGTTCAGGCTTTGCGCATGGTCGAGCACCGAGACTTCCACCGGGGCGTTTTCGAACACGAACAGGCTGTCGAACAGCGGTTGGCCCTTGGGCAGCTCGCTGTGTTCCTGGATCGTCACCAGCGGCAAGTACTCGTACTCACGCAGTTGCATGTTGCTGTCGAGCAGGCCGGTCAACCATTGGCGCACGCTGCAAGGCTGGTCGTCCTCGGGCAGTTTCACGCGCAACGCAATGCTGTTGATGAACAGGCCGACAGTGCGTTGCATCTCGGGCATTGCCACCGGGCGGCCGGCCACGGTGACGCCGAACAGCACGTCACGCTCACCGCTCAGACGCCGCAACACCAAGGCCCATGCCGCCTGGGCGAAGGTATTGACGGTGAGCTGGTGGGCCTGGGCCAGTTCGCGCAATTGCGCGCCGTCGCGAGCCTCCAGGCGGGTGTAGCAATCGCCGACCACCATGCCGCCGCTGTGGCCCGCGTGTTCACGCAGGAAGGGGCGGTCGCTAGGGATCGGCGTGGTGCGTTCAAACCCCTTAAGGTTCTGCTGCCACCACTGGCGCGCCTGGTTGAGGTTCTGGCGTTGCAGCCAGGCAATGTAGTCGCGGTAGCGCGGTGGCGTCGCCAGTTGCGCGTCGCGGTGCTCGCCCAAGGCCGTATAGATCTCGAAGAAGTCATTCATCAATAGCGAACGGCACCAGGCATCGATGAGGATGTGGTGGTTGCTCATCATGAACCAGTAGTGCGCTTCACCCACGCGGATCAGGCGCAGGTGGAACGGCGCCTGGTTGAGCAGATCGAAACCGGCTTCGCGTTCGGCCTTGAGCAAGGTTTGCAGGCGCGGTTCCTGTTGCTCTTCGGCATCGTGGCTCCAGTCCAGGTATTCAATCGGTGTGCTACCCGGCTTGTGGATCACTTGCAGCATGTCTTCGCCGACGTTCCAGCAGAACGACGCGCGCAAGGCTTCGTGACGGGCGATCACCGCCTGCCAGGCCTGGGCGAAACGCTGCGGGTCCAGGGCGCTGTTGATACGGTAGCGGTCCTGCATGTAGTAGAGACCGGTGCCCGGCTCCAGTAGGGTGTGCAGCAACAGGCCCTCCTGCATCGGCGTCAGCGGGTAGACATCCTCGATGGCGTTGGCTGGCACCGGCAAGCCATCCAGTTGCGCCTGGGTCAGGTGCGCCAGGGGGAAGTCGGACGGCGTGAAGCCACCGGCATCGTCCTTGAGGCAGTGCACGATCAGGCGTTGCAATTCGGCCAGGTAGCCCTCGGCCAATTCGCGGATGGTCTGGCGGTCGTGACGCTCGCGGCTGAAGGTCCAGCGCAGCACCAGTTCCCCGCCATACACCTGGCTGTCGACGCTCAACAGGTTGGGCAGCGGCGCATCCGGGTCATGGGCAACACCTGCCGACTCGTCCAGCGGGTGGAACAGTGCATCGGCACCAAAGCTCTGGTCGAACTGGCCGAGGTAGTTGAAAGTGATCTCGGCGCTCGGCAGCGCAGCCATGGCCTGCTTGCACAGGTCGTCCGCCAGGTAGCGCAGCACGCCGTAACCCAGACCTTTGTGCGGCACACCGCGCAGTTGCTCTTTGATGGCCTTGATCGAAGCACCCGGCTCCTCAAGTGGCGTCAGGCGCAACGGATAGGCACTGGTGAACCAACCGACACTGCGGGTCAGGTCGATCTCATCGAACAGGCTTTCGCGGCCGTGGCCCTCCAGCTGGATCAGCGCCGAGGCGTGGCCGCTCCAGCGGCACAGCACGCGGGCCAGGGCGGTCAGCAACAGGTCGTTGACCTGGGTGCGGTAGGCGCTCGGGGCCTGTTGCAGCAATTGAAGCGTGTGTTCGGCATCCAGACGCACACTGACGGTATCGGCATCGCGATTGCGCAGCGAGCCGTGTGCACGGTCCACCGGCAACCCCACCGCCGGGCCTGCCAGTCGGGCCTGCCAGGTGCCCAGTTCTTCACGCAACGATTCGCTGCCGGCATACGCTTGCAGGCGTGCCGCCCAATCCCTTAGCGCACTGGTCTTGGCCGGCAGGCTGACGGACTGGCCATCGCTCAGTTGGCGATAGACCGTTTGCAGGTCTTCAAGCACGACGCGCCACGACACGCCATCCACCACCAGGTGGTGGATCGCGATCAGCAAGCGTTGTTGACCTTGCGGACCATCCACCAGCAAGGCACGCAGCAGCGGCCCATGGACCAGGTCGAGGCTGCGCTGGGTGTCGGTGAACAGCGCCGTGCATTGGTCCATATCACGCACGTGCGCCTGCATCAGTACGCCGCCTTCGGGCACCGCCAAGTGCTCGGCGTGCCATTGGGCATCGCGCTCGGTGAAGCTCAGGCGCAGGGCATCGTGGTGTTCCAGTACCGCCAACAGCGCTTGCTCCAGGCGGTGCGGATCGAGCAATTGCTGCGGCGCAAGCAACAACGCCTGGTTCCAGTGCTGGCGATTGGGGATATCGGTATCGAAGAACCAGTGCTGGATCGGCGTGAGCCCGGAACTGCCGGTCAATACGCCCTGCTCCGCCTTGACCTGCTGCGAACGCGTAGCGATGGCGGCCAGGGTGCGGACCGTCTGATGCTGGAACAGGTCGCGAGGGCTGAAATGAATGCCCGCCTGCCGCGCACGGCTGACCACCTGGATCGACAGGATCGAATCGCCGCCCAGCTCGAAGAAGTTATCGTCCAGCCCGACCTGTTGCACGTTCAATACCGCGCACCAGATCGCCGCCAGGGTTTGCTCCAGCTCGCTGCGCGGCGCGACATACTGTTGGCGGTTGGCCTCCGGGTCCGGTTGCGGCAAGGCCCGACGGTCGAGCTTGCCATTGGCGGTCAACGGCATGCTGTCGAGCACGATCAGGTGCGCGGGCACCATGTAGTCCGGCAATTGCGCCTTGAGGTGAGCCTTGAGCGCATCACGCAAGCTGGCGTGCTCGGCGTCGCTGACCAGATACGCCACCAGTTGCTTGCCGCTCGGCGAATCCAGCGCCAGCACCACGGCTTCGCGCACGGCTTCGTGTTCCAGCAGGCGGGTTTCGATCTCGCCCAGCTCGATGCGAAAGCCTCGCACCTTGACCTGATGGTCGATACGCCCCAGATACTCCACCTCGCCATCGGCGCGTTGGCGTACCAGGTCACCCGTGCGATACAGGCGGCCACCACGGCCAGCAAACGGATCGGCCACAAACCGCTCCGCCGTCATGCCTGCGCGCTGGTGGTACCCCAGGGCCAGGCCGGCACCGCCGACGTACAACTCGCCCGTCGCACCTTGCGGCACCAGGGCCAGGTCGGCGTCGAGAATGTACGCCAGGCGGTCACCGATGATGCTGCCGATCGGCACACTGCCGGCGCCCGCCTCCAACTGCTGCGGCGCCAGGCTGGCCAGCGGCATCACCACGGTTTCGGTCGGGCCATAGGCGTTGAAGAACACCTGCGGCTGGAAGGCCGCCCGAATGCGCTGCAAATGCTCGCCAGTGAGCGCCTCGCCTCCGGTGATGCACATGCGCACTGGCAAGGTCTGCTGCTGGGTGGCCAACCATTGCGCCAACTGGCTGCCGTAACTCGGCGTGAAGCCCAGGATGTTGATGCGATGGGTGCGGATCAGCGCGCAGATTTCCTCGGCGTCCCACTGGCCCTGGGCGCGCAACACCACCTGTGCACCGCTGAGCAGCGGCACCAGCAGACGCTCGGTGGCGGCGTCGAAGTTGATCGAATAGAAGTGCAGCTCACAGTCATCCGCGCGCATCCCGAAACGCTCGATCACCGCCCGGCAATGCATGGCGATTTCACCATGGCACACCACCACGCCTTTGGGCTTGCCGGTGGAGCCGGAGGTGTAGATCAGGTACGCCTGATGCTGTGGCAGGTTGAGCAATGGCGGCTCGGTCGCCGGATAGTTGGCCAATACCGGCAGATCCTCTTCCAGGCACCAGCACGCCAGCGTGGCCGGCAACTCGCCAAGGGCTTCGAACATCGCCGCATCGCTGAGCAACAGGCCAATGCCGCTGTCTTCGATCATGTAGTGCAAACGGTCGAGCGGGTACTCCGGGTCCAGCGGCACATAGGCGCCGCCGGCCTTGAGAATCGCCAGCAGGCCAATGACCATTTCCAGCGAGCGCGGCAGCGCCAGGCCCACGCGCACCTGTGGGCCGACACCGCGCTCGCGCAGCATCCAGGCCAGGCGATTGGCGCGTTCGTCCAGTTCGCGGTAGCTGAGGGTCACCCCGGCAAAGGTCAACGCGGGCGCATCGCCCCGCTTCGCCGCTTGCTGGCTGAACAGCGTGTGGAGGCATTGGTCGAGACGATGTTCGCCCGCCGCAACGCCCAGGCTGTCCTGCAATGCACGTTGCTCAGCAGCGCTGAGCAGCGGCAGCTCGCTGAGGCGTTGTTGCGGATCGCCGATCAAGGCTTCCAGCAGGTTGCGCCAATGCTCGGCCATGCGTGCGATACGCGGCTCGTCGAACAGGTCGGTGCTGTAGGTCAGGCAGCAACCCAGGCGCTGGTCGAGGTCGGTGACTTCCAGGTTCAAGTCAAACTTGGTGGCGCGGGCATCGTTGGCCAGGTACTCGACGGTCATGCCGGCCAGCTGGCGGCTTTGCTGGAACTCCCAGCGCTGCACGTTGCACATCACCTGGAACAACGGGTTGTACGCCGCGCTACGCGTAGGTTGCAGGGCTTCCACCAGATGGTCGAACGGCAGGTCCTGGTGGGACTGGCCCTCGATCACCGTATGGCGCACCTGCTCGAACAACTCGCCGACACGCATCTGCCCGTCGAGTTGGCAACGCAAGACTTGGGTGTTGAGGAACGCACCGATCAGCCCTTCGCTTTCCGGGCGGATACGGTTGGCCACCGGCGCGCCGATGCGCAGGTCGGTCTGGCCGCTGTAGCGGTAAAGCAGCACGGCCAGGGTGGCGGTCATGGTCATGAACAGGGTCAGGCCGCGCTCGGCATTGAAGGCACGCACGCGGGCGGCCAACGTATCGCTCAGGTCGAAGCGGTACAACTCGCCCTGGTGGCTTTGCACCGGTGGCCGTGGACGGTCGGCGGGCAGTTCGAGCAAGGGGTGCTCATGGCCCAGTTGCGCCGTCCAGTAATCCAGTTGACGCTGGCGCTCACCGGACTCCAGCCACTGGCGCTGCCACACGCTGTAGTCCAGGTATTGCACCGGCAACGGCGCCAGCGGCGAATCGCGCTCGTCGATGAAGGCTTCATAGAGCGCGCTGAGTTCACGGGCGAAGATGTCCATGGCCCAGCCTTCGGTGACGATGTGGTGCAGGGTCAGCACCAGGTAGTGTTCCTGCTCACCGGCCTTGACCAGGCATGCACGCAGCAACGGCCCGGTTTCCAGGTTGAAGGGCGTGTGGGCTTCATGCTCGGCCAGTTGTTGCAGGCGTTGCTGGCAATCGGCTGGAGCGAGTGCCGAGAAATCCCGCCAGTCCATGCGCAGTTCGGTCTGGCGCGAGACCTTCTGATACGCCACGCCATCGACACTCGGGAAGGTGGTGCGCAGGGTTTCATGGCGCATGATCAGGGCTTGCAACGCCGCCTCAAAACGCCCCACATCCAGCACGCCGCGCAGGCGCGCCATGCCGCCGACGTTGTAGGCCGGGCTGTCCGGTTCCATCTGCCAGAGGAACCACATGCGTTGCTGGGAATAGGACAACGGCACCGGCACGCTGCGGTCGACCCGGGCGATGGGGGCTTGCTGGTTGCGATGGCCCGCCGCCTGGATCAGCCCGACCTGCTCGGCGAAAGCACCCAACTCGCTGGCTTCGAACAAGGTGCGCAGCGGCAGTTCGACGTCACACGCCTGGCGGGTGCGGGAAATGATTTGCGTGGCCAGCAACGAATGGCCGCCGAGGGCGAAAAAGTCATCGCGCAGGCCGACACGGGGCAGGCCCAGCACCTCGCGCCAGATCGCTGCGATCTGCTGCTGCAACGGGGTCTCGGGCTCGACATGTTCACGCAGCTGCCACACGGGCTCCGGCAGCGCACGCCGGTCGACTTTGCCGCTGGGGCTCAGCGGCAGGGCATCCAGGCGCATCAGCAGCGCGGGCACCATGTATTCCGGCAGCTCGGCGGCCAGGGCGGTTTTCACGGCCTGCTCGTCCAGCCCGGCCGGGGCGGTGTAGTAACCGATCAGCTTGGCCTCACGCACCAGCACCACGGCCTGGGCAATGCCCTCTTGGGCCAGCAGGCGCGCTTCGATTTCTTCAGGCTCGACACGGAAGCCGCGCAGTTTGACCTGCTGATCAAGACGCCCCAGGTATTCCAGCACACCGTCGGCGCTCCAGCGGGCGCGGTCACCGGTGCGATACAGGCGGGTGCCGTGCTGGTCCGCGACAAAACGCTCAGCCGTCAACCCGGCGCGACCGAGGTAACCCCGCGCCAGGCCGATACCGCCGATGCACAGCTCACCCGGCACACCCAATGGCACCGGGTTGAACTGCTCGTCCAACACGCGGCAGATCACGTTGCCCAAGGGTCGGCCGATCGGCGAGCGCTCGCCGTCTGCCACATCGCAGTGCCAATGGGTGACGTTGATCGCGGTTTCTGTCGGGCCATAACGGTTGTGCAATTGCACGGCCGGCCATTGCGCCAGCACCCGGTTGCGCAGTTCGGCAGACAACGCCTCGCCCCCGGAGAACACGCGACGCAGGCTGGTGCATTCACGCGCCAGGGGCTCGTCGATAAACAGCTGCAACAGCGCCGGCACAAAGTGCAGCGTGGTCACGCCGTGCGCTTGCACCAATTGTGCGATGCGCTGCGGGTCGCGATGTTCGCCGGGGCCGGCCAACACCAGCCGGCAACCGGTGATCAACGGCCAGAAGCATTCCCACACCGACACGTCGAAACTGATCGGCGCCTTTTGCATCAGCACGTCGGTTTCATCCAGGCAATAGGTGGCCTGCATCCACTGCAAGCGCTCGGCCAGGGCCGCATGGGTATTGCCCACGCCTTTGGGCTGGCCGGTAGAGCCGGAGGTGTAGATCACATAGGCGAGGTTGTCGCCGTTGAGGTGCAAGCCCGGCGCCTGGCTCGGCCAGCTGTCGAGGTGCAGGCTGTCCATGGCGATCACGCACACGCCGTCGGCCGCCGGGAGTTGCTCGAGCAAGGCGGTCTGGGTCAGCAGCAGTTCGACGCCGCTGTCGTTGAGCATGTAGGCCAGGCGCTCGGCGGGGTAATCCGGGTCCAGCGGCACATAGGCGCCGCCCGCCTTGATGATCGCCAACAGGCCGATCAGCAACTGCGGCGAACGCTCGGCGGCGATGGCCACGCACACATCCGGGCCAACGCCTTTGTCACGCAGGTAATGCGCCAGGCGGTTGGCCTGGTTGTGCAGTTGGGCGAAGCTCAGGCTGCCGTCCTGCCAGACCAGCGCGGGGTTGTCCGAAGCCTGCTGGCTGAACAACTCGGGCAGCCAGCGGGTGGCCGGCGCGCACGGCGCCTCACTCCAGGGAGCCTGCTCATTGGTGTGCATCAGCGTCAGCTCGCCGATGGCCTGCTGCGGCTGCTCGCACACCGCGTGCAGCAGGTTGATGAAGTGCTCGGCCAGGCGCTGGACGGTGCGGCTTTCGAACAGCTCATCGGCGTAGTCGAACGACAGGCTCAGGCGCCCGTTGCGGTCTTCTTCGCTATGCAGTTGCAGGTCGAACTTGGCTTCGCGACTGTGCCACGGCAACTCATCGGCCAACATCCCCGGCAAGCGGCGCAAAGCGCTCAGGTCACGTTGCTGATGGTTGAACATCACTTGAAACAGCCCTTGCTCACGGGCTTGCGGGAAGGCTTCGAGCAACTGCTCGAAGGGCAGATCCTGATGGGCCTGGGCTCCCAGCATGGTGTCGCGAGTGGCGGCCAACAGCTGATCGAACGGCAGGCGCGCCTCCAGCTCGGCGCGCAGCACCAGGGTGTTGATGAAAAAGCCGATCAAGCCCTGGGTTTCCTGGCGTGGGCGGTTGGCATTCGGCACACCGATACGGATATCGCGCTGGCCGCTGTAGCGGTGCAACAGGCTTTGGAACGCCGCCAGCAACAGCATGAACGGCGTCGACTCATGGGCCTGGGCGGTCTGGCGAATCGCTTCGCTGAGGCCCGCGCTCAGGCGCACGCTATGGCGCGAGGCGCTGTGACGCTGCTGCGCGGAGCGCGGATGGTCGGTGGCCAGGCTCAGGGCCGGGTGCTCCTCGCCCAACTGCGCCCGCCAGTACGCCAGTTGCCGCTGGCCTTCGCCCTCGGCCAACCATTGGCGCTGCCAACTGCCGTAGTCGGCGTATTGCAGGGCCAGCGGCGGTAGTTCCAGGGGTTGGCCCTGAGTGGCGGCGGCATACAAGCGGGAGAATTCGTCGATCAGGATGTTCAGTGACCAACCGTCGGCGATGATGTGGTGCAAGGTCACCAGCAAGTGGTGATCTTCATCGTCCAGGCGCACCAGGGTCACCCGCAGCAGCGGGCCTTTCTCCAGGTCGAACGGCGCGCGCGCCTGGTCTTCACGGATCTGTTGGGCACGGGATTCACGCTCGGCAACCGGCAGGTCGCTGAGGTCGATCCGTTGCAGGTCGAACTCGGTGCTTTTATCGATACGCTGGAACGCCTGGCCGTCACGCTCGTAAAAGCGTGTACGCAGGGCTTCGTGGCGCTGGGCCAGTTGCGCAAAACTGCTGCGCACCGCGTCTTCATCCAGCTCGCCACGCAAGCGCAGCCCACC
Source organism: Pseudomonas sp. Q1 (assembly GCF_009935975.1). NCBI lineage: Bacteria > Pseudomonadati > Pseudomonadota > Gammaproteobacteria > Pseudomonadales > Pseudomonadaceae > Pseudomonas > Pseudomonas sp. Q1. The sequence goes on along the minus strand of NZ_QODI01000009.1, from coordinate 238,316 downwards.
GGGAATGGTGTAGGCGCTGCTGTGGGGGTCCAACTGCCAGGTGATCCACAGGCGGTTTTGCGCCAGCGATTGAGGCAACTCGTCCTGACGTGACAGAGCGTGAATCGCGCCTTGGGCAACGCCACCGTCCTGTTGCAATTGCGCTACGTCGGCGGCAAACGCCGACAGGGTCGGCGCTTCGAACAGCAGGCGCAGGTTCAGTTCCAGGCCCAGCGCTTCACGCAAGCGCGCCACCACCTGGGTCGCGGTAATGGAGTTGCCGCCGAGCAGAAAGAAATGGTCATCCGCCGCGACCGTGTCGACCTGCAACTGCTCGCACCAGATCGCTGCGATCTGCTGTTGCAGCGCCGACTCCAGCGCCGCATCCCTAGCCTTGGCTTGCACCTCGGGGAACTGCGCATAGCTGTCGAGGCTGCCATCGGCGTGGCGAAGCGCGCACGCCGCACGCTGCAGCTTGCCGCTGGAGGTCTTTGGCAAGGCGCCGGGGTTGAGCAGCAGCACCACGCTCGGGGCTTCCTGGCAGGCCTCGGCCACGGCTTGGCGGATGGCCTTGATCAGCGCCTCGGGCGCCAGGATTTTCTGCACGCTGCGGCTGATTTCGGCGGCGATACCGATGCCCTCCAGGCCCTGATCATGCACCGCAAATGCGGCGACCCGGCCCTTGCGTATGCCTTGCACCTCGCGCTCGAGGGTTTGCTCGATGTCCTGGGGATACAGGTTGTGGCCGCGCACGATCAGCAGATCCTTGAGGCGACCGGTGATGTACACCTCGCCGTCGCGGATAAAGCCTAGGTCGCCGGTGCGCAGCCAGGTACGGCCGGCCTGTTGCACAAACGTCTTGGCGGTGGCTTCGGGGTTGCGCCAGTAACCGTGGGCGATGCTCGGCCCGGTGGCCCAGAGTTCGCCGACGTGGTTATCGGCTAGCGCCTTGAGCGTGTGCGGGTCAGCGATCAGCACCGCATGTTCCGGTTGGCTGGTGCCGCAACTCATGATCGCACTGCCCTGCCCAGGCTCAGCGCGGTTGGCGGCGAGGGCCTGTTCGTCCATGCGCATGGCCGGGATGCCCTGCCCTCGCGTGCCGCCGGCGACAAACAAGGTCGCCTCGGCCAAGCCGTAAGAAGCAAAGAAATGGTTTGAAGAGAAACCGCACGCCGCGAACTTCTCGGCAAAGCGCTCCAAGGTGTCGAGGCGGATCGGCTCGGAACCCGAGTACGCCACGCGCCAGCGGCTCAAATCGAGGCGTTCCAGGGCTGACTCGCTGACCCGCTCGCTGCACAGTCGATAGGCGAAATCCGGCCCGCCACTGATGGTGCCGCCGTATTCGCTGATCGCTTCCAGCCAGCGCAATGGCCGCGCGAGGAAATAGGCCGGCGCCATCAATACACAGGGCACGCCGCTGAAAATCGGTTGCAGCAGCCCACCGATCAGGCCCATGTCGTGGTACAGCGGCAGCCAGCTGACAATCACGTCATCCGGGTTCAGGTCGATACCAAACCCGCGCCGGATCAGCACTTCGTTGGCCACCAGGTTGCCATGGCTGACTTGCACGCCCTTGGGCAGCGCCGTGGAGCCGGAGGTGTATTGCAGGAAGGCGATGTCGTCAGCCTGCAGTTCGGGTTCGATCCAGCCGTCGGCGATCGTGCTATCCAGGTTGTCGACGCTCAACACCGGCGGCGCATTCTCGATCCGGGCCAGGCCATCGGCGAGGCTGGCGATGGTCAGCAGCAGGCGCGGCTCGGCATCCTTGATGATCGACAGCAAGCGTTCCTGGTGATGCCGGCGCGTGGACTCCGGCGGGTAGGCCGGCACCGCGATCACCCCGGCGTACAGGCAACCGAAGAACGCCGCGACGTAATCCGGGCCGCTGGGGAACAACAGCACCGCACGTTCACCCAGTGCCGCATTGGCTTGCAAGGCGGCGGCGATGGTGCGGGCACGTTGGTCCAGGTCACGGTAACTGAGCACTACGTTGTGCTCGGCGGATTCGGCGAGGAAGCGCAGGGCGACCTGGTCCGGGGTCTGCGCGGCGCGACGTTGAAGGGACTGGACCAGGGTGCGGGGAAGTTCGAAGGCGTCCATCATGGGGTTCCTGCCTGAAATCGGCTTACGGGAAAATCGAAAATTGGAAAGCGTTCAGCCGGCGATTCGCTGCCGCGTCGTGCCAGTGCGCCAACGGCTCAGGTGCTCATCGGCATAACGACGCAGGCAGCGCAGCACGGCGCTTTCGTGCTGCACGAGAAAGAAGTGATGGCCGTCGAACATGTCCAGGGAGAAGCCACTGGCGGCATCGATCTGCCAGTCCAGCAACTGGTCGGCACGCACGCTGTCTTGCTTGCCGCCGAACACATGGATGGGCATGCCCAGCGGCTCGCGCTCGCCATACTTGAAGCTGCCGCACAGCAGGAAATCGGCGCGCAGGATCGGCAGCATCAACTGCATCAATTCAGGGTTGGCCAGGGCTTCTTCGGCGGTGCCCTGCAGCTCACGCAGGCGGGCGAGCAATTGTTCGTCGGTCTTTTCGATAGCGTATTCACTGACATCGCGACGGGCCGGGCCAGCCGTGCCGGAGGCGAACAACGCCAGTGGCGCGGGCGCATCGCGCAGGCTTAGCGCATGGGCCAACTCAAAGGCCAGCAGGCCACCGAGGCTATGACCGAACAGCGCGTAGGGGCCATCCAGGTGGTGGCTGATTTCATCGGCTAGCTGGGCCGCCAATGCCTTGATATCACGCTGCAAGGGCTCGTCCATGCGCATGCCGCGCCCTGGCAACTCCAGCGGGCACACTTGCAGCCAGTCCGGCAAGGCACGGCGCCAGCGGGCGTAAACCGAGGCGCTGGCGCCCGAATGGGGCAGGCAGAACAGGCGCAGTCGGGTGGGTGTGCTCATGGTTTGAGGACTCCCCACTGAAACACGCTGTTTGCACGGTAAAAACCCATTTCGCCCTCCTGCGGGTGCTGATCCTTGGCCGTTTCGCTAACGGACCTGTCACCCATGAGAACGGACGGAGCCGGTAAATAATTAGTCGCCCGGGACGCGCGAGACGCGGTTCACACCTTGCAGAAAGGCATAGGATTAGTTCTTTCTCTCATTTGACAATAATTATCATTAAGCATAATTTGTTGCCCGATGTGTAGGAGGCTTCAGCACGGACGCCCTCCCCTAACCTCTTTTGCGACAAGGTGAATTTCCATGACGGAACCAGTATCCACAGGCAGGTGCGACTCACCGCTTCTCCAGGCATTCGTCGACAATCGACTGATCCTGGTGAAGATTGCGGCCAGAATTACCGGGTGTCGCTCCCGCGCTGAAGACGTCGTGCAAGACGCCTTCTTTCGCTTGCAGTCAGCGCCGACGATCACTTCTTCGTTCAAGGCCCAACTGAGTTATCTGTTCCAGATCGTGCGCAACCTGGCGATCGACCACTACCGCAAGCAGGCGCTGGAACTCAAGTATTCGGGACCGGAAGAGGAAGGTCTGAATGTGGTGATTCACGGTGCATCACCGGAAACCTCGCACATTAATTTCAACACCCTGGAAAACATCGCCGACGCCCTGACGGAGTTGCCCCAGCGCACCCGCTATGCGTTCGAGATGTACCGCCTGCACGGCGTGCCGCAAAAGGACATCGCCAAGGAGCTGGGCGTATCGCCGACTCTGGTGAACTTCATGATCCGGGATGCGCTGGTGCATTGCCGCAAGGTGTCGGGCAGCCACAGCGATACGTTTGCGCGGCGGGTGTAGGTTCAGGGCACCGGCATCACATCGATGCGATACGGCTCGAAAATCTTCAGCATCTGGCCGTTATCGCGCAAATGCTTGAGCAACGCGGCGAACGCCTCTCCGGTGATCGGCGCTTTCGGCCGCAGCAAGGCGTAGTGGTGATACACCTGGTCGATGCGCTCCGAGACCAGGAATTTCCCCGCCATGTCCGCATTGCGCACCATGAAGTCACTCAGGTACGAACGCGTCACCAGCGCGATATCGGCACGCCCGCGCACGACCATCAGCAGGTTGCTGTCATGGGAATAGGTCAGCGTGGCGTTGAAGTGTTCGGCCAGGTATTTGGGGTCGGCGTTGAAGTTGGCGAAGGCGTAGTGATAACCGCTGAACACCGCGAGGCGCTTGCCGGTCAGGTCGGCGAAATAACGCTGGTCGCGCTCGGGCTCACGCTGGGCGACGAAAATTTCCGCATCCTCCAGGCCCATGTCGACACTGGTGTGAGGAATATCCTTCCAACCCCAAGCAGGGTTTTCGAAGATAGCCATATCAACCCGGCCCTGCTCGAAGTCCCTGAAACGCCGGGGGATCGAGGTCGGCACCAGGACAAACTGGTAGTCGCTTTGCAACGTGTTCAGGGCTTCGACCAATTGCGGCAGTATCCCGGTGTCGGCCCCTTGTTCGGGACGCACGGTGTAGGGCGGAAAATGCGCGGCACCGATCCTCACCAGTTGCGCAGCAGAAGCCGGCATCCAGCCTCCGGTGCCCACGGCCCATAATGTAAGTCCTGCAGCCAGCCGCCATGGCGATAACATCAAGGCACACACCGTTTAAACTCTGATATCAGTAAGCTAGGCGTTTTTCTCAGGCGAGACAACTTTCGTCGCCAAATTAACAGCTTGCGCCTCAATCGGCCTTCAGCACCATCAGCAGGGCTTCGTCAGCCAATTGCTCAAGCGTCAGGCTGCCCTGGGCACGAAACCAGGTGGTGGTCCAGGACAAGGCACCGGTCAGGAAGCGCCGCGTAATAAACACATCCCCCTTGATGTACCCGGCGGCCTTCGCCTCCTCCAGCACTTGCAGCCAGATATTTTCGTACACATCGCGCAGCGCCAATACCCGCGCCTGGCCTTCGGCCGACAGCGAGCGCCATTCGTAGACCAGCACCGCCATGGCCTCGCCACTGCCGCCCATGATCGATTGCAATTCGCAGCGGATCAGCGCCAGCACCCGTTCGCGCACGTTGCTCGCCTCCTCGAGGGAAGCACGCATCATCGCGGTGTTGTAGTGAATGGTTTCCTCCATCACCGCACGCAGGATCTCGTCCTTGCTTTTGAAGTGATGAAAGATGCTGCCGGACTGAATGCCCACGGCGCCGGCCAGATCGCGCACCGTGGTGCGTTCAAAGCCCTTGTTGCGAAACAGGTGAGCCGCGGTTTGCAGCAATTTGCCCCGGGCGCTGTCGGGGTCGGTCAATTGGCCGCCATCGACCATGGTGCGCATCACCCGCTGGGCTTTGTGCTCATCCATGCTGCTCTCCTTTATTTCTACTAACGTCTTGGGCGGCAATTTAGGCTGTGACTGCCACCCAAGCAAGCGCTTGGGCAGAACTTGTGTCGGGAGTTTACAAACCAAGCGCTTGCTTGGTAGTCTCGACCCAGCCATTCGAGGAAGGATTTCTCATGAGCAAGACGGTTCGTATCGGCTGCGCCAGCGCTTTCTGGGGCGATACCAGCACGGCAGCCGCCCAGTTGGTGCAGGGCGGCGCGCTGGACTACCTGGTGTTCGACTACCTGGCGGAAGTCACAATGTCGATCCTCGCCGGGGCGCGCTTGAAAGATCCCCAGGCCGGCTACGCCACCGACTTCGTCGAGGTGCTCACGCCACTGTTGGCCGAGATCCAGCGCCAGGGCATCCGCGTGATCAGCAACGCCGGCGGCATCCATCCACAAGCCTGCGCTGCGGCGCTGCAAGCGGCCTGCGATAAAGCCCGGCTGCCGCTGAAAATCGCCGTGCTGCTGGGCGACGACCTGCAACCCCGGCTCAAGCAACTGCACGGCGTCACCGACCTGTTCAACGGCGCGCCGCTGCCGCCGGCCTGCGTGTCCGCCAACGCTTATCTCGGCGCGCCCGGCATCGTCCAGGCGCTGGCGCTGGGCGCCGATATCGTCATCACCGGCCGGGTGGTCGACAGCGCCGTGGTCAGTGCCGCACTGGTGCATGAGTTCGGCTGGTCCTGGCAGGACTATGACCGCCTGGCCCAAGCCGCCCTGGCCGGGCACATTATCGAATGCGGCGCACAGTGCACCGGCGGCAACTTCACCGATTGGCGCGACGTGCCGGACTACGAACACATCGGCTTCCCCATCGTCGAGGTGAGCGCCGACGGCCAGTTCACCGTGAACAAAGTCGAGGGGACGGGCGGATTGATCAGTGAACTCAGCGTGGCCGAGCAACTGCTGTATGAAATCGGCGACCCGCGTGCGTACCTGTTGCCCGATGTGATCTGCGATTTCAGCCAGGTGCGCTTGCAGCAACAGGGCAAAAACTGCGTACGCCTGCACGGCGCCATGGGCTTGCCGCCGACTGCACAGTACAAAGTCAGTGCCACTTACCTGGATGGCTTTCGCTGTACCGCCAGTTGCCTGCTGGCCGGGATCGATGCGGTGGCCAAGGCCGAGCGCGTCAGCCAGGCAATCATCAACAAGACGTCGGAGTTGTTCAGCCAGCGCGGTTGGGGCCCCTACACCGAAGTGAATATCGAACTGCTGGGCAGCGAAGCCACCTACGGCGCCCACGCCCGACGCCACGACAGCCGCGAAGTGGTGGTGAAGCTCGCCGTGCGCCACCCGAACAAGCAGGCACTGGTGCTGTTCGCCCGTGAAATCGCCCAGGCGGCGACCGGCATGGCACCGGGCCTGACCGGCATCGTCGGTGGGCGACCTTCGGTCTACCCGTTGATCCGACTGTTTTCGTTCCTGGTCGACAAAACCGCGTGTGAGCCGCTGGTCGAGTGCCAAGGCCATCGCCACGCCTGCGCGTTGCCGCCCGTGCATGCGCTCGCCACGCCGGCCGCACCGCTTGATCCACCCAAGCCTCAAGGCCGCGCAGATGCCAGCGTACCGCTGGTGAAACTGGCCGTGGCGCGCTCCGGGGACAAGGGCAACCACAGCAACATCGGCGTGATCGCCCGCGCACCCGAGTACCTGCCGTGGATCGCCGAAGCGCTGACCCCGGAAGTGATCGTCGATTGGATGAGCCATGTACTCGACCCCCTGCATGGCCGCGTCGAGCGCTGGTATTTGCCCGGCAGCCACAGCCTGAATTTCCTGCTGGAAAACGCCCTGGGCGGCGGTGGTATCGCCAGCCTGCGCATCGACCCGCAAGGCAAGGCGTTTGCCCAGCAACTGCTGGAAATCCCTATCGCCGTGCCGCAGCACATTGCCGATCAACTTCGCTAAAGGACCGTTGCCGTGGCCTTCGACTCGATCTTCAAAGCCAACCTGTTCCAAGGGCAAACCCTGATTGTCACGGGAGGCGGCAGCGGTATTGGCCGCTGCACCGCCCATGAACTGGCGGCCCTGGGCGCCCAGGTAATAATCGTGGGGCGCAAACCGGAAAAACTCCAGGCAGTAGCGGCGGAAATAGCCCAGGACGGTGGCAACGCCCACTGGCAGGCTTGCGATATTCGCGATGAAGCGGCGGTAAAAGCACTCGTCAGCCAGCTCATCGGCGAGCACGGGCCGATCCACGGGCTGGTGAATAACGCCGGCGGCCAGTACCCATCGCCACTCGCCTCGATCAACCAGAAAGGCTTTGAAACCGTACTGCGTACCAACCTGGTCGGCGGCTTCCTGATGGCCCGTGAAGTGTTCAACCAATCCATGAGCCAGCACGGCGGCGCCATCGTCAACATGCTCGCCGACATGTGGGGCGGCATGCCTGGCATGGGTCATTCCGGAGCGGCCCGCTCGGGCATGGACAACTTCACCAAGACCGCCGCGTTCGAATGGGGTTACGCCGGTGTGCGGGTCAATGCCGTGGCACCGGGCTGGATTGCCTCCAGCGGCATGGACACTTACGAAGGCGCGTTCAAGGCGGTGATCCCGACGTTGCGCGAACAGGTGCCGCTCAAGCGCATCGGCACCGAGTCGGAGGTCAGCGCCGCCATTGTGTTCCTGCTCAGCCCCGCCGCGGCCTTTATCAGCGGCAGCACCCTGCGCATCGACGGCGCCGCCAGCCTGGGCAGCCGCGCCTGGCCGCTGCACAAGGCGCAGCCACCCAGCGCGTCGTTCAATGGTTTCCATCGTGCGTCTGTGCCCGATGTGCTCAAGGCGGAGCAATAACACCATGCCGGTGATCGAAACCCGGATCGACGTCCATAGCCCGCAATTCGCGCAAAACCGCGAAGCGCTGTTGGCCAGCCTTGAACAACTGCACCAACTGCAACAGCACTTGCTGAGCAAAGCGCAGGAGGCCAAACCCAAGTTCGAACGGCGCAACCAACTGCTGCCCCGCGAACGCCTCAACCTGCTGCTGGACCCCGGCGCACCGTTCCTTGAACTGGCGAGCCTGGCCGGCTACAAACTCCACGATGACAAGGACGGCAGCGCCGCCGGCGGTGGCTTGATCGCCGGCATCGGCTACGTCAGTGGCGTACGCATGCTGGTGGTGGCCAATAACAGTGCGATCAAGGGCGGGACTATTTCCCCCACGGGCCTGAAGAAATCCCTGCGCCTGCAACAGATCGCCATGGAGAACAAACTGCCGGTGGTGACCCTGGCGGAAAGTGGCGGCGCGAACCTCAACTATGCCGCCGAGATTTTTGTCGAAGGCGCCCGCAGCTTTGCCAATCAGGCACGCATGTCGGCCATGGGCTTGCCGCAGATTACCGTGGTGCATGGCTCCGCCACGGCGGGTGGGGCCTATCAGCCCGGGCTGTCGGATTACGTGGTGGTCGTGCGCGGCAACGCCAAGCTGTTCCTCGCCGGGCCGCCTCTGCTCAAGGCCGCCACCGGCGAAGTGGCGACCGATGAAGCCTTGGGTGGCGCTGAAATGCATGCGCAAACCGCCGGCACCGCGGAGTACCTGGCGGAAAATGATGCGAACGGCGTGCGTATCGTGCGCGAAATCGTCGCCCTGCTGCCCTGGAATGACCGACTGCCGCCCGCCCCGAAGCGGTCTTACACAGAACCGTTGTATCCCATCGACGAACTGCTGGGGTTGATCCCCGATGACCCGAAAAAGCCCTACGACGTGCGTGAAATCCTCGCGCGCCTGGCGGACGGCTCCGCCTTCCTCGAATTCAAGGGCGAGTTCGATGCCCACACCGTGTGCGGCCACTTGCACATCCAGGGCCGTGCGCTGGGCGTGATCGGCAACAACGGCCCGATCACACCCAAGGGGGCCAGCAAAGCCGCGCAGTTTATCCAGCTATGCGACCAGAGCCGCACGCCGCTGCTGTTCCTGCACAACACCACCGGTTTCATGGTCGGCACCGAATCGGAGCAGCAAGGCGTGATCAAGCATGGCGCGAAGATGATTCAGGCCGTGGCGACGGCGCGGGTGCCTAAACTCACGATTGTGGTCGGCGGCTCCTACGGTGCCGGCAACTACGCGATGTGCGGCCGCGGCCTGGACCCACGGTTCATCTTCGCCTGGCCCAACAGCCGCACGGCGGTGATGGGCGGCGCGCAGGCCGGCAAGGTGCTGCGCATCGTCACCGAAGCCAAGCAACTGAAAGACGGCCTGGTGCCCGACCCCAAGGTGCTCGACATGCTGGAACAGGTCACCGCACAGAAACTCGACAGCCAGTCCACTGCGCTGTATGGCAGTGCCAACCTGTGGGATGACGGGCTGATAGACCCCCGCGATACGCGCACGTTGCTGGGGTTGCTGCTGGATATCTGCCACGAAGCCGAGGTCAGGCAGTTGCAGCCCAACAGTTTTGGCGTGGCGCGTTTCTAACAGGAGAACAACAACAATGATCTTCACCCAGGAACACCAGGAACTGCGCCGCACCGTCCGTGCCTTTGTCGACCGCGAGATCAACCCGCATGTGGATGAATGGGAAAAAGCCGGGCGCTTTCCCATCCACCACATCTTCCGCAAGGCCGGCGAGCTGGGCCTGCTGGGCATTTCCAAGCCTGAGGCATTCGGCGGCATGGGCCTGGACTACAGCTATTCGATTGTCGCCGCCGAAGAATTCGGCACTATTCGTTGCGGCGGCATTCCCATGTCCATTGGCGTGCAAACCGATATGTGCACCCCGGCCCTCGCCCGCTTCGGCTCCGATGAATTGCGCGACGAGTTCCTCCGGCCAGCCATCAGCGGCGAACAAGTGGGCTGTATCGGCGTCTCGGAAACCGGCGCCGGCTCCGATGTGGCCGGGTTGAAAACCCATGCGCGCAAGGACGGTGGCGACTACGTGATCAACGGCAGCAAAATGTGGATCACCAACTCCTCCAGCGCCGACTTTATCTGCCTGCTGGCCAACACCTCCGACGACAAACCGCACATCAACAAGTCGCTGATCATGGTGCCGATGAACACGCCCGGCATCCGTGTCAGCCCGCCCCTGGAAAAACTCGGCATGCACAGTTCCGAGACCGCGCAGGTGTTCTTCGATGACGTGCGCGTGCCCCAGCGCAACCGTATCGGCCACGAAGGCGCGGGCTTCATGATGCAGATGCTGCAATTCCAGGAAGAACGCCTGTTTGGCGCGGCCAATATGATCAAGGGCCTGGAGTACTGCATTGACAGCACGATCGACTACTGCAAGAAGCGCCAGACGTTCGGCAAGGCTTTGATCGACAACCAGGTGATCCACTTTCGCCTGGCTGAATTGGCCACCGAAATCGAATGCCTGCGCGCCCTGGTGTACCAGGCCACCGAGCAATACATCAAAGGCCAGGACGTCACGCGCCTGGCCTCCATGGCCAAGCTCAAGGCCGGGCGCCTGGGCCGCGAGGTCAGCGACAGTTGCCTGCAATACTGGGGCGGCATGGGCTACATGTGGGACAACCCGGTGGCCCGCGCCTACCGCGACGTGCGCCTGGTGTCGATCGGCGGCGGGGCCGATGAAATCATGCTGGGCATCCTCTGCAAACTGATGGGTACCTTGCCCGGTAAAAAGTCATGAACACCCTGTTGCTCGAAGCGCATCACGGCGTGCTGCACATCACCCTCAACCGCCCCGAATGCCGCAATGCGATGAGCCTGGAAATGGTCAATGAACTGCGCACGGTGCTGGCAGGGCTGGACAGCCAGATACGGGCGTTGGTGATCACGGGCGTCGGCGGGCATTTCTGTGCCGGCGCGGATGTGAAGGACATGCTCCACGCCGGCGATCAGTTACAGGCGTTGAATCGGGCGTTCGGCACGCTGTTGCAGCAAGTCGAAGCGCTGCCGCAGGTGGTGATCGTGGTGTTGCAAGGCGCAGTGCTGGGCGGCGGGTTTGGCTTGGCGTGTGTCAGTGATATTGCGATTGCCGATCATCAGGCGCAGTTCGGCTTGCCGGAGACCCGCCTGGGCCTGCTGCCGGCGCAGATAGCGCCGTTTGTGGTCAAGCGAATCGGGCTGACCCAGGCACGCCGGTTGGCGCTGACGGCGGCGCGGTTTGACGGGGTGCAAGCTGAGCGGTTGGGCGTGGTGCATTTTGTCGAGACGGATCCGCAGGCCCTGGCGCAGCGTCTGGATGAGGTGTTGGGCGAGGTGCTCAAGTGCGCCCCCGGGGCGAATGGACGGACCAAGGCGCTGTTGCTGGCCAGTGTCGATGAGCCGCTTGAGAGTGTGTTGGATCGCGGGGCGCAGTGGTTTGCCGAGGCCGTCAGGGGGGAGGAAGGGATTGAGGGGACTCAGGCCTTTGTACAAAAGCGTCAGCCAGGGTGGTGCAAATGATGCCATTCAGCAAAATCCTGATCGCCAACCGCGGTGAGATCGCCTGCCGTATCCAGCGCACCGCCCAAGCCCTGGGCTACCGCACCGTGGCCGTCTACAGCGACGCCGACGCCGAGGCGCTGCATGTCCAGATGGCCGACGAAGCCGTCAACATCGGCCCCGCTCCCGTACAACAGTCTTACCTGAACATCCCGGCCATTCTCGATGCCGCCAGGAAAACCGGCGCCGACGCCATCCACCCCGGCTACGGCTTCCTCTCCGAAAACGCCCGATTCGCCAAAGCCTGCCTGGAGGCCGGCTTGACCTTCATCGGCCCCAGCGTCGAGGCCATCGAACTGATGGGCAGCAAACGCCTGTCCAAACTCGCCATGCTCGACGCCGGTGTGCCCTGTGTTGCGGGCTACCAAGGCGAGCAACAAGACAACGCCACGCTACAACAGCAAGCCAACCGCATCGGCTACCCGCTGATGATCAAAGCCAGCGCCGGCGGCGGCGGGCGCGGCATGCGCCTTGTGCAGGATGCCGACGCCCTGCTGGAGAATCTGCACACCGCCCGCTCCGAAGCCAAAAACGCGTTTGGCAGCGACGAACTGATCCTCGAACAAGCGTTGATCGACCCACGCCACGTCGAGATCCAACTGTTCGGCGACCAACACGGCAACCTCATCTACCTGGGCGAGCGCGACTGCTCGATCCAACGCCGTCACCAGAAAGTCATCGAAGAAGCCCCCTGCCCCATCATGACGCCCGCGTTGCGCCTGGCCATGGGCGAAGCCGCCCTCAAGGCCGGGCGCGCGGTGAATTACGTAGGTGCGGGCACCGTGGAGTTCTTGCTCGACCGCGACGGCCGGTTCTACTTCCTCGAAATGAACACCCGCCTGCAGGTGGAACACCCGGTCACTGAACTGATCACAGGCCTGGATCTGGTGGACTGGCAGTTGAAAATCGCCGCCGGCGACCCGCTGCCGCTGGAACAGGCCGATGTGCGCCTGAGCGGCCACGCCATGGAAGTGCGCCTGTATGCCGAAGACCCGGCCCAGGGCTTTGTGCCGCAAACCGGCGAGGTGCTGCGCTGGGAGCCGGCCGCCGGTGTGCGGACTGACCACGGCGTACTGCAAGGCCAGCGCATCAGCCCGTTCTATGACGCGATGCTCGGCAAGATCATCGCCCACGGCACTACCCGTGAAGAGGCCCGACGCAAGCTGCTGCGCGCAGTGCAAGACACCCTTCTGCTGGGCGTGACCACCAACCAACGGTTGCTGGCCGACCTGCTCAAGCATCCGGATTTTATCGCAGGCGATTTCAGTACCGGCTTTATCGCCGAACACTTCAGCGAAGTCCCGCCTCAGGCCGCGACAAAAGAACAACTCGCCCTGGCCGCCGCGCTGTTTTATCAACACAGCGCCAGTGCGCATGCACCGGCTCTGGCGGGCTGGAGCAACAATCCCAGCGCCAGTGCGCCTTGGGCCTGCCGCCTGGAGGTCAACGGTGAAATCCACAACGTCAGTGCCACCCCCCTGCAACTCAGCACCAATGGCCGGTATGCCACCCTGGAACTCGACGGCATTCGCCGACGTGTCGCCTACCACCTTGAGGGCACCCGGTTATGGCTGCCGGGTCTCAGCATTACCCACTGCACCCAGCCAGTCGCCGGCCGCCAGACGAGCGCCGGCAGCGGCACGGTCAAAGCGCCGATGGACGGTGCCATTGTCGACATCCGCGTGAGCGCCGGGCAAACCGTCACCAAAGGCCAACTGCTGCTGGTGCTCGAAGCGATGAAAATGGAGCATCCGCTCACCGCCGGCATCGATGGGGTCATCAAAGGCGTGCAGGTGATGACCGGCGATCAGGTGCGCAATCGCCAGGTGCTGCTGGAGATCGAATAGCGGCGGCCTCGGGCCTCGATGAAAAAACAGCGCGGAACTACAAGGTCACGCTACGCTCTATCCCCATCAGGAAACAAAGAGTACGGGAACCTGCGCGATGCCTCATTGGCTGATTATTGACCTTGAAGCCACAACGGATGAAGGCGGCTGGCCCGTGACGGAGATGGAAGTCATCGAGATCGGCGCCAGCCTGGTCAACCGCCAGGGCCGTGAACTGGATCATTTCCAGCGCTTTGTGCGGCCGCTGCGTCGCCCCTTGCTGACGCCCTTCTGCCGCCAACTGACCCATATCACCCAGGCCAATATCGATGCTGCCGCCCCGCTCAGCGAGGTGTGGCCACTGTTCGAGCGCTGGCTGGGCCAGCATCAGACACGCCTGGAAGGCTGGGCCAGCTGGGGCGACTACGATCGTGTGCAACTGGAACTGGAATGGCAGCGCAATGACCTGACCAGCGTCCTGGCGCAAACGACCCACGTCAATCTCAAGCAGCGCTTCGCCAAGGCCCGGCGCCTGGACAAGCCGCTGGGGCTCAATGGCGCCCTGCAATTGGCGGGGATGCAGTTCCATGGCCAGCAACATCGCGCGCTGGAAGATGCACGCAACACCGCGCGCCTGCTGCCGTTGATTTTGCCGGTCTAGGCAGCTCCTCCGGGCTTGGGCATACTGGCCGACCTTTCCAGACCCTTTTCCGAGGATTCACCCATGTTTAAAGTCAATGAGTACTTCGACGGCACCGTCAAGTCGATCGCTTTCGGCACCGCAGAGGGTCCGGCGACTATCGGCGTGATGGCCCCGGGTGAATACGAGTTCGGCACCGCCCAGCGTGAAATCATGCACGTGGTATCCGGCGCACTGACCGTCAAACTGCCGGAAGCCAGCGAGTGGGAAACCTTCGCCGCCGGCAGCCAGTTCAACGTACCGGCCAACAGCAAGTTCCAGCTGAAGGTCGCGGTGGACACCGCTTACCTGTGCGAATACCGCGGCTGAGTTTCAGCCCGACAAAAAAATGCCCGTCTCGCAGGAGACGGGCATTTTTTATTCCAGGATCGTGACCGGCATGCCGACTTCGAGATGGCCGATGCCATCGTTGACCAGGTTCTGGCCGAACATCGCGCCACTTTCCGTCTTGCGATAGCTATCGAGCGTGGCGAAAGGTTCGCGATCGGCACTACGCTCGCCGGTGGCGGGGTCGATCGTGGTGAGAATGCAGCGTGAACACGGCTTGACCACGCGCAACTCGACGTCGCCAATGCGCAGGCGCTTCCAGCCGTCTTCGGCAAAGGCTTCCCCCCCTTCGATCACCAGGTTGGGACGAAAACGCAGCATCTCCATCGGGCGGCCAACGTGCCGCGAAAGATCGTCCAGAGAGCCCTGGCCGATCAGCAACAACGGGTAGCCGTCGGCAAACGCCACTTGATCGTCGTCGTTGCCGAACCCCGCCTCGGTGGTACGGGCGCGGGCCAGCGGCATCTGCACCAGCCGCGTGGGCTTGCCGATAAACTCACTGACCCAGGCGGCGGCCGCATCCCCGGCATCCGGCACGCGCAAGGTGTCGCGCCAGATGGTCACGCCGCGCAGCTCGGCGTCACTGCCAGGCAAGGCCACTTCCAGCGACGCAACGCCTGGGGTGCTGAGGGTCAAGCCACCGGCTGCGTTCCACAGCGCCGATAGCTGGCTCATCTTCGCCACCGCTCGTTGCGTCAGGAAACGCCCACTGGCCTCGTCCACCAGCATCCAGCGTCGGTCCCCTTCCAGCCCCAGTTTATCCAGGCCGATCCGCTGCAAGACCTCGGCCTTGCCGGACTTCAAAGGGTAACGGTACAACGCGCTGAGACGAAGCATGAGCCTGCTTTCCTGGAGGATAAAGCGCCACCCTATACGAGCCGCCCCCCAGAATCAAAACCACCCTTGTAGTGAGCGGGCTCGCCCCGCGCTGGGGGGCGCAGCCGCCCCAAATCCAGGCACCTCGGTTTTTCTGATACACCGCGGCGTCCCTGTTGGGGCGGCTGCGCCCCCCAGCGCGGGGCAAGCCCGCTCACTACAGATCCAGCGTCAGGCGTTGGCGGACTACGTCCACCAGTTTGTCCGGCTGGAACTTGGACAGGAAGTTGTCGCAGCCGACCTTCTTGACCATCGACTCGTTGAAGCTGCCCGACAGCGAGGTGTGCAGCACCACATAGAGCCCGCGCAAGCGTGGATCGTTGCGGATCTCGGTGGTCAGGCGATAGCCGTCCATCTCAGGCATTTCGGCGTCGGTGAAGATCATCAGCAGTTTGTCGGTCATCACCTGGCCGCTGTCGGCCCAGGTCTTGAGCATATTCAGGGCCTTGAGGCCGTCGCTGGCGATGTGCATCTTCACGCCGAGCTGCCCGAGGGTGTCGCGCAGTTGCGCCAGGGCGACATTGGAGTCATCCACCAGCAGTACTTCGCGGCCACGGGCGCGCTCCAGCACCGGGTCTTCGAGTTTTTCCCGGGAGACCTTGGCGTTATACGGCACGATCTCGGCGAGGACTTTTTCCACGTCGATGATTTCCACCAACTGATCATCGACCTTGCTGATGGCGGTCAGGTAATGCTGACGCCCGGCGCTGGTCGGCGGTGGCAGGATGGCTTCCCAGTTCATGTTGACGATGCGGTCCACGCCCCCCACCAGGAACGCCTGTACCGAGCGGTTGTACTCGGTGACGATAATGGTGCTGTCGGGCCCCGGCACCAGCGGGCGCATGCCGATGGCCTGGGACAGGTCGATCACCGGCAGGGTCTGGCCCCGCAGGTTGACCACGCCACACACGAATGGATGGCGCTGGGGCATCAGGGTCAGCTTGGGCAGTTGCAGGACTTCCTGCACCTTGAACACATTGATCGCGAACAACTGCCGCCCGGCCAGGCGAAACATGAGAATCTCCAGGCGATTCTCACCCACCAGCTGCGTGCGTTGATCTACGGTGTCGAGAATGCCGGCCATTAAAAGCTCCTGATGTGCGCGTTGAATTCACGCTGAGAAATTGTGCAACTCAGTTAAGACTAGTTATCGGCGGCAATCGCCAGACCTTGACCCCAGTAAAATGCCACGTAAATCAGTTGATGTCACACTGACATCATGGTTTACTGAATTGCGCCTTCATCCGGCATTGCCGCAACGTCGCGCGACACCCGAATCGACGTAGGGTTCCATCGTATAAGGGATTCCCCTATACACAATCAGGTCCAACCTGATATTCGCGATATCTAATAGCCATTAATGTGACGCCATTCTCATTGCATGAATGGAGTCAGGCTTTTGTTTGCCACACCAAGCCCACATCCCACGGGTCTTCCAGGCACTCTGTCGGCGGCAACTAAAGTTGTGCAATCGCCCCGGACAGCGAGGGCCACGCGCGGCTTTTGTGGTCAATTCAATAACGTTCCTACTGCAATCTCAGAACCGACCTACAGATTCCAGTCATATTTCAGCAGTAGTTTTACGCCATTCACCCGGTGCGACATCTCATCACCCGACCTTATGTTGCGGAGACTTACATGATGAATAGCGCAAACGAATGGCAAACCACACTTCCCGAGTTCCTGCTGGAAGCCGAAATGCTGCTGGCCAAATCGGAAGAGTGCTTGAGCCACCTGCATTTGATTCGCAACGACAGCGATGCCATCGACTGCATGAAAGCCAGCCTCGCCAAGCTGGCGGAAAAAGCCGAAGGTCTGGCATTGCAGGCGATCAGTGAATTCTCCAGGCATCTGCAATGCCTGATTGCCAACGCCGTGAACCCCATGCAATTGCATGATCAGGCACTTGACGCCCTGCACGACTGCCTGACGCTGCTGGCCTGGCAACTGGAGTTGATCGACACGCGCACCGGCGAACTGGCGCTGGATGAAAGCGAACAAACAACGCTGATTGCGACGGTCACCTTGCAAATCCCACAAAAAGACTTCGGCAATAAGCCACAATCACGTTCGCACCACACGGTTTGAGCAATGACCAGGTCGTATTTAATCGGTTAGTTATCTAAAAACGACCTTGGGTTAGTCGGTCGAGGCGATCTTGCGCGGCCGATATATCAATTAGCCATGTCTGCAACCCGGTTCATTAATACAACTACTCACTCACTTTGAACTCTGGGATTACCACTCAGGGTATTGGCTTGGTTAATAAGCCAATCGAGCGAGGCGCCAGGCGACCGACGGTAATAGTGGTGGTACTATGCCCCGCTCGAAGTGACTCAACTTCATCATGTCCAAAAACGATTCGGCACCGTATTCCAAACAAAGGCCTGTCACCCCCCATGACCGGCTTTCCCGCAGCGAACCTTCATTGGCTCCATCCGCTATGTACGCCAGCCTCAAGTCACTCATCACAAGGTCCGTGTCCCGCAGCAATGCCCGCCGCCTGGTCCTCGCCTTGTGCCTGTGCTCGTTGCTGGTCAGCCTGTGGGCCTATAGCCACAACGCCCCCCTGCCGCTCTCGATCCTTCTGCTCAACCTCATCACCTTGATCGTGGTGGGCGTTCAGCAATGGCACTCGCGCAAATCCATCAAGTTCCAGCCCCAGGAACTGGCCGACCGCCTGCTGCAAGTCCAGGAAAACGAACGCCACCGGCTCAGCCGCGACCTGCACGATGACATCGGCCAATTGCTGACCGCCGCCAAACTGCAAAGCGAATGGCTCAAGCGCCGACTGCCGGACGACCTGCAAAGCCAATGCACGGTGCTATGCAATACCCTGAATGAGACCCTGGCCAAAGTGCGTGACGTATCGGCGATTCTCAACCCGCGCCAGTTGGCCAGCCTGGGCCTGGAAGCCAGCCTGCGCGCGCACCTGCTCAAGACCCTGGAAAACACCCCGATCCACTGGAGCCTGGAATGCCAGCAACGGTTGACCGGCATCCCCGAAGAAATGGCCGTTGCCGCCTTTCGCATCACCCAGGAAGCGGTGACCAACATGCTCCGCCACGCCCAGGCGCAGAACCTGCGGGTGCGCCTGCAGCGCCTGCCCGAAGGCTTGTCGCTGATGATCTGCGATGACGGCCGTGGCTTTTCACCCGCGCCCAACCCGGGCCTGATGGGCCAGCGGGGCATGGCCGGCATGGTCGAACGGATCGATCAACTGGGAGGCTCTTTGTCCGTCAACAGCCAACCCGGCCAGGGCACACGGATCGACGCACTTTTCCCCTGGGCGCCCCGCGCCCTCGAACGGGCCAGCGCCCCTAAGGCTCTTGAGTGACTTGCACACTACTCCTGGTGGATGACCACGCTCTGATCCGGGCCGGCGTGCGCGCGCTGATCCAGGATATCCCCGGCTACACCGTGATTGGCGAAGCCGACGATGGCGCGCAAGTGCTGGAGGCCTTCAGCACCTTGCAGCCGGACATCGTGCTGCTGGACCTGTCGATGAAACACACCGGTGGCCTGGATGCCTTGCAGCAGCTCAAAGCGGCCTACCCCAAGAGCAAGGTGCTGATCCTGTCGATGCACACCGACCCCGAGTTGATCATGCGCGCGCTGGAGTCCGGCGCCCACGGCTACCTGCTCAAGGACACCACGGCCAACGAGCTGGAACACGCCTTGCTGGCCCTGCGCAACAATGAGCGCTACCTGAGTCCCGCCATTGCCCACACCGTGATCAACCAGGCATTGATCCGCAGCCAGGGGCCGGCCTCCCCCGTCGCCCACAACCACACCCTCACGGCACGCCAGCTGGAGATCCTGCGCTTGATCGTGCGCGGCAAATCCACCCGGGAAATCGCCCAGGGGCTGGGCTTGAGCATCAAGACGGTGGAAGCCCATCGCTCGCAGATCATGAAGCGCCTGCAGATCTATGACGTCGCCGGCCTGGTGTTATTCGCCGTTCGCGAGCAGATCATCAGCCTGGACGACTAGGGGCGAGCCCAGCGGCAAGTGCACGCGCAAGGCCTTGGGCAACGCACTGAAACGCAAATCGTCGCCCTGCAGCGGTTCGCCATCCAGGTTGATATACAACCCTTCGGCCACCTTGATTTCGACCCAGGGCAAGCGTGCCCGCACAAACATATTGTCCAGGCCCCAGCCGTCACTCATCAGGGTCAGCAAAGTGCCGACCACTTCCTGGGGCGCCGGCAGAATGCTGATATCCAGCAAGCCATCATCGGCCAACGCGCCCGGGCACAACACATGCCCACCGCCCGCTTGGCGACCGTTGCCGATACCGAGCGCGAGCAGATCACCTTTCCAGTGAAAGCCGGGGCCTTCCAGCTCACCATAGGCCGCCTTCAATTCGCTGAATCGGGTCAGGCCGGTGAACAGGTAGGCGGCGCCGCCCAGGACCTTTTTCAGGTCTTCCGAGGTATTGGCGGTGACCTGGCTGCCGAAGCCGCCAGTGGCCATGTTGAGGAAGATTTGCCCGCCGGCCTGGCCGAGGTCGATGGCCCGAGGTGGCACGTCCAGCAGTGCCAATGCCTGTGCAGGTTCCAGCGGCACGCCGGCGGCGCGGGCAAAGTCGTTGGCGGTGCCCAGGGGCATCAGGACCAGGCTGGCGTCGGTCTTGGCCCGGGCCATGGCTTCGGCGACGTCACGCAGCGTACCGTCGCCGCCACCGGCGATGATGTGGGTGTAGCCGTCAGCCAGGGCTTCATTGACCAGGCGTTGGGCGTCGCCGCCTTCCCATGTGACCCGCACGGCCAACTCATCACCCTGCTCGCGCCGAGCCTGTACGGCCGCGCGCACGTCCTCGTTCAAGGCTTGTTTGCCGTGAAGGATCAATAGAGCTTTGGGGCTGGTCATGGGTGGGTGACTCCAGGGGTTGAGGGTTCCTGAAGGATGTGGACATTCGGTGAGGGGGAAAAAGTCATTGGGTGAGGGAAATTAATTCGTTGGGCCCGAACAACGACACTGTACGAGGGGGCTGCCGATGAGGGTGGGCCAGTGGATGAATCGGGTGCCTGACCCACTGCAATCGGGAGCAAGCCCCCTCCCACAGGTAAGGACCCACTCAGCTCTTGTGAAGCTTGCTCATCAACTGCGCCTCCGCCTGGGTCAACCCACACGACTGCGTCAGCTCATCCACCGTAGCGCCCATGCCGACCAACTTCGCCGCCTGGGCGAACGACAAGCTCGTCGGGTCACGCTGTTCAATCTGCGCCAGCTTGTCCGGCAATGGCCCGAGGATGGCGCGCAGTTCATGCACCTCATCCCCCACCTTCACCGTCGTTTGCTGGAAGTGATCAACACGCTTGACCAGATCGATGATGCGTCGGTCACGCAAGGCATCGCGCTCAGCCTGCTGCTGGGCCAATTCCCGTTGCTGGCGCAGGTAGCGCAGCAGGAAAGCCAAAGTCCCGGCCCACAACAGGGCCAGGACAATCACCGCCGCCTCGAAGAACAATCAGATGCTCTCCAGTTCCGACCATTCTTCTTCGCTCATCATCTTGTCCAGCTCAACCAGAATCAGCAGCTCGTTGTTCTTGTTGCATACGCCCTGGATAAACTTGGCGGATTCTTCATTGCCCACGTTCGGCGCGGTTTCCACTTCCGACTGGCGCAGGTAAACCACTTCCGCCACGCTGTCGACCATGATCCCGACCACTTGCTTGTCGGCTTCGATGATCACGATACGCGTGTTGTCGCTGACTTCGACCGTGTCCAGGCCAAAACGCTGGCGGGTGTCGATCACCGTCACCACGTTGCCGCGCAGGTTGATGATGCCCAGCACATAGCTTGGCGCCCCCGGAACCGGAGCGATCTCGGTGTAGCGCAGCACTTCCTGCACGCGCATCACGTTGATACCGTAGGTTTCGTTGTCCAGTTTGAAGGTAACCCATTGCAGGATTGGATCTTCCGAACCTTGTGCGGACGCTGATTTGTTCATGCTTAGAACCCCTTCAATGCCGGCTCAACCGGCGTGTGTGCTTCGCTAACCGCATTCGCATGCGGGCCTTATTGTTCAATCAACTGCGCGGGTGCGCAGGCATCGACTTGACGGCACCGCTGGCGATCAATTCGGCCAGTTCGGCGACGTCGAGCAATGCGCACATATGTTCGATCACGGTGCCTGCCAGCCAGGGTCGTTGGCCACGGTGGCTGCGCCATTTGATTTCGTTCGGGTCCAGGCGCAACGAGCGGCTGACTTGATGCACCGCCAACCCCCATTCGTAGCCCTGCACCGAGATCACGTATTGCAAGCCCTGGCGAAAATCGTCGCGGTAGCGGTCGGGCATCACCCAACGGGCGGTATCCAGCACTTTAAGATTACCGGCCTGGCTGGGCAGGATGCCGAGGAACCAATCCGGTTGCCCGAACAACGGTGTCAGTTCCTGGCCTTCCAGAGAATAGATCGAACCCAGGCACACCAACGGCACCGCCAGGGTCAGCCCGGCGACATCGAATAACAGGCATTCGAAGGGCTCGGCGGCCCAGGATGGGCGGCCGTCACCGGTGTCCGGCGGCGGTGTGATGCTCGGTGGCAGGTGCACGTCTGCAACGGGCTCAACCACGACCGGCTCGACCGGCGCCACAACCGGCACTGCCGCCACGACCGGCACCACCACAGGGGCGACCACGACATGGGCGTCACGCGCCTGCTCTTCCAATACGGCCAGCTGGAATTCATCCAGCATAGTGTCTGCGGCGATGGCCGGTTCAAGTTCCAGCACCGGCTCCGGCAAGGGTTCCTCGGTCGCATCCTGCAGCAAGGCGTCCAGGTAGGACTCCAGTGCCAATTGCGGCCGGGTCTTGAGTTTGACAGGACGGTTCATCAAGCCACCTGCGCTACAAGCTGCTGGGCCAGCAGGTGCTTGAGCAACGCACGATAAGCCAGCACGCCACGGCTTTTGCCATCGAACTGCGAGGGCGTCAGGCCCGCGCGGCTGGCGTCACGCAAGCGCGTGTCGACCGGGATGTAGCCATTCCAGATGGTGTCCGGGTAGGCATCGCGTAATACCCGCAAGGTGCCGAGGGACGCTTGGGTACGGCGGTCGAACAAGGTCGGCACAATGCAGAACGGCAGCGCCTGTTTACGCGAGCGGTTGATCATCGCCAGGGTGCTGACCATGCGCTCCAGGCCTTTGACGGCCAAGTGCTCGGTCTGCACCGGGATCACCAGTTGCTGGCTGGCCGCCAAGGCGTTGACCATCAGCACGCCGAGCAACGGCGGGCTGTCGATAATGGCGTAGTCGAAGTCCTGCCACAGCTGCGCCAGGGTCTTGGCGATCACCAGGCCCAGCCCGCTCTGCCCCGGCGACTGGCGCTCAAGGGTCGCCAGCGCGGTGCTGGAGGGCAGCAGGGAAATGCTTTCGTTACTGGTGGGCAGCAGCAATTGCCCCGGCAAGTCGCTGGGTACGCTGCCCTTGTGCAGGAACAGGTCGTAGCAACTGTGCTCCAGCGCATCCGGGTCGTAGCCGAAATAGCTGGTCATGGAGCCATGGGGGTCGAGGTCGACCACGACCACACGCTTGCCCGCTTCGGCCAGCAAGCCGGCTAAGGCGATGGAGGTGGTGGTCTTGCCGACTCCACCCTTTTGATTGGCAACTGCCCAGACTCTCATTCGGTTGGTTCCTCCCGGTGGGCAAAAGCGCGACCGAGACATTGCATCAGTTATTGAGCCAGTGACGGGGAATTGACGCTCCCCTGCCGAACCGGCGGCTTGACCACAGGCGGTGCAGTTTGTGTGCCAGCCCGCCTCAATGCCGCATCCGGTGTTGCATTAGCCGTTCCCGTACCCGTCAGGCTACGGCGTACATCGAGGTTGCGCGACACCACCAATACCACACGGCGGTTACGTGCGCGGCCTTCGGCGGTCGCATTATTGGCCACCGGCTGGAACTCACCATAGCCCACCGACGCCAAGCGCTCAGGGTTCACACCCTGCATCGCCAGCATGCGCACGATACTGGCGGCGCGGGCGGATGAGAGCTCCCAGTTGGTCGGGTACTGCGCGGTGTTGATGGGGAAATTGTCGGTAAAGCCTTCGACATGGATCGGGTTTTCAAACGGTTTGAGAATCGCCGCCACCTTGTCGATGATGGTGAACGCCTGATCGCTGGGCATGGCATCGGCACTGGCGAACAGCAGGCTGGAATTAAGCTCGATCTCCACCCACAGCTCATTGCCGCGCACGGTCATCTGGTTGGACTTGATCAGGTCACCGAACGCGGCGCTGATATCGTCGGCGATGCTTTTGAGCGGGTCGCTGGTGCCGCCGATACCGGCGGCGACTTCATCGCTGTCGTTGACCAGCGGCTTGGCCGGGGTCACGGTCTTGGGTCGTTCATCACCGATGGGAATCGGCTTGATCGAGCGATCAGTGTCGTTGAACACCCCGATCAGCGCCTGGGAAATGACCTTGTACTTGCCTTCGTTGATCGACGAGATGGAATACATCACCACGAAAAACGCGAACAGCAAGGTGATGAAGTCCGCGTAGGACACCAGCCAGCGCTCATGATTGACGTGTTCTTCAGGCTCGCGACGGCGACGGCTCACAGGCAGACACCTCTCTGACCAAGATTGACCGCTTCATTGTGATTGTGGCGAGCGAGCTTGCTCGCGCTGGGACGCGAAGCGGCCCCAAAACCAGGCGACGCGCTCCATCTGAAGAAATAGGTAGGCTGTATTGGGGCTGCTTCGCAGCCCAGCGCGAGCAAGCTCGCTCGCCACAGGTTGATAGCCATCGCCATCAATCCATGAAGCCCTGGAGCTTCAATTCGATGGAGCGCGGGTTCTCGCCCTCGGCAATCGACAGCAAACCTTCCAGCAGCATCTCCCGGTAACGTGACTGACGCATGGCGATCAACTTGAGCTTGCTGGCCACCGGCAACAGCACCAGGTTGGCACTGGCCACGCCATAGATGGTGGCGACAAATGCCACGGCAATGCCGCTGCCCAATTGCGACGGATCGGCCAGGTTGCCCATGACGTGAATCAGGCCCATCACCGCACCGATGATGCCAATGGTCGGCGCGTAGCCGCCCATGCTTTCAAAGACTTTGGCCGCGTTGATGTCACGGCTTTCCTGTGTGTAGAAATCCACTTCGAGGATGCTGCGGATCGCTTCCGGCTCGGCGCCGTCCACCAGCAGCTGCAAGCCTTTGCGTGCGTAGCTGTCGGGCTCGGCATCGGCCACGCCTTCCAGACCCAGCAGGCCCTCCTTGCGCGCGGTGAGGCTCCAGTTGACCACACGATCGATGCCACCGAGCAGGTCGATACGCGGTGGAAAAATGATCCACACCAGAATCTGCATGGCACGCTTGAACGAGCTCAGGGGCGATTGCAGCAAGGCTGCGCCCACGGTGCCGCCGATCACGATCAACGCCGCCGGGCCGTTGGCCAAGGCGCCGAGGTGGCCGCCTTCGAGGAAGTTGCCGCCGATGATCGCGACAAACGCCAGGGTGATACCGATCAAGCTCAACACATCCATCAGAGGCAGGCCTCCGCCAGATGCTTGCCGATGTCGTCCAGGCTGTACACGGCGTCGGCCAGGTCGGCCTTGACGATGGCCATGGGCATGCCATAGATCACGCAGCTGGCCTCATCCTGGGCCCAGACCGTGCTGCCCCCCTGCTTGAGCAGGCGTGCACCTTCACGGCCGTCGGCGCCCATGCCGGTGAGCACCACCGCCAGAACTTTGTCGCCGTAGGACTTGGCCGCCGAACCGAAGGTGATATCCACGCACGGCTTGTAGTTAAGGCGTTCATCGCCCGGCAGGATTTTCACCGCGCCACGGCCATCCACCATCATCTGCTTGCCACCCGGCGCCAGCAACGCCAGGCCAGGACGCAGGATGTCGCCGTCTTCGGCTTCCTTGACGCTGATGCGGCACAGCTTGTCCAGACGTTCGGCGAAGGCTTTGGTAAACGCGGCGGGCATATGCTGCACCAGCACTATCGGCGCCGGAAAGTTGGCCGGCAGTTGGGTCAATACGCGTTGCAGGGCGACCGGGCCGCCGGTTGAGGTACCGATAGCCACTAGCTTGTAGGCTTTGCGCTTGGGCGCGGGCGAATGAGCGCTCGGCGCCGAAGCACGGACGGGAGCCACGGCGGGCCGCGCCACTGGCGCAGGCGCCGGACGCGCGAATGAGGAACTGGTCGGCGCAGGTGCCGCCACTGGCGCAGGTGCAGGTGCAGGTGCAGGCGTGCTGAACAGGCTGCGGCGGTTGCTGCGGGAAATGCTGTGCACCTTCTCGCACAGCATCTGCTTGACCTTCTCGGGGTTGCGCGAGATGTCTTCGAAATTCTTCGGCAGGAAGTCCACCGCACCCGCGTCCAGCGCATCCAGGGTTACCCGGGCACCTTCATGGGTCAGCGACGAGAACATCAATACCGGGGTCGGGCAGCGTTGCATGATGTGGCGAACTGCCGTGATGCCATCCATCATCGGCATCTCGTAGTCCATGGTGATCACGTCCGGCTTCAACGCAATGGCCTGATCAATCGCCTCTTTACCGTTGGTGGCCGTGCCGACCACCTGAATGGTCGGATCGGCGGAAAGAATTTCCGAGACGCGGCGGCGGAAGAAACCCGAATCGTCCACCACCAGGACCTTGACTGCCATAAACACTCCGTTAGGTGGGGCGGGCACGATTGCCCAACCCCCACCAGAATCAAATACGCCGAGCGGCGTAACGCTTGAGCATGCTCGGAACATCGAGAATCAGCGCGATCCGACCGTCACCGGTGATGGTCGCACCCGACATGCCCGGGGTTCCCTGCAGCATTTTGCCCAAAGGCTTGATGACCACTTCTTCCTGGCCCACCAGTTGATCGACCACAAAGCCGATACGCTGGGTGCCCACGGACAGGATCACCACGTGGCCTTCGCGCTGCTCTTCATGGGCAGCAGACGCAACCAGCCAGCGCTTGAGGTAGAACAGCGGCAGCGCCTTGTCACGCACGATCACCACTTCCTGGCCATCCACCACATTGGTGCGCGACAGGTCGAGGTGGAAGATCTCGTTGACGTTGACCAGCGGGAACGCGAACGCCTGGTTGCCCAGCATCACCATCAGGGTCGGCATGATCGCCAAGGTCAACGGCACCTTGATCACGATCTTCGAGCCCTGGCCCTTGGTCGAGTAGATATTGATCGAGCCGTTGAGCTGGCTGATCTTGGTCTTCACCACGTCCATGCCGACGCCACGACCAGACACGTCGGAAATCTCGGTCTTGGTCGAGAAGCCCGGGGCGAAGATCAGGTTGTAGCACTCGGTGTCGGTCAGACGGTCGGCGGCATCCTTGTCCATCACACCGCGCTTGACTGCAATGTTGCGCAGGATGGTCGGGTCCATGCCCTTGCCGTCATCGGTGATCGACAACAGGATATGGTCGCCTTCTTGCTCGGCCGCCAGAATCACCTTGCCGCCGCGGGACTTGCCCGAGGCTTCACGTTCTTCAGGGGTTTCGACGCCGTGGTCGACTGCGTTGCGCACCAAGTGGACCAGCGGGTCAGCCAGGGCCTCGACCAGGTTTTTGTCGAGGTCGGTTTCTTCCCCCACCAGCTCCAGGTTGATCTCTTTCTTGAGCTGGCGCGCCAGGTCACGAACCAGGCGCGGGAAGCGGCCGAAGACTTTCTTGATCGGCTGCATCCGCGTTTTCATCACAGCGGTCTGCAGGTCGGCGGTGACCACGTCGAGGTTCGACACGGCCTTCTGCATCGACTCGTCGCCACTGCTCAGGCCCAGGCGTACCAGGCGGTTACGCACCAACACCAGCTCGCCGACCATGTTCATGATGTCGTCCAGCCGCGCCGTGTCCACGCGCACCGTGGTTTCAGCTTCGCTGGCCGGCTTTTCGGCCACTGGTGCAGCGGCGGCACGCGCCGGTGCAGGCGCTGCAGCGGCCGGCGCAGCAGCAGGAGCCGGCTTGGCGGCAGCAGGTGCAGCAGCAGGTGCAGGTGCAGGTTTCGCCGCTACCGGGGTAGCGGTCGCAGCCGCCGCCGGGGGTACTTCACTGAACTTGCCCTTGCCGTGCAATTCGTCGAGCAAGGCTTCGAATTCGTGCTCGGAAATCAGCCCGTCGCCGGCTGGCTGCGCACTGGCAGGCGGCGTAACAGGCGGCTTGGCAGCCGTCGGCGCAGCCGCTGTCGCGGCAACTTCCGGCAGGGCTTCGGCCGCGAACGTGCCTTTGCCGTGCAGTTGGTCGAGCAACGCTTCGAATTCGTCGTCGGTAATGTCGGTGCTGGCCGGGGCCGCAGGCGCTTCGGAAGCTGCAGCAGGCGCCACGGCATCGGCGGCGAACTGGCCCTTGCCATGCAACTGGTCGAGCAAGGATTCAAATTCGGCGTCGGTGATGTCTTCGCTGGTCGGCACGGCAGCAGGTGCCGCCGGAGCTTCGGCTTCGGCCTTCGCCGCACTGAGGGAGTTGAGCAGTTGCTCGAACTCGCTATCGGTCACATCCGGCTCAGGTTCGGCAACCGGTTCCGGTTCCGGGGCGGCTTCCACCGCCGGCGCGGCCGAGGTATCGGCAGGCTCTGCGTAGCGCGCCAGGGCGGCCAGCAGCTCGGGCGTGGCGGCCGTGATCGGCGCGCGTTCACGGACCTGGCTGAACATGCCATTGACCGCATCCAGGGCTTCGAGAATCACGTCCATCAATTCCGAATCAACGTGACGCTCACCCTTGCGCAGGATGTCGAACACGTTCTCGGCGATGTGGCAGCACTCCACCAGCTCATGGAGCTGGAGGAAGCCGGCGCCCCCTTTTACAGTGTGAAAACCGCGAAAAATTGCATTGAGCAGGTTCGCATCATCCGGGCGGCTTTCCAGCTCGACCAGTTGCTCGGACAGTTGCTCTAAAATTTCGCCGGCCTCTACAAGGAAATCCTGAAGGATCTCTTCATCGGCGCCGAAGCTCATGTGGGTGCTCCTTAGAAGCCTAAACTGGACAGCAAATCGTCTACGTCATCTTGACCGGATACGACGTCTTCACGTTTATCGGCATGAATCTGCGGACCTTCACCCTTGGCGAGATGTTTTTGTGGATCTTTTTCCGAAAGGATCGCTGCGCGGTCATGTTCGATACCGGCAAAGCGGTCGACCTGGCCGGCCATCAGCACCAATTTGAGCAGGTTGCTTTCCACTTCGGTGACCAACTGGGTCACACGCTTGATCACTTGACCGGTGAGGTCCTGGTAATCCTGGGCCAGCAAAATGTCGTTGAGGTTGCTGGAAACCGTACGGTTGTCCTGCTCACTGCGCGACAGGAAACCTTCAACCCGACGCGCCAATTCACGAAACTCTTCGGCGCCCACTTCGCGGCGCATGAAGCGGCCCCAGTCAACGCT
The DNA here is from genome assembly GCF_009935975.1 of Pseudomonas sp. Q1. Lineage (NCBI taxonomy): Bacteria > Pseudomonadati > Pseudomonadota > Gammaproteobacteria > Pseudomonadales > Pseudomonadaceae > Pseudomonas > Pseudomonas sp. Q1. Next base: position 209,573 of record NZ_QODI01000009.1, on the reverse strand, counting down.
GAGGGCCTGGGCTTCGTTGGCCATGCCGTTGACCAGCGGCGTGGCGTTTTCCACCAGGTCCATGGTGCGGTTGGCCGCCGCCTCAGTCAGCCTGACCACATAGGACAAGCGTTCGGTGGCATCGGTGATTTGCGAAATTTCTTCGGCCTGGGGCATGTGCGGGTCAATCTGAAAATTGACGATCGCACTGTGCAGCTCACGTGTCAGCTTGCCCACTTCCTGATACAGGCCGCGGTCACGCGTCTGATTGAGCTCATGGATCAACTGCACCGCGTCGCCGAACTGACCTTTTTCCAGGCTTTCGACCAACTGGTGGGCATGTTTTTTCAGAGTCGACTCAAAGTCTTTCTGTGATGATTCTGTATGCTCCATAGCTCCCCCTGCGATGGCGTTAGCCGTGGATGCGCTCGAAGATTTTTTCGATCTTCTCTTTCAACGCCTGTGCAGTGAATGGCTTGACCACGTAACCGTTGACCCCAGCCTGGGCGGCTTCGATGATCTGTTCACGCTTGGCTTCGGCGGTCACCATCAACACGGGAAGGCTGCGCAATTTTTCGTCGGCGCGCACGTGGCGCAACAAGTCGATACCGGTCATGCCCGGCATGTTCCAGTCTGTTACCAGGAAGTCGATGCTCCCACTGTTGAGGATCGGGATCGCCGTAAGGCCGTCATCCGCCTCGACCGTGTTGGTGAACCCAAGGTCACGCAACAGATTTTTTATGATCCGCCGCATCGTTGAGAAGTCATCAACGATGAGGATTTTCATGTTCTTGTCCAATTCGACCTCCAAGCAGTCTTAAACGCGCCCAGCACCTGGACGCGCCATTTCAATCAACAGGCGTTACACAACAAAGGACTGCCCAGGGCACCACGGCACGACCCCGCAAAAGCCTTCGACTTTCGCGGCGCGTCTACAGTGTCCCCACACTGCCTGTCAGCGCGCGCGCCACTCCCCCAACCGCCCCCGCAAGCGGGCTGCGCACTGGCTATGCAGCTGGCTGACACGCGATTCGCTGACCCCCAGGACCTCACCAATTTCCTTGAGGTTCAGCTCTTCGTCGTAGTACAGCGCCAACACCAGTCGCTCACGCTCCGGCAAATTGGCAATCGCGTCCGCCAACGCCCTCTGGAAACGCTCATCTTCCAGGTCACGCGACGGTTCGAGATGTGCACTCGCGCCGTCCTCGTGCAGCCCTTCGTGTTCGCCGTCCTGCAACAGGTCGTCGAAACTGAACAGGCGGCTGCCCAAGGTATCGTTCAAAATCCCGTAATAATCATCGAGACTCAATTGGAGTTCGGCCGCAACTTCATGATCTTTAGCGTCACGACCGGTTTTTGCTTCAATTGCGCGAATGGCATCACTGACCATTCGCGTGTTGCGGTGTACCGAACGCGGCGCCCAATCCCCTTTACGGACCTCATCGAGCATCGCGCCACGGATACGGATACCCGCATACGTCTCGAAACTCGCACCCTTGCTCGCGTCATATTTGGTCGACACTTCGAGCAAGCCGATCATGCCGGCCTGGATCAGGTCTTCCACCTGCACACTGGCCGGCAGGCGCGCCAGCAAGTGGTAGGCAATGCGCTTGACCAAGGGCGCATAACGCTCGATCAATTCGCCCTGGCTGTCACGTGCCGATTTCTTGTAAAGGTTATAGCCGCTGGCTGTCATAGCACCGGTCCTGCGCTCGTCTGATGCACCAATCGCTCGACGAAAAACTCCAGATGCCCCCGCGGGTTGGCAGGCAACGGCCAGGTATCGACCTTCTGGGCAATAGCCTTGAACGCCAACGCGCATTTGGAACGAGGGAACGCTTCATAGACCGCGCGCTGCTTTTGCACGGCCTTGCGCACACACTCGTCATAGGGAACTGCGCCAACGTATTGTAAGGCGACATCGAGAAAACGGTCCGTGACCTTGGTCAACTTGGCGAACAGATTCCGGCCTTCCTGCGGACTTTGGGCCATGTTGGCCAGCACGCGGAAGCGGTTCATGCCGTAGTCACGGTTAAGCAGTTTGATCAGAGCATAGGCGTCGGTGATCGAGGTGGGTTCGTCGCAGACCACCAGCAACACTTCTTGCGCGGCGCGCACGAAGCTGACCACGGATTCGCCGATCCCGGCGGCGGTGTCGATCACCAGCACATCGAGGTTGTCGCCGATATCGCTGAACGCCTGGATCAGGCCGGCGTGCTGCGCCGGGCTCAGGTGCACCATGCTCTGGGTGCCCGAGGCGGCAGGCACGATACGAATGCCTCCGGGGCCTTGCAGCAGCACATCGCGCAGCTCGCAACGGCCCTCGATCACATCGGCGAGGGTGTGTTTGGGTGTCAGCCCCAGCAGAACGTCCACGTTCGCCAGGCCCAGGTCAGCATCCAGCAGCATGACGCGACGGCCAAGTTCTGCCAGGGCCAGGGACAAATTCACCGACACGTTAGTTTTCCCGACGCCACCTTTGCCGCCGGTCACCGCGATCACCTGTACAGGATGCATGCTGCCCATTTTATTTCTTTACCTTGTCTTGCTTAGACGCAGGCTACACGGCTTGGTCGCGTGAATCGCTTGCAGACCATCAATGTAGATACATTTCACAGTGCTCATCCTGCCTCACCCCACCCGTTTTGCCGGGTTGTGGTAAAGGTCGGCGAACATATCAGCCATCGCTTCCTCGCTAGGCTCTTCTTGCATTTGCACGCTGACAGCACGGCTGACCAACTGATGACGACGCGGCAGATGCAAATCATCTGGAATCCGCGGGCCATCGGTCAGGTAGGCAACCGGTAATTCATGACCGATAGCCAGGCTCAACACCTCACCCAAGTTTGCAGTTTCGTCTAGTTTGGTGAGGATGCAACCCGCCAGGCCGCAACGTTTGTAGCTGTGGTACGCAGCGGTAAGAACCTGTTTCTGGCTGGTGGTTGCAAGCACCAGGTAATTTTTCGCCTTGATGCCACGCCCGGCCAGGCTTTCCAACTGCATGCGCAGCGCCGGATCGCTGGCTTGCAGGCCGGCGGTGTCGATCAACACCACGCGCTTGCGCAACAGCGGGTCAAGGGCATTGGCCAGGGACTGGCCCGGGTCGACGTGGGTCACCGGCACATTGAGGATGCGCCCCAGGGTCTTGAGCTGTTCCTGGGCGCCGATACGATAACTGTCCATGCTCACCAGCGCGATACTCGACGCGCCGTACTTGAGCACATACCGGGCGGCCAGCTTGGCCAGGGTGGTGGTCTTGCCCATGCCGGCCGGGCCGACCATGGCGATCACGCCGCCCTCTTCCAGCGGTTCGAGCTCCGGGGTGACGATCATGCGGGCCAAGTGGGCCAGCAACATACGCCACGCCTGGCGGGGCTCTTCGACCTCGGTGGTCAGCGCCAGCAGGTCGCGGGACAGCGGGCCGGACAGGCCGATACGCTGCAAGCGACGCCACAGGTTGGCCTGGTGCGGCTTGCTGCCTTGCAACTGTGTCCAGGCCAACGAACCCAACTGCACTTCGAGCAGTTCACGCAGGCCATTGAGTTCAGAGCGCATCGAGTCGAACACGCGCTGGTCGACCGCAGCCGCCGGGGCCGGCGCTGCGGGACGTGGCGGTTCAACGAAGGTCGGCTCGACCAGCGGCTCGGCGGCCGTCAGCGGCAGGCCGGCGAACAATTGGCGATTGGTGGTAGCGTCGCTGTCGCCACGCATGCTCAGCTCGGCCTGGGCCGACACAATGCGCGAGGCGGTCTTGCGCAACTCGTCTTCGAGTTCCATGTTCGGCACGCGCGGCGCCAACGCCTGGGGGGTGTAATCCAGGGCAGCCGTCAGCTCGACACCGCCGGCAATGCGACGGTTACCGATAATCGCGGCATCGGCGCCCAGCTCATCACGGACCAGTTTCATGGCCTGACGCATATCGGCGGCGAAAAAACGCTTAACTTGCATAACCCACTACCCTCAGCCGTTGGGCCCTACTGTCGCGACGATAGTCACTTGCTTGTTGTCAGGAATTTCCTGATAAGCCAAAACGTGCAAATTCGGTACTGCCAGGCGTCCGAACCGCGACAACATCGCTCGAACCGGCCCCGCCACCAGCAGAATCACCGGATGGCCCGCCATTTCCTGGCGCTGCGCCGCTTCGATCAACGAACGCTGGAGTTTTTCAGCCATGCTCGGCTCCAGCAGAACGCCCTCTTCCTGGCCTTGTCCGGCCTTCTGGATACTATTGAGCAATATTTGTTCCAACCTGGGCTCCAAGGTGATCACAGGCAGCTCAGACTCAATGCCTACAATGCTTTGCACGATGGCACGGGACAAGCCGACGCGCACGGCGGCCACCAGAGCGGCAGTATCTTGACTCTTGGCGGCATTGTTGGCGATGGCTTCCGCGATGCTGCGAATGTCGCGCACCGGCACTTGCTCGGCGAGCAACGCCTGCAGCACTTTGAGCAACTGCGACAGCGACAGCACCCCCGGCACCAGCTCTTCGGCCAGTTTTGGCGAGGCTTTGGCCAGCAACCCCATCAATTGCTGGACTTCCTCATGGCCGATCAGCTCATGGGAGTGCTTGTACAGAATCTGGTTAAGGTGGGTGGCAACCACCGTGCTGGCGTCCACCACCGTATATCCGAGGGATTGCGCCTGGCTGCGCTGGCTGACTTCGACCCACACCGCATCCAGGCCGAAAGCCGGATCTTTGGCGGTAATGCCATTGAGCGTACCGAACACCTGGCCGGGGTTGATCGCCAGTTCGCGGTCCGGGTAGATCTCGGCTTCGGCCAGGATCACACCCATCAGGGTCAGGCGGTAGGCACTGGGGGCCAGGTCGAGGTTGTCGCGGATGTGTACGGTCGGCATCAGGAAGCCCAGGTCCTGGGACAACTTCTTGCGGACCCCCTTGATGCGCGCAAGCAACTGGCCGCCCTGGTTACGGTCCACCAGAGGGATCAGGCGGTAGCCCACTTCCAGGCCGATCATGTCGATCGGGGTCACGTCGTCCCAGCCAAGCTCCTTGGTTTCCTGGGCGCGGGCCGGCGATGGCAACAGTTCCTGCTGACGGGCGATTTCCTGCTGAGCCAGCACTTTCACCTGGTTTTGCTTGCGCCAGAACAGGTAGGCAGCGCCGGCCGCCATGGCCGCCATGCTGAGGAACGACACATGCGGCATACCCGGCACAATGCCCATGATCGCCATAATCGCTGCCGCCACCGCCAGCGCCTTCGGCGAGGCGAACATCTGGCGGCTGATCTGCTTGCCCATGTCTTCGGAACCCGAAGCACGGGTCACCATGATGGCTGCGGCTGTGGATAACAACAGTGATGGCAATTGCGCCACTAAACCGTCACCAATGGTCAGCAAGGCGTAGACCTTGCCCGCATCACCGAACGTCATGCCGTGCTGGAAGATACCGACCGCCATGCCGCCGATCAGGTTGATGAACAGAATCAGCAAGCCGGCAATGGCGTCACCGCGCACGAATTTGCTGGCACCGTCCATGGAACCGTAAAACTCGGCTTCCTGGGCGACTTCCGCACGCCGCGCCTTGGCCTGGCCCTGGTCGATCAGACCAGCGTTGAGGTCGGCGTCGATAGCCATCTGTTTGCCAGGCATTGCATCGAGGGTAAACCGCGCGCTTACCTCGGAAATTCGTCCGGCACCCTTGGTCACCACCACGAAGTTGATGATCATCAGGATCGCGAACACGACGATACCGACCACGTAGTTACCGCCGATCACCACCTCACCGAAGGCCTGAATCACCTTACCGGCGGCGGCGTGGCCGTCCTGGCCGTGCAGCATCACCACCCGGGTAGACGCCACGTTCAGTGCCAGGCGCAACAGCGTGGCAACCAGCAGGATGGTGGGGAAAACCGCGAAGTCCAGGGGCCGCAGGGCGTAGACGCACACCAGCAGCACCACGACCGACAGGGCAATGTTGAAAGTGAAGAACACGTCCAGCAAGAACGGCGGCATCGGCAACATCATCATTGCCAGCATCACCAGCAACAACAATGGCACACCCAGATTGCCCCGCGAGAGGTCAGTCAGGGTGCCACGGGCCGTGCTGAGCATTTGAGAGCGATCCACCGGTATTCCTCGTGTCCCTTGAAGCAAAGTTTTGACGCCGGGAGGCGTCCTGCAGGCCGGGTTGCAAGAAGCCTTCCAACTTTTGCTCCAAGGGACAGATCGCCCTCAGCAAGGGCATGTTGCCGGATTTACGCGGGACGCACGTCTTCCGCCTGAGGACCTTTTTGCCCCTGGGTTATTTCAAACTCCACTTTTTCACCTTCGCCAACGGTTTTGAATCCTTCACCTCGAATCGCGGAATAGTGGACAAAAACGTCAGCCCCGCCACCCTCCGGAGTGATAAAGCCGAAGCCTTTTTCCGCGTTAAACCATTTCACAGTGCCTGTTGCCATCGCCGTTCTCCTGACTTATCACTCAAGAACTCGCGGGATAACCCTGACGCCGACTGCATAAATACCATCGGGTCGGTGTATCCCCTGAAACTCCACGTGCTGGCCCACCGCGAGCCGAATGCAGCGCGAACCGATGAGATCCACTTTCACGTCGTCCTCACCTTTCAGGGCAATCAAACCTTTTCCGGAGTGCGGGTCATAAGATTTGACCTTGCCTCTGAGTAGTTTCAAAACCATTCTCCCTGCATCTCGTTTACAGCCTGCGCGCAGTGCTTGAGGCAATAGAACCGCGAGGGGGCTTTGCTGACTACTGTCAAAGTTGACAGGTGGCGGGCATTCACGACGAGTGGTATGAGCCCGCTCTCTCTGTAGGAGCAAGCTTGCTCGCGAAGGACGTCAACGAAGACGCGGGAAAGCTGGAAATACGAGGGGTCTTTGAGTTTTTCGCGAGCAAGCTCGCTCCTACATGATTTGGCGCATTAGCGTGGCTTTCAGGAATCCCGACGCAATTCCGGCGGAATCGGCAGATCCTTCAGCGGGTCCGGACGCTTGCCCTTGCCCGCTCGGTATTGGCGGATCTGATAGACATACGCCAGCACCTGGGCCACGGCCAGGTACAACCCGGCGGGAATCTCTTGATCGAGATCGGTGGAATAGAAGATCGACCGCGCAAGCGCCGGCGACTCAAGCAGCAGGATGTCGTTGGCCACGGCGATTTCGCGGATTTTCAGGGCCGTGAAGTCGCTGCCCTTGGCCAGCAGCATCGGCGCGCCGCCCTTCTCCGGGTCGTACTTGAGCGCCACGGCGTAGTGAGTCGGGTTGGTGATGACCACATCGGCATCGGGCACCGCCGCCATCATCTTGCGCTGGGACATTTCGCGTTGCAGTTGCCGGATACGCTGCTTGACCTCGGGGCGTCCTTCCTGGTCCTTGTGCTCGTCGCGCACTTCCTGCTTGGTCATCAGCAGTTTCTTGTGGCTTTCCCACAGCTGGATCGGCGCATCCACCGCCGCAATGATGATCAGCCCGCAGGCCATCCACAGCGCACTCCAGCCCACCACTTGTACGCTGTGGATGATGGCTGACTCCAACGGCTCGTGGGCGATGCGCAGCAAGTCGTCGATATCGGACGACAATACCGTCAGCGCCACGAACAGAATCAGGATGAATTTGGCCAGCGCCTTGAGCAACTCAACCAGTGCCTTGCCGGAAAACATACGCTTGAGCCCCGGCCCCGGGTTCATCCGGCTGAACTTGGGCGCCATGCTGCCGGCGGCAAACAACCAGCCCCCCAAGGACACCGGGCCGATCAACGCCGCCAGCAGCAGCGTGATCAGCACCGGCTGCACCGCCAGCAGGGCGATCTTGCCCGAGTGCAGCAGGTACAGGCCCATGGCGCCGGGACTCAGCAACACCTCACGGGGCAAGGCGAAGTTGAGCTTCATCAGCTCCATCAGGTCCAGCGCCAGGCCGCCGCCGTAGATCAACAGGCCACCGGCGCCGGCCAGCATCACGGCGAGTGTGTTGAGCTCTTTGGAGCGGGCAATCTCGCCCTTTTCCCGGGACTCCTTCTTACGTTTCTCCGTGGGGTCTTCTGTTTTGTCCTGACCACTCTCGCTCTCGGCCATGGCTCAGCGCGCCCGTGCCAGATCACGTAAAAACTGCAAGGCGTCGGTCGCCAGCGGTTGATACTGATTGAGAATGTCAGCCATGCCGACCCAGAAAATCCCCATGCCCAGCACCAGGGTCAGGGGGAAACCGATCGAGAAGATATTCAACTGCGGCGCCGCACGGGTCATCACCCCAAACGCGATGTTGACCACCAGCAGCGCGGTGATTGCCGGCAGCACCAGCAACAGCGAAGCGCCCAGCACCCAAGTCAGGCGACCGACCAACTCCCAGAAATGGTTGACCACCAACCCCGAGCCCACCGGCAAGGTGGTGAAGCTCTCAGTCATGACCTCGAACACCACCAGATGGCCATTCATCGACAGGAACAGCAACGTCACCAGCATGGTCAGGAACTGCCCGATCACCGCTGCCGACACGCCGTTGGTGGGGTCGACCATGGACGCGAAGCCCATGCCCATCTGGATCGAGATAATTTGCCCGGCGATCACAAACGCCTGGAAGAACAGGGTCAGCGAAAAGCCCAGCAATGCGCCGATCAGGATCTGCTCGGCAATCAGCAACAACGCGCTGAGGTCCAGGGCATTCACCGGCGGCATCGGCGGCAGCCCGGGGACAATCACCACGGTAATGGCAACGGCGAAATACAGGCGGATACGTCGCGGGACCAAGGTGGTGCCGAACACCGGCATGGTCATCAGCACCGCCGTCACGCGAAACATCGGCAAGATGAAAGACGCCACCCAGGTACTGATCTGGGTGTCGGTCAAAGCCAACACGGATTGCATGGGCGGGTCAGCCGATCAACTGCGGAATACTGCCGTACAACTGCAGGATGTATTCCATGAAAGTGCGCACCAGCCACGGGCCGGCGACAATCAGGGTGACCAGCATCACCAGCAGGCGTGGCAAGAAGCTCAAGGTCTGTTCGTTGATCTGGGTCGCGGCCTGGAACATCGCCACCAGCAGGCCGACCAACAGGCTCGGCACCACCAGCACGGCGACCATCATGGTGGTCAGCCACAGCGCTTCACGGAACAGGTCGACCGCAACTTCTGGAGTCATCGCGCTATACCCCTCCGAAACTGCCGGCCAAGGTGCCGATAATCAGCGCCCAGCCGTCCACCAGCACAAACAGCATGATCTTGAACGGCAACGAGATGATCAGCGGCGACAACATCATCATCCCCATGGCCATCAACACACTCGCTACCACCAGGTCGATGATCAGGAACGGGATGAAGATCATGAAGCCGATCTGGAACGCGGTCTTCAATTCGGACGTGACGAACGCCGGCACCAGGATGGTCAACGGGGCCTGATCCGGGGTGGCGATGTCGGTACGCTTGGACAAACGCATGAACAGCTCAAGGTCGCTGGAGCGCGTCTGCGAGAGCATGAAGTCCTTGATCGGCCCCTGGGCCTTGTCGATCGCGTCCTGGGCGGTGAGCTTTTCCGCCAGGTACGGTTGCAGGGCTTGCTGGTTCACCTTGTCGAACACCGGCGCCATGATGAACAGCGTCAGGAACAAGGCCATGCCGGTGAGGATCTGGTTCGACGGCGTCTGCTGCAGGCCCAGGGCCTGGCGCAGGATCGAGAAGACAATGATGATCCGCGTGAAGCTGGTCATCAGCATGACAAACGCCGGGATAAAACTCAGCGCGGTCATGATCAACAGGATCTGCAGGCTGACCGAATACTCCTGCGCCCCGGCGGCATTGGTGCCCAGCGTGATTGCCGGGATCGACAACGGGTCGGCGGCCCACGCCAATGGTGCAGCCAGCAACAGCATGAGCGTCAATAAAACGCGCATTACTTCTTATCCTTCTGATCCTTGCCCAGCAACTCCATCAGGCGCTGGGCGAATTCTGGCGTGGCGGCCTCGGTCTTGGCCGCTTCCACCGGCGTCTTGAGCACATGCAGCGCAGTGATGCGGCCCGGTGTGATACCCAGCAGGATCTGCTCCTCGCCGACCTGCACCAGCACCAGGCGATCACGCGGGCCTAGGGCCCGCGAGCCGATCATCTCGATGACCTGACCATTGCCCGGGCCGATGCGCTGCACACGACGCATCAACCAGGCCAGCACGAAAATCAAGCCGACCACCAGCAACAACCCCAGCACCAGCTGGGTCAACTGGCCGCCGATGCCACTGCTGACCACAGGAGCCGCCGCCACTTGCGCGACCGGCTCCGCCGCCAGGGCGCTCAATGGCAGCGCCAGTAACAGTCCCGCCATCGAAGACTTCATATCAGCGCAACTTCTTGATGCGTTCGCTCGGGCTGATCACGTCGGTCAGGCGGATACCGAACTTCTCGTTGACCACCACCACTTCGCCGTGGGCAATCAATGTCCCGTTGACCAGCACGTCCAGCGGCTCACCGGCCAGGCGGTCGAGCTCGATCACCGAACCCTGGTTGAGTTGCAGCAGGTTGCGGATGTTGATTTCGGTACTGCCCACTTCCATGGAAATCGACACCGGGATGTCGAGGATCACGTCCAGGTTCGGCCCGTCGAGGCTCACCGGGTTGTTGTTTTTCGGCATGCTGCCGAATTCTTCCATGGGCAGGCGAGCGCCGGCGGATGAGCTGGCGGCGTCGGCGGCCAGCAGCGCGTCGATATCGTCCTGGCCTACATCGCCGGTCTCTTCCAGGGCTGCCGCCCATTCGTCAGCCAGAGCCTGGTCTTCGGCGGAAGTGTTTTCGTGTTCGGTAGCCATTACATGTCCTCGGCGAAGCAAACATTCATCAATAAATTAGGGCGGGTCAGCGGCGGTTGATCGGTTCGATCACTTGCAACGCCAGGTTGCCCTTGTGGGAACCGAGCTTGACCTTGAACGATGGCACACCATTGGCCCGCATGATCATTTCTTCGGGCAAGTCCACCGGAATGACGTCCCCCGGCTGCATGTGCAAAATGTCGCGCAGACGCAACTGGCGACGGGCGACGGTGGCGTTCAGCGGCACGTCGACATCCAGCAGGTCTTCGCGCAGGGCCTTGACCCAACGCTCGTCCTGGTCGTCCAGGTCGGACTGGAAACCGGCGTCGAGCATTTCACGCACCGGCTCGATCATCGAATACGGCATGGTCACGTGCAGGTCGCCGCCACCGCCATCGAGTTCGATGTGGAAAGTGGAGACCACAATGGCCTCGCTGGGGCCGACGATGTTGGCCATGGCCGGGTTCACTTCCGAGTTGATGTACTCGAAATTGACTTCCATGATCGCCTGCCAGGCTTCCTTCAAGTCGATAAAGGCTTGCTCCAGCACCATGCGCACCACACGCAATTCAGTCGGGGTGAATTCACGGCCTTCGATCTTGGCGTGACGGCCGTCGCCACCGAAGAAGTTATCCACCAGCTTGAACACCAATTTAGCGTCAAGGATGAACAACGCGGTGCCGCGCAACGGCTTGATCTTGACCAGGTTGAGGCTGGTGGGCACGTACAGCGAGTGCACGTACTCGCCGAACTTCATCACCTGCACGCCGCCCACCGCCACATCCGCCGAGCGGCGCAGCATGTTGAACATGCTGATACGAGTGTAGCGGGCAAAACGCTCATTGATCATTTCCAGGGTCGGCATGCGTCCACGGACGATGCGATCCTGGCTGGTCAGGTCGTAGCTTTTGATGCTGCCGGGCTCGGCAGCCATGTCGGTCTGTACCAGACCATCGTCGACGCCATGCAACAGCGCATCGATTTCATCCTGGGACAGCAGGTCTTGCACGGCCATGTCGTGATCCTACTGCAATACGAAGTTAGTGAAGAGCGCCTGCTCGACCACGACTTTGCCGAGCTCTTTCTGGGCCACTTCCTGCACACTGGCAGTGACCTTCTGACGCAGCATTTCCTGGCCCACAGGGGTGGCCAGGGTGTCGAAGCTCTGCCCGGAGAACAGCATCACCAGGTTGTTGCGGATCACCGGCATATGCACCTTGAGGGCGTCCAGATCTGCCTGGTTACGCGCCAGCAAGGTGATGCTCACCTGCAGGTAGCGTTGATGACCGTTCTGATTGAAGTTGGCGACAAAGGCCGGAAGCATCGGCTCGAAGATTGCCGGTTGCTTGACGTTAGTGGCGGTTTCGGCGGCGGGGGCCGGTTTGCTGGCACTGCTGTGCATGATGTACCACGTGCCGCCAACAGAGGCGCCAATGGCCAGGAGCAGGCCCAGCACAATCACCAGGATCAGCTTGAGCTTGCCTTTGCCTGCGGGTGGAGTTGCTGCGTCGTCGCTCTTCGCCATGCCAATAATCCGTCACTATTCGGGGATTCATAGATCTACGGAAAGGCAAGAGCAAGTGTTATGCCAGAGTTGTCTGCCATGCAGGCCCAGCACATCAAAGTGGGAGCAAGCCCCTCCCACAGTTGGTTACGAATCAGGCGTAGTAATCAACCGCGCTGGACCCGATCACGCTGGAAATGACGGGCGCCGCTGTTTCAGCCACGTCGATGTGCCCACTACTCTCGCCGCTGTCCCCGCGCCTGCCACTGCCACTCAAGCCGGCCTGGGCCTGAGCCTGAGCTTGTTGCTGCTGCTCCTGGCCACGGGACTGGTCGGAAACGTTGACGTCCACCTGCCCCATGCCCTGCTGGGCAAACATCTCCCGCAAACGTCCGGACTGGCTTTCCAGGGCCTCGCGCACCACGGCATGGCCGCTCATGAACTGGACCTGAGCCTGTTGGTCCGGCGTCATGTTGACCTTGATATCCAGGCGCCCCAGCTCTGCCGGCTGCAATTGGATCTCGGCCGACTTGAGGCCGGCGCTGGACAGGTACATCACGCGGTTGACCACTTCTTCGGTCCAGCCGCTCTGGTGCATGGCCAGCGGCGCATTGGCCACCGGCGGCAAGGCGTTAGCCGTTTTCGGCGTGGCGGCCTGGGTCAGCGCGGCCAGGCGGTTGGCGAAGTCATCGACGCGGGTATCGCTGCTGGCCTCTTTCAAATCCTTGAGGCCACTGTCTATCAGCCCGCTGAAGGCTTTTTCACCGCCATCGGTGCTGTCCTTGGTGGCCTGTTGATCGACCATTGTCGCCAGGCCGGCCGCGAAACTCTGCGCAGCGGTCGGTTGGTCCTGGGTCGGCGCCGATGGGGTTTTCTGCGGCGCCTGGCTGCTGGCCGACACGTGCCCGCCCTGCTCCATTGCCAAACGCACGGTCGGCATCGAGTCCAGTGGGTCGGCCGACGGATCGAACGCCGGCTGCGGGGTGTCATCCGTCGCCGCGACGGGTGCGGCAACCACCGGCTGGGCCTTGTCATCCTTGGCCGCGGCAGCAGGGGCCGGGGTTTCCACAGGAACAGGCACAGCTACCACCGGGGTGACGGCGGCAATCACCGCCGGGTCGACCACGGGGTCAACGGGAGGTTGCTGGACCAGGGACGGGTCGGTGGGCTTGGCGTCGTCACTGCCGGCGCTGTCATCGGACTTGGCCGGCGGGTTGGCAGGCAAGGGATTGCCGCTATCGGCAACCGCTGGCTTGCTGGCGGCAGGCTTGTCGTTGCTATCCACCGATGAGGCGCTGTTAACCGAAGGCTTGTCACGGGTGGATTGGGTCGGGGTGTCGCCGGTCTTCACCGACGACTTCGAACCTTGGCTGGCGAACACTTGAGCAAAGCCAGGGCCCTTGTCCTGCGGGGCCGCAGCAGCTGCCACAGGTGTAGCGGCGGGCGCTTGAGGCTTGGCTGCGGGGGCAGCCTGGAGGAGCGAGTTGGGGGCGACTGGCATAGGTAAAGGTCTCCACTGCACAGGGGTCGGGGATGCTGTGCCAGGAGGTAGAGCAAGAGTCGGGCCAGGTTCGTGTCTGTGCGTGCGCAGGACGTCGACTTACGCTTCTTTAACAGCTAAAGCCCAAACCGCTGCTTCTCCGACTCATACATAGGCCGAACCAGAGCAAACTCACGGTCAATCTGATCCACCAGCGCCCCCAGGTCCGCCGTCGCCCCAACCGACTCCACTTCCAGCCGCTGGCACAGCTGCGCCAACCGTACCGCCCCGAGGTTGCCGCTGCTGCCCTTGAAACTATGGGCGATTCGCCCCAGCGCCTTGGCGTCATCGCGCGCCTTGCGCAGGGCTTCGACGCGCTTCTGCGAGTCGTCAAGGAAGGTGTCGAGCAACTTGGGGTACTCGCTCTCCATGACGTCCTGCAAACCCGACAGCACTTCAGGGTCCAGATGAATCTCAGCCACTTGCTCGCTCCTTGATCAAGAATCGGCGGATTATGCCAGAGCCTTCCAGCAAAACTCCACGCAGACACTGCGCCCGCCGTCCGTCCAGCGTACATCGCTGCTCAGCTGGCGCACCAGGCTCAAGCCTCGACCAGACAGACGGTCCAAATCCAGGGGCCGCTTCAGCACCTGATCCACGTCGAAGCCTGGGCCACTGTCTTCGACGCGCAGGATCAGCTTGCCGCCCGTGGCGGTCGGCATCACTTGCATATGTACCCGCACATGACCGCTGTCCAGTTGCGCCAGGCGCTCATTGCGCTGTCGGTAGTAGTCGGCGAATCCCTGGGCGTCGCGCTTGAGCTGCGAGTCCAGGCCCAGCACGCCGTGCTCCAACGCGTTGGAATACAGCTCGGCCATCACGCTGTAGAGTGCCCCGCTCTGCTCACGCAGCCCTTGAATCTCCAGCAGCAGCTGCAACAGGTAAGGCAAGGGGTTGTAGCATTTGAGGGTCTGGACGCGAAATTCGAAGCTCACCGACCAATCCAGGGGGCATGGCTGGTTGCTGTCGGCGTATATGGGCTCGGCCGCACGCAACGGCTGGCCGGGCTGCAAGGTGATTTCCACCATGCTGACATCATCGCGCGCTTCACCACGAAAGGCTGCCAGGGCCTGTTCAATCTCTTCGAACAGGCGGTCGGGCTCGCGGTTGGCGGCGAATACCTGCTGCAGGCGCTCCGCGCCGAACAATTGGTCGTTGGCGTCGGCAGTATCCAATACGCCATCGGAGAGCAAAAACACCCGGTCGCCGAGGGCCATGGGCAAGACCTCAATGCGGTCATCGAACGTCTCCACCGACAGCACACCCAACGGCAGGTGCCGCGACATCAACGGCGTGCGCCTGCCCGTCGCGACCTCATGCACATAACCTTCCGGCATGCCGCCATTCCACACCTCGACCACGCGCCGCTGTGCGCTCAGGCACAACAGGGTGGCGCAACAGAACATGTCCACCGGCAGGATGCGTTTGAGCTTGGCATTCATCTCCCGCAGGATCTGCACCAACTCGTAACCCTTGGCAGTCATGCCGTAGAACACTTCCGCCAGGGGCATGGCACCCACGGCGGCAGGCAGGCCATGGCCGGTAAAATCGCCGAGCAGCACGTGCATGTCGCCAGACGGCGTGTACGCCGCCAGCAACAGGTCGCCATTGAACAGCGCATAGGGTGATTGCAGGTAGCGAATGTTCGGCGCGTGGTTGATGCATCCCGAATGGGCGACCTTGTCGAACACCGCCTTGGCCACCCGCTGCTCTTGCAGCAGGTACTCGTGATGCCGGGCGATCTGATCGCGCTGCTGAAGGACCGTGGCCTGCAGGCGCCGCAAACGGTCCATGGCATTGATCTTGGCGGCCAGGATCAGTGGGTTGTAGGGTTTGGGCAGAAAATCATCCCCGCCGGCATCCAGGCACTCGGCCAGGTCGGCGCTTTCGCTGAGGGACGTAAGAAAGATCACGGGGACCAGCGCTTCCCCCGCCAATTGCTTGATCCACCGCGCAGCCAGGAAACCGTCCATCACCGGCATCATCGCGTCCATCAACACCAGTTGAGGTCGCTCACGCGCAAACACCTCAACGGCTTCCTCACCATTGGCTGCGGTGAGCACGTGATGCCCCTGGCGCCGCAAGATAGTCGCCAGCAGCAGCCGGTCGGTATCGCTGTCCTCGGCGATCAGGACAGTCAGCGGCTCGGACATCGGGGCCAGGACTCTCAATTGATGTCGAACAGCTTGTCGAAGTTAGAGATGGCGAGGATCTTGCGCACGTCGGGACTGCAGTTGATCAGCGTGACCTGCGAGTCGTCACCGCCTGCGTGGTCACGCAACAACAGCAGCATGCCCAAGGCCGAACTGTCCAGGTAGGTGGCTTCTTTCAGATCGACGGTGTAGGCGTCGGGGACCTTGTAGAAACGCTCGTAAGCCTCACGAAAATGCTGGTGGCTGCCGAAATCGAATCGGCCCTTGATTGCGATCGTCAACTGCTTCCCATCCAGGGATACTTCTGATGTCACCGACATACGACTGCTTCCTTGTCATTGGCCATGTGTAACAAGGTTTAGCAGGCGAACCCGATCTCGGCAAATGCAGGAGCAGCCCCACACCTAATACTGCGACTGACGGGGCAGACGTTGTGACAGCTCATCCAGCAACTTTTGCTCGCGCTTGTCCTCAATCGCCCGTGCTTCGTCGATATAGCGCTGCACCAGCTTGCGCAGGCCCTCGACCCGGGCAAACGCCTGCTGCCAGCTTTCGCGGGCCTTCTCAAGGTTGTTCTGGTGCCAGGCCAGGCTCTGGCGCTGCTGGGCGACCGCCGTCTCCAGCTGATTGAGAAAGCCCTGATAGCCCATCAACCACTGGCCGGACACCCCCTGGCTGCCGCGCTCGATCCACTGTTGCTGGTATTCGCCGCGAAAGCGCTCCAGGTCGCCCAGCTTGCTTTCCGCCAGGCGGACCTGGCCTTGAAAATAGCCCAGGCGCTGGGCGGCGGTCTTTTCGGCCTTTTCGGCCATGTCCACCACCGGCGCCAGGCGTGAAGAGCGGGTGCTCGCCATGGCTTAGCCGCCTGGCGCCGGGGCGAAGATCGAGCCGAGGTGCGCTTCGCTTTCACCCATGCTGATTTTGTCGTTGAGCCCCTGGCGCAGGTAGGTCACCAACTGCGGTTGCAGGGCGATCGCCAGGTCGGTCTCGCGATCCCCGCCGGCCACATAGGCGCCGACGCTGATCAGGTCGCGGCTCTGTTGATAGCGCGACCACAACTGCTTGAAATGCTGCGCGCGGGCCATGTGCTCCGGCGTGACCACCGCCGGCATCACCCGGCTGATCGAGGCTTCGATGTCGATGGCCGGGTAGTGCCCCTCCTCCGCCAGGCGCCGCGACAGCACGATGTGGCCGTCGAGCACGCCTCGCGCCGAGTCGGCGATCGGGTCCTGCTGGTCATCGCCTTCGGACAACACGGTATAGAACGCGGTGATCGAACCACCGCCCGCCTCGGCGTTACCGGCACGCTCGACCAGCTTGGGCAGCTTGGCGAACACCGACGGCGGATAACCCTTGGTGGCTGGCGGCTCGCCGATGGCCAGGGCGATTTCCCGCTGGGCCTGGGCGAAACGAGTGAGCGAATCCATCAGCAACAGGACGTTCTTGCCCTTGTCGCGAAAATACTCGGCGATGCGCGTGCAATACATGGCGGCACGCAGACGCATCAAGGGCGCATCATCCGCTGGAGACGCCACGACCACCGAGCGCTTGAGGCCCTCTTCACCCAGGCTGTGCTCGATGAACTCCTTCACCTCGCGGCCCCGCTCGCCGATCAACCCGACCACGATAATGTCGGCCTCGGTAAAGCGCGTCATCATGCCCAGCAGGACCGATTTACCCACACCCGTACCGGCGAACAGGCCCAGACGCTGGCCGCGGCCGACCGTCAATAAACCGTTGATGCTGCGAATGCCCACGTCCAGCGGCACGCTGATGGGGTTGCGATTGAGCGGGTTGATGGTGGGGCCATCCATCGGCACCCAGTCTTCGGCCTTCATGCCACCCTTGCCGTCCAGGGCGCGTCCGGCGCCATCGAGCACGCGACCGAGCATGCCCATACCCATCGGCAGGCGCCCGGTGTCAGCCAGAGGCACCACGCGGGCGCCCGGGGCAATGCCCGCCAGGCTGCCGACCGGCATCAGGAAAATCTTGCTGCCGGAGAACCCCATGACTTCCGCTTCCACTTGCACCGGGTGGTAGCTGTCGTCGTTGATCACCATGCAGCGGCTGCCCATGGCGGCGCGCAGGCCCTCGGCTTCGAGGGTCAGGCCCACCATGCGCAACAGGCGCCCTTCGAGGATCGGCTGGCCGGGCAACTCGGTGGCCTCGGCGTAGCTGCCCAGGCGCTTGGCGAAGCTGGTGCGATCAAGGCGCATCAGGGGCGTCCAGGTCTACGCTCAGGTCAGGTTCGGCCGGATGCAGAGCCTGCTCATGGAGCTGATCGAAGAGCTTGGCCATGATCTGGGTGATACGGGTTTCCACCGTCGCGTCGATGCGGCTGTGCTCAGTCTCGACCCGGCAACCGCCAGGCTGCAACGTCGCGTCTTCAACGATGCGCCAGGTTTCTTCATGGCGCTCGCGCAAGGCTTTGACCTGCTCGAAATCCTGCGGGTTGATGTACAGCCGCACATTGCCGACGCCCAACGGCAGCAGCTTGAGGGCTTCGCGCATCACGCTTTCGATATGGCTGGAGTCAAGCACCAGTTCGCGCTGGATCACTTGGCGGGTCATGTGCTCCACCAGGCGGACCATGGCTTTTTCAAGCTGGGAATCCTGCTCGGCGATCGGGTCGAACAGGCTGCTCATCAAGCGCTCCAGGCTGGCGAGCTGGACGCTCAGCGCCGCCTCGGCTTCCTGGCGGACTTTGAGAGTGGTACTGCGAAAACCGTCTTTTTCCCCCGCCGCGAAGCCCTCGTTGTAGGCTTCCTGGCGGATGGCCTCCAACTCTTCGAGCGTCAGTGGCTGGACTTCCTCCAGCGGCACTTCTTCCATTTGCACTGGGGGCTCTTCGACCGGCTCAGGCTCGGGTTCCGGTACATGCGGATCGAAACTGGGCAACGACCAGATATCGAACCCGCCGACGTCCCGCGCGCGAATCAGATCGCTGGGCGCCTCATCTTTGCTCGACATGGGACGCGCCTTAGATCATTTCTTCGCCGCCCTTCCCGCCGAGAACGATTTCTCCGGCTTCGGCCATACGGCGGGCAATGGTGAGGACTTCCTTCTGGGCGGTTTCCACGTCGCTGACGCGTACCGGGCCTTTGGCTTCCAGGTCGTCGCGCAACAGTTCGGACGCACGCTTGGACATGTTCTTGAAGATCTTCTCTTTGACGTTGTCGTCGGAGCCCTTGAGCGCCAGCACCAGAACGTCCGAGGACACTTCGCGCAGCAACGCCTGGATGCCACGGTCGTCGACATCGGAGAGGTTGTTGAACACGAACATGAGGTCTTCGATCTGGCCGGACAGGGTGTCGTCGATCTCGCGGATCGAGTCCATCAACTGGCCTTCCATCGAGCTGTCGAGGAAGTTCATGATGTCGGCCGCACGCTTGATACCGCCCAAGGTGGTGCGCGAGGCGTTGGAGTTGCCCGAGAACTGCTTCTCCAGAATCGTGTTGAGTTCTTTCAATGCCGCCGGCTGCACGGTGTTCAGCGACGACACGCGCAGGATGATGTCCAGGCGCACTTTATGGTCGAAGTGGCCGAGGACTTCACCGGCCTGGTCCGGGTCGAGGTAAGCCACGACAATCGCCTGGATCTGCGGGTGTTCGTAGCGGATCACGTCGGCAACGGCACGCGGCTCCATCCATTTCAGGCTGTCGAGGCCGCTGGTGTTGCCGCCGAGCAGGATGCGGTCGATCAGGCCGTTGGCCTTGTCTTCGCCCAGCGCCGAGGTCAGCATCTTGCGGATGTAGCTGTCGGAGCCGACGCCCAGGCTGGTCTGGTCGCCGACGATCTCGACGAACTCGCTCATCACCTGCTCGACTTGCTCGCGGTGCACGTTACGCATCTGCGCCATGGCCACGCCGACGCGCTGAACCTCTTTGGGCCCCATGTGGCGCAGCACTTGGGCGGCGTCGGTTTCACCCAGGGACAGCAGCAATACCGCCGCTTTATCGACCCGGGTGAGCTTGGCAACAGCGGCTCGATTATCACTCATCTGCGTTGATCCACTCTTTCACGACCTGGGCCACACGACCCGGATCTTCTGCCACCAGACTTTTGATTGCGTTCAACTGAGCGTCATAGCCTTCGCTCGGGCTTGGCAACAGGATGCTTTGCGGGCCGCCCAGGCTGACGCGGTCGTTGGCCAGTTCGCCATCCAGGCCGCCCATGCCACCCAACTCGACGTCACTGCCACCGAAGGCCGCCAGTTGTTTCTTGCCGTTGCCGGTAATGTTGTTGAGCACCGGACGCAGCACGCCAAACACCAGCACCAGGATGAACAACACGCCCAGCACTTGCTTGACGATGTCCCAGAACCACGGCTGAGTATAGAACGCAGGATCGGCGATCACCTCTCCCCGTTCGGCGGAGAACGGCATATTGATCACGCTGACGCTGTCACCGCGGCTGGCGTCGAAACCGACAGCGTCCTGCACCAGGCGGGTAAAGCGCGCCAATTCGTCGGCGCTCCAGGGCGCGCGGGTCACCGCGCCGTCAGCCGGGTTGACCTTGACCTGGTCATCGACCACCACCGACACCGACAGGCGGTTGATTTTGCCCTGTTGCTGCTTGGTGTGGCTGATGGAACGGTCGAGCTCGAAGTTCTTGGTGGACTGGTTACGCTTGTCCGCCGGGTACGGGGCGAGCATCGGCTGGCCGGTGGCCGGGTCCATGATCTGCTGACCATTGGCGTCCAGCAGCGGCTGGCCAGGCTGAATCGCGCCGGCAGTCGCGGCAGCGCCACCGGTGGTTTGCGGTGCCGACGCCGGGGCCGGAGGCTGGTTGCTCAAGGCGCCCGGCACCCCTTGCGGGCCATTGCTGGCGGTGCGTTGTTCGCTGGTGGACTGCTCGCTGCGCAAGGCGGGCTGGTCGGGGTTGAACTGTTCGGAGGTCGACTCGACGGCACTGAAGTCCACATCGGCGGACACTTCAGCCTTGTAGCGGTCATTGCCCAGCACCGGTTGCAGGATATTGTGCACACGCTGGGTGAGCATGCTTTCCATGCGGCGGCTGTAGTCGAACTGCTTGCCGGCCTGGGTCAACGCCGAGTTCTCGGCCTGGTCGGACAGCAGGTTGCCCTTCTGGTCCACCACGGTAATTTGCGACTTGCTCAATTCTGGAACGCTGGTGGCCACCAGATTGATGATCGCCAGGACCTGACCCGGCTCCAGGGAGCGACCGGCAAACAGTTCGACCAGTACCGAGGCGCTTGGCTTGCGTTCGTCACGCACGAACACCGAGCTTTTTGGGATCGCCAGGTGCACGCGGGCACCCTTGACGTTGTTCAGGCTGGAGATGGTACGCGCCAGCTCGCCTTCCAGGCCGCGACGGTAGCGAGTGGCTTCCATGAACTGGCTGGTGCCCAGGCCCTGGTCCTTGTCGAGGATCTCAAAACCGATGTTGGCGTCAGACGGCGTCACGCCGGCGGCAGCCAGCTTCATGCGCGCGCGGGCGACGTCGTCGGCCTTGACCAGCAAGGCGCCGGAGTTGGGTTCCACGGTGTAGGCGATGTCGGCGGCGGCGAGGGTTTCCATGATCTGCTTGGAATCCATGCCCGCCAGGCTGCCGTACAGCGGCCGGTAATCGGGTTGCTGCGACCACAACACCACGGCAAAACCAATCGCCACGCTGGCTGCCAGGCCGACCAACAGGCCCACCTGACGCAACATGGTCATTTCGGAAAGGTTTTCCAGGAACGACAGGCCAAACAGCGGCGGCTTGCCGTCTGCCTTGGCGGGTGCGTTGTCCACGACTGCTTCTGCCATGACTTAAATCTCGTCCTTAAACCGGCATCTGCATGATGTCTTGATAAGCTTGAACCAGCTTGTTACGCACTTGGGTCAAGGCCTGGAAGGAAACACTGGCCTTTTGCGAGGCGACCATCACATCGGTGAGGTCCACGCCGCTTTTACCGATTTCAAAGGCGGTGGCCAACTGGTTCGACGCTTGCTGGGTATCACTGACTTTGTTGATTGCCTGACCGAGCATGTCGGCAAAACTGCTTTGGCCCAATTCCGGCGCGGGCGCGACGGATTTCGGTTGAGCCATGGCATCCATTTGCATGGAGCGCATATCCAACATCAACCGATTGAACTCAATACCCTGGCTCATGACCTTCTCTCTCTGACGACCCGCAATTTTTTGACACTACGCAGCGGTTACTACAGGTGGTAGCAACAAGGGTGCCAGATCCGTGGCGACTCGTAAGAAAAGGCGACAAGCCATGTCAGCCCAAGTATTTGTCAGGTAGCGAAAAGATACGCTTCCACATCCATGCCGGCGTCACGCATCTGTGCCAGCTTGTAGCGCAAGGTGCGCGGGCTGATGCCCAAGCGCTCGGCGGCCTCTTTGCGACGGCCACGCTCGGTACGCAAGGTGTCGATGATCATCTGGAATTCGCGGCGCCGCAGATCATCCCCCAGGGCACCGCCGGTTTCGGCTTCAGCGACCACCGGCGCGAGCGCCAGGGTGGGCAACGGTGCCGCCGCACTGCCCATGGCCAGGCAGAAGTCTTGCGGCTGGATCAGCCCGCCCTGCTGCAAAATCAGCGCACGCTGGATCGCGTTGTCCAACTCCCGCACATTACCGGGCCATGGATAGCCGATCAGGCAAGCCTGGGCTTCAGCCGACAGCCGCGCCTGGGCATGCTTCATTTTTTTGACGTGGTTATTCAGCAGGCGCTCGGCCAGCGGGATGATATCGGCCGGACGCTCACGCAACGGGCGCCAGGCCAGCGGAAAGACCGAGAGCCGATAGAACAAGTCTTCCCGGAACCGCCCCGCCGCCACTTCGCCCGCCAGGTCGCGGTTGGTCGTGGCCACCACGCGGATATCCAGCTGGATCGGCTTGCGCGCACCGACCCGCTCCACCTCACGCTCCTGCAACACCCGCAGCAGTTTGGCTTGCAGGCCCAGAGGCATTTCGGAAATCTCGTCGAGCAAGATAGTGCCGCCATCGGCCTGTTCGAACTTGCCGGCCTGGGCCGCGATGGCGCCGGTGAACGAGCCCTTTTCATGACCGAACAGGGTGGCTTCGAGCATGTTGTCGGGGATGGCCGCGCAGTTGATCGCAATAAAGGGTTGCTTGGCACGACTGGACTGCTGGTGGATATAACGCGCCAACACCTCCTTGCCGGTGCCGGACTCGCCGGAAATCAACACGGTGGAGTCGCTGCGCGCCACCCGTGCGGCCAGCTCCAGCAATTGAGCACTGGCCGGTTCAAAGGCAATCGGGCCTTCGCTTTCGACGGCAGGCATCACCCCCAGGGCATGCCGGGCAACCAGTTCCATCAAGGCTTTGGGCTCGAAGGGCTTGACCAGGTAATCAGCCGCGCCCTGACGCATGGCGTCCACCGCGCGCTCCACCGCGCCATGAGCGGTCATCAGCAATACCGGCAACTGCGGCTGACGCGCGCGCAGCAGGCCGAGCAACTGATGACCGTCCATGCCCGGCATGTTGACGTCGCTGACCACCAGGCTGAAAGCCTCTTGCTCGACCGCCTCCAAGGCTTCCTCGGCAGAACCGACCGCCCGGTAGTCATGGCCCGCCAACAGCAGCGTGTCAGCCAATGCTTCACGCAGGGCGCGATCGTCTTCCACCAATAAAACCTTGATAGCCATAGCTTCGTTACTCCGCGCTTGCCGGGCTGGTAAACAGCGGCAAGGTCATCAATGCACAGGTGCCACGCCCCAATCGGGAGTGCAGGTGCAATTCTCCCTGATGGGCACGTGCCACCGCCTTGACTACGGTCAGGCCGAGGCCGGTACCGTTGGTCTTGGTGGTAAAAAACGGTTCGCCCATCCGTTGCAGCACCACAGGGTCGATGCCGCTGCCGCTGTCGCTGATGCACAGCCGCAGGTTTTGCCCGCGCGGGTAGAGATGCACCTTGAGCCGCGCATCCGCGCCGCTGGCCTGGATGGCGTTTTCAATCAGGTTGAGCAAGGCACCCACCAAGGTGTCGCGATTGCACAGCAATTCGCCGAGATGGCTATCGCACTGCCAGCGCACATTGACGTCCTGGATATGGGTGGCAGCCGCCGATTGCAGCGATTGCATCAGCTCTGCCGGCGTGACGCGGTCGGTCAGCGGCAATTCGCCACGGGCAAACACCAGCATGTCGCGCACTTGATGCTCCAACTCATGCAGGCGCTCCTTGAGGCGCCCGGCAAATCGCTGGTGGGTGGCAGCCGGCAACTGCTCATCAGTCAAATGACTGGCGTAGATCAGCGCCGCCGACAAGGGCGTGCGGATCTGATGCGCCAAAGAAGCGACCATCCTGCCCAGTGACGACAAGCGTTCATGACGGGCCAGCTGGTCTTGCAGGTGACGGGTTTCCGTCAGGTCGTTGAGCAGCACCAACTGTCCGGGCTCGGCGTCCAGGGAGCGGGTGGCAATGGACAGGCGGCGCCCGTCTTTCAGGGAAATTTCGTGGCCGTCATCTTCACGCGGGGCAAAGCAGCGGGTGATGACTTCTCGCCACAACTCGCCTTCCAGCGGCAGGCCGAGCATGTCGCAGGCGGCCGGGTTGGCTTCGCGCACACGCCCTTGGTCGTCGATGACGATCACGCCACCGGGCAACAGGTCGAGGAGGTTTTGCAGACGGTTGGCCAGGCGCTCTTTTTCCGCCAACTCTTCCATGCGCTGGGCGCTGACCACCGCCAGCTCGCCCTTAAGCTCGGAAACCCGGGCTTCCAGCAGGCTGTAGGAGTCGGTCAGTTGGCTGGACATCTGGCTGAACAGCGAAAACGCCTGCTCCAGGCCCTGCCGGCTCTGCTGCTCTACAGATGGGGCGCCCCCCGCAAGATCGGGGGACGAAGATAGTTGGGCGGCGTGGGGCATCATGCTCTCTCGCTGGCTGACCGTCAGTTAAACGGAACGTTGCGAGGGCTGTAGCAATACCCGTGCCGAAAAAAAACTACTGGAATATCAGTAGTTTAAAAAACAGGCGTCAATCATCCGCCTGTTCGTCACCTTCTTTGCGACTCATACCGTACTTGCGCATCTTCTCCACCAGGGTGGTACGACGAATGCGCAGGCGCTCGGCGGCCCGCGCGACGATGCCATTGGCGTCGTCCAGGGCTTGCTGGATCAAGCCTTGCTCGAGGTTGCCGAGGTAATCCTTCAGGTCCAGACCTTCCGGCGGCAGCATGGCTGTGGCGCCGAAGTCCGGGGTATGGCCATTGATGGCCACGCGCTCTTCCATGTCGCAGCGCAGGCTGTCCACCAACTGCTCGTCTTCGTCGTCGACGTAGCGGAATTTTTTCGGCAACTCGACCACGCCGATCACAC
Organism: Pseudomonas sp. Q1; assembly: GCF_009935975.1. Taxonomy (NCBI): domain Bacteria; kingdom Pseudomonadati; phylum Pseudomonadota; class Gammaproteobacteria; order Pseudomonadales; family Pseudomonadaceae; genus Pseudomonas; species Pseudomonas sp. Q1. The sequence continues at coordinate 184,333 of NZ_QODI01000009.1, read as the reverse complement.
CGTAGGGGTGCATGATCGCCATGCGCTCGACCAGGTTGGCCAGTTCACGCACGTTGCCCGGCCAGCCGTGGCGGCACAGGGACATGATCGCAGCAGAGTTGAAGCGAATCGAACCGCGCTTTTCGTGCTCCATGCGCGAGATCAGTTCGTTCATCAGCAACGGGATATCCTCGACGCGCTCACGCAGCGGGGCCATCTCGATCGGGAAAACATTGAGGCGGTAGTACAGGTCTTCGCGGAAGCTGCCCACCTCGATCATGCTTTCGAGGTTCTTGTGGGTGGCCGCGATGATGCGTACATCGACGCTCTGGGTCTTGTTGCTGCCCACGCGCTCGAAGGTGCGCTCCTGCAACACGCGCAGCAATTTGACCTGCATCGGCAGCGGCATATCGCCGATTTCGTCGAGGAACAGAGTGCCGCCATTGGCCAGTTCGAAACGCCCGGCACGGCTGGTGATTGCTCCGGTGAAAGCGCCCTTCTCGTGGCCGAACAATTCGCTTTCAAGCAGCTCCGCCGGGATCGCCCCGCAGTTGACCGGCACGAAGGGCCCGTCGCGGCGCTTGGAATGGTAGTGCAGGTTGCGTGCGACCACTTCCTTGCCGGTGCCGGACTCACCGAGGATCAGCACGCTGGCATCGGTGTCTGCCACTTGCTGCATCATCTGGCGCACGTGCTGGATCGCACGGCTGGTACCCACCAGGCTGCGGAACAGGTTGGGTTCGCGGTGACGGCCACGCTCACGGGCTTGGTCGTACATCTCGCGATAGACCTGGGCGCGGTGCAGGGAATCAAGCAATTTGCTGTAGCTGGGCGGCATTTCCAGGTTGGAAAGCACACGGCGGCGCTGGTCTTCCGGCAGGTCCACGGAAGAAATATCGCCCATCAGCAACACGGGAAGGAACTCATCCCAGGTTGACAGTGTCTTTAACAAGCCCAAAACAGCGCCAGGAGCGTTTACCGTCCCGATCAGCACACAAATGACTTCACGGCTCGACGACAGCGAGCTGACCACCTGCTGCCAATCATGGCTGCCGCAGGGCAAATTTTCTTCACCAAGAAAATTTAAAATCACCGCTAAATCGCGGCGACGGACGCTATCGTCATCAATCAGCAGAATTTTGGTTTCACGCCACATGCAATAGCAACTTCCCTAGTAAAACTTCCTGCCCCAAAGTGAGGGCAATCTAGACGGCTGTAAGACTTCTTACCCTATAGACGTCTGAAATCTGAAAACAGCACTAGTTAAGTCAAAAATGCTGGCACAGTCAAATATATGACGCACCGTTCGGACCAACAGAGCCCGTTCAGCCGAACAGATGGTAAACCTTCGACGCACTTTCCGCTCGATTGATCTGCGACATCTCTTCGAAAATCGCCTGGCGTTCGCCAGTCGTCACCTCAAGCAACTGCTGATAAACCGCCAGCAGGCTTTCCAGCTTTTCCCGCAAGGCATCTTCGTCAACCGGCACATTGTTGAGCGCCTCATCGATTACCGCACGGCAACCCAGATCCAGCTCACCAATGGCATCCCAGTTGCGCTCAGCCAGGGCATCGACCAAAGCGTCGCGGGTCTCGTCAATCCGTTGCAGGGCGTGGCTCATGACATCATCCTCAGGCCCAAGGGCCTACAGTGTTGCAATACCGTCCCAGCCTTCCTTGAGCGTAATCATCAGGCCGGCTACTTCGTCGATCATGGTGACATCGTTCTTGCTGTTGGCTTCCAGCAGGCGCGTAGTCATATAGGCATACAGATTATCAAGTTGCTGCAACGCGGCCGGATCGTCGGTTTTCTCCGGGTTCAGGCCGTCACGCAAACCGATCAGAATGTCGATCGCCTTGCCCAACAGCAGGCCTTTTTGCGCGATATCACCACGAGCCATGGCGCCTTTGGCCTGAGCCATGCGATCCAACGCGCCTTCCATCAGCATCTGCACCAAGCGATGCGGGCTGGCTTCGGAGATTTGGGCATGGGAATTGACCTTCTGGTATTGGCGAAGGGCTCTCATGGGATTCATGTTTCTACCTCGTGACAGGCAACAGCTAAAAAGAATGGGCTCTGATTATTATGTCGACAGCGTTGCAAAAAACTTTAAGCCGACGGTCTGGCGAAGGGCACGCCCGAACAAGGTGATCACCTTGCCGGGCGACCTCAGTGAGGATCAACTGGTCTTCGGATTATTCAGTGCGTTAAGTGTGGTCATGACACTGGAGCGCTGACTGGTAAGCTGAGCCACCAGGTTGTTCATGGTGGTGTATTTGTCGGTCAGGGTCTTTTTCAGGGCAGCCATACGCGCGGTCAAAGTATCCTGCTGGGTCTGCAGATCCTTGATGTTGCTCGACAACGTCGTCGAACGCGTAGCCAGAATCCCGGTACCACTCAGCGCATAGCTGTCGGTTGCGGTCTTCATGCGCGCAAGCAAACCCTTGTCACCGTTGAAGATACCGCCGATGTCGGTAGGGTTGGTCAGCACTGCCGCGTTGAAGATCTTGTCATCAATACTCAGCTTGCCGGTTTTCTGATCCGTGTTCACACCGAACTGGGCCAGGGATTTCAACGCCCCTGTCCCGCCCATTGCGTTCAGCTCAGTACGGATGGCCGACTGCAAAGTGCGCATGGTGGCATCGCCCGTCAACGCAGAAGACGTTGTGGATCCGTCGGCGTTGGTGGTCACGGCGGTTTCAGTGTTGATTGCCGTCATCAACGCGTTGTAGGTATCGACAAACCCTTTGACCGAACTCTTGAGGGTGTCGTTGCTCCTTGCGACGGTAATGGTCGACGCTACACGCTGAACTCCGGGAGTACTCGGATCCGTGACACCCGCCGGCAACGGCGACACTGCCGTCAACTTGATGCTCACACCACTGATCGCATCGGTCAGGGTATTACTCTTTGACTCCTGAGCCGTACCGTCAATGGTGTACTTCGCGTTCTGTGGAGCGCTACCGACGACCGACGTACCGGCTTCCAGTCCAGAGTTGCCCCCTACTGTAATGTCAGTACCGACGCCAGTATTGGTCGACGTAAGCACCATACGAGAGCCGGTGGAGTCAGTCAGGATGTTGGCACTCAAGCCCGAACTGCTCAGTTGTGCGTTGATCGAGTCCCGCACCTGCTGCAAGGTGGCGCCCGGTGGCACGCTGACAGCGTAGTTCTGGCCCGACTGCGAAATCGTCAGCGACGTGGCTGTGGTGCCTTTATTGACGACCGTCTTCGCACCGCCAGCGTAAGTCTGGGTCGCAATCTTCGAGGCCGTCGCCAATTGGTTGACCACCAACTGATAACTACCCGCAGAGGCACCCGCACCCAAGGTAACGCTGGAAACAGTGGCATCCGATGTGGTTGCCGTCAGGCCGCCAATACTGGCGTCCTTGGCCATGTTGTCCATGGCACCACGAAAAGCATCGAGCGCCGCTTGAATTTTGCCGATCGAGGACAACTGGGCAGTCGACGTCTGCGTCTGCTTGTTGATCTGCGACTGCTTGGGTGCCTGTTCCGCGTTCACCAATGCCGTCACGATAGCTTGGGTATCGATGTTCGTAACTGGGCCGCTAACCGATATATCACCCATGACTGTTCTCCTGATCCGGGGGCTGGCGCTTTCTTGACGGACGACGCCTCAAGTAGCGACAGCAACAAAATTCATGCCAGCTCAGACTTTCGCGTCAAACAGCACGCTACTGGCGTCGTGTAGGCTTTGCGCAAGCTTCAATGCGGCTTCCGAAGGGATCTGACGGATCACTTCACCGCTGTCGGTCGCAATGACTTTGACCACCACTTGATGGGTAGAGTCGTCGATTGAAAATTCCAGGTTGCGCTGGGCATCCTGAACAAATTTGCGAATATCCGCCACCGCCTGTTTAAGGTCGGACGGTTTCGAGTCCTGCTGGGTTTCGACCGCGACAACCGCAGGCTTGACCTTGGTTGTCTGCGAGTCGTTGCTCACAGGGGCAGGCGCGCTCTGCGGCGGCGCCGCAGGATAAGACAGGTTCAACTTGACGCTCATGTCCATGTCCAGTCACCTCATCACGCAAAAGACAAAAGGGCACGTAAACGCGCCCTTCCGTCAGTCATCTACCCATGGCTATTACTGAAGCAGCTTCAGTACAGCGGAAGGCAGTTGGTTGGCCTGGGACAGGATCGCAGTGGAAGCCTGTTGCAGGGTTTGTTGCTTGGTCAACTGAGCGGTTTCAGCAGCGTAGTCAACGTCCTGGATCTGACCGCGAGCGGCAGTGGAGTTGTCGGCGATGCTGGTCAGGTTGGCCACGGTGTTGTCGAAACGGTTTTGTACAGCACCGAGACCTGCACGCTGGGAGTCGATGTCGGAGATCGCCTGGGTGATCACGTCAATCGCGTTTTGCGCGTTGGTAGAGGTGGTTACGTCAGTGTTGTTGACGGTGGTTTTCGCGGAGTTGGCAGCAGTACCGGCTGCGGCGAACACGCCCGTTACACCAGCGCCGTTCAGGGCGTAGCTGTTGGAGGAGTTCAGCGAAACCTGGCCAGTTGCGATGATCGCGGTAGCGGCCAAGGCAGTAGCAGTACCGAATGTGCCGTTACCACCTTTGGTAGCGACCGAGATACCTGCAGCACCGCCGTCACCAGCGTTGAAGGTCAGGTTCTCACCGGTGTCGGACTTGACCGACAGAGCGTTGGTCGACGAATCGTAGTTAACGCTGATGCCCAGCTTGGCAGCGTTGGACTTCAGTTGGTCAGCCAGGTCGGAAGTGCTGGTCACGCCAGTGAACTGAACTGCGGTACCGCTGCCCACTTGCAGAGTGAAGTTGGCGTTCGGAGGAGTAGCAGCAGCAATGGTAGCCGCGTTCACAGTGAACTGGGCTTCAGTGCTGGCGGTAGCGCTCAGGCCGCCGACAGCGCCGTTCATTTGAGCAGCGATCTGCTTGGCGGAAGCACCGGCAGCGATGGTCACGTTAGCAGTCTGGCCACCACCGGTAACGGTGATAGCACCACCAGCGACGCCGGTTGCGGATGGCGTCAGGGCCTGGGTTTTCAGCTGTTGCGAACCGATGTTGTTGGCCGCTACGTTACCGATGGTCATGTCGATGGTCTGGTTGGCGTTGGCGCCGACCTGGAACGAAGTGGTACCGAAAGAACCGTCCAGCAGGTTCTTGCCACCGAAGGTGGTGGTGGTTGCAATACGGGTCAATTCAGCAGTCAGAGCCGCGTATTGAGCCTGGTTCGACTTACGGTCTTCAGCGCTTGGCGAGCCGTTGGCGGATTGCAGAGCCAGGGTACGCATGCTTTGCAGGATGTTGGTGGACTGCTGCATCGCGCCTTCAGCGGTCTGGGCAATCGAGCTACCATCGTTGGCGTTCTTGATCGCAACGCCCAGGCCGTTGATCTGGCTGGTCAGACGGTTGGAGATCTGCAGGCCGGCCGCATCGTCTTTGGCGCTGTTGATACGCAGGCCGGAGGACAGGCGCTGCATGGAGGTTTGCAGAGAAGTGGAGGCGTTGTTCAGGTTCTTCTGAACAGTCAGCGACGCAAGGTTGGTGTTTACTGTTAATGCCATGACGAAATCCTCGTGGGTGGTGTACTGCGGCTTCCGGCCCTGGCAACCGCCGGGTGTGCCTAGAGAACCTTCGTAATAGTTATCGTCGTGAAGTCAGGTTGCTTGAGGACTTTTTTGATTTTTTTTACTAGCACGATGCCACCCCTTGTAATTCAAGCATTTACGCTAGCCCAATCGCCCGTAATTACCAGGTTTTCTGACGTCAAATAAAAAACGCCCAGGCTTTTTTCAAGCCTGGGCGTTTTAGTGTGCGGTGCTATCAGGGCATCACGAACGATAGAGAATCGCCGAACCCCACGACAACCCCACTCCAAAGCCGCTGATGGCGACACGTTTCCAGCTACCGTCCAGCATGTGCTTTTCCAGCAACAGCGGAATACTCGACGACACGGTGTTACCGGTCTCGACCATGTCCTTGATGAACTTCTCAACCGGTGCATCTTCGAAACGCCGGGCCACCGCGTCGACAATCGCCGCACTGCCCTGGTGAATGCAGAAGGCATCGATCTGGTCAGGCGCAAGGTTCGACTCGTCGAGCAACTCGTGCAAATGCGCCGGCACCTTGAGCAAGGCAAAATTGAACACCTGGCGACCATTCATGAAGAACACGCCGTCGCTGACCTTCAGGTGTGGCGCACCGGAGCCATCGGTGCCGAACTTCGACTTGCCCAGTAACCACGGCGCGTCTTCGCCCATCCAGGTGGCGGTGGCAGCATCGCCAAAGAGCATGGTGGTGTTGCGGTCTTCCGGGTCGACGATCTTCGAATACGGGTCGGCGGTGATCAGCAGGCCGTTTTTCAGGCCAGTGGCTTCCATGAAGCCCTTCATCGCATAGATGCCGTAGACGTAGCCGGAGCAGCCCAGGGAGATATCGAACGCGGCCACGTGGGTCGGCAGGCCCAATTTGTCCTGGACGATGGCAGCCGTGTGCGGCAAGCCTTCCTCGTCGCCGTTCTGGGTCACGACGATCAGCGCGTCGATGGATTCGCGCTTCAACTGCGGGTTGTTGGCAAACAGAGCGTTGACCGCCTCGACGCACAGGTCGGAGGTTTCCTGCGCAACATCCTTGCGCGGCAGGAACGCCGAACCGATCTTGCCAATGATGAAATCTTCATCCTTGGCGAATTTGGCGCCCTGGGCGTAGTTATCCACCCCGTCTGCCGGCACGTAACTGGCGATGCTTTTTATGCCAATCATTGTGGCTTCCCAATACTAAATAGCTGGAGAACACCCCAGGGACTGCGCCCGGAGTGCTGACAATAAAGGGGAAAACCCCGTAAAAAACTCGCTGAAAGCCGCCCCGCAAGGACCCTGTGACGACTTATCCTTTTCACACGATACAGTGAAGATGCGCTTAATGACTCACAGGTCACTCAATTTTGTTCGCTTTGTGCAAAACCGCGCAACGTTCCTGACACCCGAAACGACAACGGCCCACCCTGTTGCCAGGGTGGGCCGTTGGTCTGGACGCCGATTACATGCGGCTGAACAGGCTCAACTGCGAGATTTTCACGAAGGCCAGCTGCGAGGCTTGCAACATGGTCTGCTGCAAGGTCAGGTCAATGGCCGCCTGCCCCATGTCCACGTTCGCCAGTGACGACATGGTGGTGGTGTTGGCCAGGCCCAGGCTGGTGTTTTCCTGGCTCTGGATATCCAGGGCATTGTTACGCGCACCGATGGAGCCACGTACCTGGTCGATCTGCGCGGTCGCATTCGCCAGGTTGGCGATGCTGGTATTGACCACGTCCTTGAGCTGATTCATCGCCACCTGGCTGCCATCCGACGGCGTTTCCAGGGCCTTGCGCAACTGGCCCAGGGTATCCAGGGCATTCATGTTCTTGTTACTGGTGGCGCCGACCGAAAACTGGTCGCCGGCACCCGGCGTGCCACTGATGCCGAAGGTCACCCCGGCCGTGGTGACCGAAGTGGCACCGGCGGCGATGGTGCCACTGGTAATCGCCTTGCTGTCAGTGCTGTAAGGCTGGGCGAACACCTGGTAATCGGTACCACTGGTGAACTTGATCACCGCACCCGAGTTGGGAAAGGTGCTGGCATACGCCGCCTGGTCCGTCACACTGCCGCCGGTCAGCTGCGCCGTGGACGGGTTGCTGGCCGTGCGCGAGACACTGAACGTATCCGGCTTGCTTTCCAGGGTGAACACCTTGCCCGCTACCAGCGCATCCGAAGCGGCACCGGGCGCGACACTCGCCCCCAGGTTCAGCGAGATGTCGAACTTGACCCCACGCAGGTTGACGCTGGAAGCGCCCTCCTTGGTCGCGTCAAACGTGCCGTTACCGGGGATCTCGGACGTCACGTCGTTACCGTCCTTGTCGGTCACGCTGTATTGGGTGCTGCTGGCGAAGGTCAGCTTATACGGCTGGCCGTCGGCAAAGCTCTTGATGTAATTGGTGCTGGAGGTGACCAGGCCCGCCGAAATCGCCACCTTGCCGTCATTGACCGCCGGCGGCAACAACGTGGTCTGGGTACGACCGGTGTTGGACGAACTTTCGAGCAGTGCCTTGCCGGTATCGCCCATGGCGATCGACAGGTTGCTCGATACCTGCAGGCTCAGCGGCGTCTCATCACCCTGGTAGGTGTAGGTGCCGTCGTTGTTGCGCGTATAGGGCGGCGTGTCGGTCTTGGACCCGGAGAACATGTAGTTGCCACTGGAGTCCTTGCTGTTGAGCAGGCCCAGCACGTGGTCTTCAAGCGCGCCGACCTTGCTGGCCAGCGCCTTGCGGTCGTCATCGCTGAGGCGCTGGTTACCGGCCTGCAGCGCCAGCTCACTGGCCGACTGCAACGCAAGGTTGATGCTCTGCAGTACCGTTTCTTCGTTACCGAGCGAGTTCTGCAAGGTGGTGATGTTGCCGTTGAACTGGCCCAGCATGTCCTTTTGCTGCTGCAACATCAGCAATTGGGCGGCCGCCACCGGATCATCCGAGGCAGTTTGCACGCGAATACCGGAACTGGCCTGGTCCTGAGCCTTCACCACGCCCGAATAGTTATCCTGGTACTTGCTGGAGCTGGTGTCGAAATACTGCTGTGTAGAGATACGCATCGTTCCAGACTCCTTTAAAGGGCGTTGATCAGCGTGCTGAAGGTTTCTTGCGCGGCCTTGATGATCTGCGACGACGCGGTGTAGTACTGCTGGAACTTGATCATGTCGCCCGCCTCCTCGTCCAGGTTGACCTGGGACACCGAGTTGCTGGCCGCCTTGTTCGCCGCCAGCAAGGCGCCGGTGGCGGTGGTGTCGGTGTTGGCCTGGGCGGCCTTGGAGCCCACCTGGGACACCAGCCGGCTATTGGCGCTGACCAGGCTCACGCCCGCGTTGCCATCCACCGCACCCACCGTCGCCTTGGTCTGCAAACCCAACAACTGCTGGGCGTTGCGACCATCGGAGGTGGCGCCGCTGTTGAAAGAAAAGGTCGTGCTGTCGCCATTGGCCGGCGTGCCGGCCACCGTGGTATCGAAGTTGAAGCTCTTGCCCGGAATCAGCGCCCCGGTGGCATCGCGCATGGGCACATTGATGCTGATCTTGTTGCCCTGGCCCGGGATGATGCTGCCGGTGCCGATCGGGTTGCCTTGTGCATCGCTGACGGTATATGGCTGGGTACCGTCCGCCGCCGGCTTGCCGAAGACCATCTTCACCGGCATCGAGTTTTCGATCCCGGTGCGCAATTGCGCGGTCGCGGCACCACCGTTGATATCAATGGGCACGGTCAAGGTAGGCGGTGTGAACGTGCCGGCGCCAGTGTTGGTCTTGCTGGCATTACCAGCCAAGGGTGCCGCAAATGCGAGCTTGTTCGGATCCTTGAGTTGGACGCCGATATTACTGGCACCCGTGGCCGTCGGGCTGACTTTGAAACTGTCACCGGCCGCTACGGGACCGGCGCCGTTCAACGCCAGGGTAAAACCATCAATCACCGGCGGCGGCGTGGTCGTGGTGTCGAACGAGCCCATCGCCTTGCCGTCCGAACGCACCACGTTGTACAGGTTGCCGCTGGTGAAGGTGACCTTGTAGTCGAAGGTCGACAGCTTGCTGGTGTCGGTAATCGTCACATTCAGATTGCCGGAGCCTGCACTGTTACCCGCAGCCGCCTGGCTGCGCTGGGCAATGGTGGCCGCAGTGTTGATATCACTGAACAGCGAGGAGCCGAAATCACTGTTCAGGTCCAGGCCCTGCCCCAACTGGGCGTTGACGCTGTCGGCGGTAGCAATGGCGATGCGTCCCAAATCGTTGATGGCCGGCATCAGCACATCACTGCGATAGCGCAACAGGCCGCCGATACTGCCGCCGGAAATCACCGAGCCGATGTCCATCTTCGTATCGCCCATGTTGAGCTGGATGGTGTACTGGCTGTTATCGGTCTTGCTCGGTACCGCTGAAATGGTATTGGCAATATTGCCCTCCACCAGCGACTGCCCGGTGCCGGTGGTGATACTGAACTGGCCGTTCTTCTCGGTGGCAGTGACGCCAATCAGCTCATTGAGCGAACGCACCGCCTCGTTACGTGCATCCAGCAGGTTGGCCGGCGCGCTGGTCGATGATCCCTGGGCGGTTGTGATCTGGTTGTTGAGCGAGGCGATCGACGACGTCAGCTTGTTGACCTGATCACTCAGCGTACCCAGTTGGCTGTTGATGCCTTCTTTCTGCTGGGTCAACTGTGTGGAAATCGAGTTGAAGCGGTTGCTCAAGGTCTGCGCGCTGGTCACCAGCAGTTGCCGCGCGGAAACATCGCTCGGCGTGGCGGCGGCGGTTTGCAGGGATGAAAAGAATGCGCTGAGCGCGGCGGACATACCCGTGGATTTGTCCGACAGGGTTTTGTCGATCGCCGCGGCCTGGCCCGCGTACGCGGTGGCATCGCTGTTGAGCGCGGTACTGCTCTGGTAGGCGGCTCCCAGAAAATCGTTATAAATGCGGCGCACGTCCGCCAGGGTCGTACCGCTGCCGATGAACACCCCACCGTACTGGTTGTTGGCGCTGGCGTTCTGGGTGGTCTGCTGGCGCGAGTATCCCGGAGTATTGACGTTGGCAATGTTGTTACTCAGGACCGACAACGATCCTTGAGAGGCGTTAAGCCCTGACATCCCGATACTGAGCAAACTCATGATTCAGACCTTATAAATGTGTGGTCGCGCCCGCGGCAGCGTAATTCTGGTAACTGTTCATCGTTTTAGCGATCTGCGAAATCTTGCTGGCGTAGTCCGGGTCGGTTGCATATCCGGCTTTTTGCAACTCGCGTACAAACCGCTCCGGGTTGTCGGCTGATTTCACAACTTCTTTATAGCGATCATTGCTTTGCAGCAATGTCACGAGGTCATGGAAGCTGTCCTGGTAGGAGTTATAGGAACGGAACTGCGCCGTTTCCTTGACCATCGCGCCATTGCGAAACTCGCTGGTAATCGCGCGTGCCTGGCCACCCTGCCAACTCTGGCCGGCCTTGATACCGAACAGGTTATGGCTGCTGCTGCCGTCTTCGGCGCGCATCACCGATTTACCCCAACCGGTTTCCAGGGCGGCCTGCGCCACCAGGTACTTCGGATCGATACCGATACGCGCCGCCGCCGCCTTGGCCATCGGCAACATGGTGGCGACGAACTCATCCTGCGAACTGAAGGCTTTCTTCGCCGGCGCCAGTGGCGGCTGGGCGATGGCACGGCCATACACCTGCATGCGCCCGCTCGGTACGGCGAAGCTATGGGCGGCACTGTTGACCACGTTGTCATCGGCAGCGCTGTTGCGCAGCGGCGCAGTCTTGGCGACGGCGGCGACCTCCGTACTCGGCACGATGCCCGCCAGCAAGCGATCGGTCAGCTTGCTCGGCAAGGCAATACGGCGCTGGTTCATCAGCTCCATATCATTGGCGTGGGCATTGCTGCCCTCCGGCACCGCCACACGGTAAGCCCACAAAGGACGCTGGCCATTGGAACGCCCCAATGGGCCTTCGGCTTGCGTGCCTGCGGCAATTTCAGTCGGCACATCGACTTTCTTGACCGGCGCATCCGCTGCCGGGCCTTGCAAGGTGGCCGCCTGGGCGTCCACCGGTTTGTTCTTCTGCATCTGGCGCATGAGCACGTCGGCCAGGCCGATACCGCCACCCTCGCGCGACAGCGAGACCGCCAGTTGCTGGTCGTACATTTCCTGATACTGCTTGGCGGCCGGGGTGTTCATCGGGTTGTCCTTGCCCAGGGCGTCGGTGGCCGAGCGCATGGACTTGAGCATCTCGTTCAAGAACAGCGACTCGAACTCCTGCGCGACTTTGCGCATGTTGCCGTCGCTGTTCTTATCGCCCACCTTGAGCTGGTTAAGCCGGTTCAGGTCGGAGTAAGCCCCCGAATCCGCCGTGCTGCTGATCCCACTCTTGCGCATATCCATGGCCATGGCCTCAGATCACGATCAGGTCGGCTTGCAGGGCGCCGGCCTGTTTCAGAGCTTCAAGGATTGCCATCAAGTCGCCGGGCGCTGCGCCCACCTGGTTCACCGCACGGACAATCTCGTCCAGGGTGGTGCCGGGGCCGAACTTGAACATCGGCTTGGCTTCTTGCTGGGCATTGACCCGAGAACGGGGCACCACCGCCGTCTGGCCATTGGACAACGGCCCAGGCTGGCTGACGATCGGGTCTTCGGTGATGGTCACGGTCAGGCTGCCATGGGTCACCGCCGCCGGCGACACCTTGACGTTCTGACCGATCACGATGGTGCCGGTACGCGAGTTGATGATGACTTTGGCCACCGCCTGGCCCGGGTCGACTTCCAGGTTTTCCAGGATCGACAGGTAATCCACGCGCTGGCTCGGGTCCAGCGGCGCGGTCACACGGATCGAACCACCGTCGATGGCCTGGGCCACGCCAGGGCCGAGCATGTCGTTGATCTTGTCGACCACGCGCTTGGCCGTGGTGAAGTCGGAGCGGTTGAGGTTCAGGGTCAGGCTGTTGCCCTGGTTGAAGCCGCTCGGCACGGTACGTTCCACCGTGGCGCCGCCAGGGATGCGCCCGGCCGACGGCACGTTGACGGTGATCTTTGAGCCGTCGCGGCCCTCGGCGTCAAAGCCGCCCACCACCAGGTTGCCCTGGGCGATGGCGTAGACGTTGCCATCGATACCCTTGAGCGGCGTCATCAGCAAAGTGCCGCCGCGCAGGCTTTTCGAGTTACCGATGGACGATACGGTAATGTCGACCACCTGCCCCGGCTTGGAAAACGCCGGCAGGTCGGCGCTGATGGACACCGCCGCCACGTTCTTCAATTGCACGTTGCCCGAGCCCGGCGGCACCTTGATGCCGAACTGCGAGAGCATGTTGTTGAAGGTCTGCAGGGTGAACGGCGTCTGGGTGGTCTGGTCACCCGTGCCATTGAGCCCGACCACCAGGCCGTAACCGATCAACTGGTTGGAGCGCACGCCGGAGATACTGGCGATGTCTTTCAGTCGCTCGGCCTGGGCGACTGCGCTCAGGGACAGCAACAGTGCTGCCGCCATCAGCTGTTTGAGTTTCACAATGACCACCTAGAAAGGGAACAGCGGGCTAAGGAAGAAACGGTCGAACCAGCCCGGCTGACTCGCATCGGCAAACGAACCCGTGCCCGAGTAGGTAATGCGCGCATCGGCAATCCGCGTCGACGACACGGTGTTGTCGGTGGAAATATCATCGGCCCGCACCATGCCCGCAATACGCACCAGCTCGTCACCGGTGTTGAGGGTCATCCATTTCTCGCCGCGTATGGCGATGATGCCGTTGGGCAATACGTCGGCCACGGTCACAGTGATCGAACCGGTCAAGCTGTTGCCCTGCCCCGCCGCACTCTTGCCGTTGGTGGCGCGGTCACCGGAATAACCAGCGTTCAGGCTCAGGTCACCGCTGCCCAGTGGGTTGTTGGTATTGGGCACACCCCCGAACAACGAGGTCAGGCCGATGCTGGTCTTGCTGGTCTTGCCGACCTGCGAGTTGGCGTTCTTGCTGGCCTGGGTCTTCTCGTTCAGGGTGATGGTGATGATGTCCCCCACCCGGAATGCCTTGCGGTCGCTGTACAGGTTCTGTTCAAAACCGGCCTGGTAGATCGAGCCATTGTTGGCCGCCGCCGGCAACGGTGTACGAGGCAACACCGGCGCGTAGTACGGGTCATTGGGTTTCGGCGTCGGGGCGACACAGCCCGCGAGCACGGCGATCCCACTCAATGCCAGAACAGAAACATAGCGATTCATGACCCTTACCTCACGGTGTTGCAGGCGCCCTCAAGAGCGCCCCATAGACTTGATTACAGATTCTGCGTGACGAACGAGAGCATCTGGTCGGCAGTGGAAATCACCTTGGAGTTCATCTCGTAGGCGCGCTGGGTGGTGATCATGTTGACCATCTCCTCAACCGTGCTGACGTTGGAGGTTTCCAGAGTGCTTTGCAGGGTGGTACCAAAACCGTTCAGGCCCGGGGTGCCGATTTGCGGCGCGCCGCTGGAAGCGGTTTCCAGGAACAGGTTGTTACCCATGGCTTGCAAGCCGGCGGGGTTGATGAAGTCCGCGGTTTGCAGGTTGCCGATCACTTGCGACGCCGGGTTACCGGCCACGGTGATGGACACGGTGCCGTCATTGCCCACGGTGAAGGTCTTGGCGTTGGCGGGAACCACCACGGCCGGCTCCAGCGCGAAACCGTTGGCGGTGACGATCTGGCCGTTGGAATCGAGGTGGAACGTACCATCACGGGTGTACGACGTAGTGCCGTCCGGCTGCAGGATCTGGAAGAACCCACGGCCATTGATGGCCATATCCAGTGGCTGACCGGTTTGTTGCAGGTTACCGGCATTGAAGTTCTTCTGGGTGCCGACGATCTGCACACCGGTACCCAATTGCAGGCCCGACGGCAGCTCGCTGTCCTGGGTCGATTGAGCACCTGGCTGGCGCTTGATCTGGTAGAGCAAGTCCTGGAACTCGGCGCGATCACGCTTGAAACCCGTGGTCGACACGTTGGCCAGGTTGTTGGAAATGGTGGTCAGGTTGGTGTCCTGGGCGGACAGGCCTGTTTTGGCAACCCATAGAGCCGGAAGCATGTTGTTCTCCTTCGTGCGCCTGTTTGTTGGCGCCGCGTTGCAAAATTAGTCGTCAGTCGTCGCCGGCTTCAGCTCATCGATAGAACGCGAGTCATGGCCTGGTCGTCTTCCTTGGCGCTGTTCATCATCTTGATGTGCAGCTCGAATTGTTTGGAAAGCGCCAGCACCGAGGTCATCTCTTCCACCGCATTGACGTTGCTCGCCTGCAGGAAACCCGAGGTCAGCCTGACATTCGCGTCGGCCTGCGCCGGCTTGCCGTCCTTGGTGTGGATGGTGCCATCGAGGGCCTTGGTCATGTTCTTGAGGTCGGGCTGAACCATCTTGATACGGTCTACTTCCGCCATCACCCGTGGGCCTTCGCCCATGGCGCGGATACTGATGGTGCCATCGGCGCCCACTTCGATTTTCTGTTGGGGCGGCACGGCAATCGGGCCACCGTTGCCCATGATCGGCATACCGTTGCCGGCCCGCAGCACGCCCAGCGCATCCACATTCATGCTGGCGCTGCGCACGTAGGCTTCGCCGCCATCCGGGGTTTGCACGGCCATCCAGCCGTCGCCGCTGACGGCCACATCCAGGTCGCGGCCGGTTTCGATCATGGCGCCCGGGGAAAAGTCGGTGGCAGGCCGCTCGGTCATCGCAAATGCCCGTGCGGGAAAGCTGTCACCGAACACCGGCATCGAACGCGCCTGCTCCAGGTCACGTTGGAAACCATTGGTGGAAATGTTCGCCAGGTTGTTGGCATGGGCCTTCTGCGCCAGTGCATTCTGGCTGGCGCCGGTCATTGCCACATAAAGGTACTTGTCCACGCTCTTTCCTCTTTCTGACGGACGCTTGCCGCCCACCGCTGTACTGACGAGGCTTAAGCAATTTGCGAACCAACTTTTAAAAAGAACCTGAAGTCCAGGCGGGGCGGGGGTTTTCGGGGGTGTCTTTAAAATTCAGGATCAGGGAGTAGTCGGAAAAACGGCGGACTTATGCCGCCTGCGGCAAGCGCCGGTCTTATCGGCGATAGAGATCAAATGTGGGAGCGGGCTTGCTCGCGAATGCGGAGTGTCAGTCAGCACATGTGTAACTGGTCCACCGCATTCGCGAGCAAGCCCGCTCCCACAGTTTTAACCGCGCTGAGTCAGGCAGGTTATTTATCTGTCTTCAGGATTTCGTAATCACGCAGCTTATTGGCGATGGTGGTGTGAGACACCCCCAGACGCTTGCCCAATTGCCGGCTGCTGGGGTGCTCGGCGTACAGGCTTTCCAGCACCGCCTTCTCGAACCGCCCGACGATCTCTTCCAGGCCGCCGTCCAGGGAAAAATCGCCAAGCGGTTGACGCACGCCGTAGTCCGGCAAACGAATGTGCTCGGCCTTGACCGTGCCGCCATCACACAACGACACCGCCTGGAACAACACGTTTTCCAGCTGCCGCACATTACCCGGCCAATGGTAGTGACTGAGGCGATCCATGGCAGCCGGCGCCAACTTAGGCAATGCGCAGCCGATTTGCCGGCTGGCCTGATCGAGGAAGTGCTCGACCAACGGCGCCAGGCCATCAAGGCATTCGCGCAAGGGGGGGATGTGCAGGGACAGCACGTTGAGACGGTGGTAAAGGTCCTGGCGGAACTCGCCGCGCGCGCACAACTCGGACAAGTCCACCTGGGTGGCGCAGATCACGCGCACATCCAGGTACACCTCCTCGTCACTGCCTACGCGGCGGAAGCAACCATCCTGCAAAAACCGCAGCAACTTCACCTGCAAGCGCGCACTCATTTCCCCCACCCCGTCGAGAAACAGCGTACCGCCGGCCGTCAACTCCAACAGCCCCAACTTACCTTCGGCCCGTGCGCCTTCAAACGCACCAGGCCCGTAGCCGAACAGCTCGGTCTCGGCCATCGACTCCGGCAGGCCTGCGCAATTAAGCGCCATCAACGGCGACTGCCCACGCGGGCTCGCGAGGTGGCAAGCACGGGCCAGCAGTTCTTTACCGGTGCCGGTTTCCCCTTCTATTAATAGCGGCGCATCCAACGGTGCCATGCGCCGGGCTTCACGCACCACCGCAGCCATGACCTTGGAGCTCTGGAAAATACTGTCGAAGCCGCGCAGTTCCTGCTTGCGCACGTTGTAGATGCGTTCACCGACGCGGTCGGCACGGTGCAAAGTCAGCACCGCACCGGCCATGGCCTCGCTGTCATCGTGCTCGGACGATTGCAGCGGTGCGATGTCCGCCAGAAACACGTCACCCTTGACCTTGACCCGCAGGCCGTTGATCCGCGACTTGCTGGCGCGCACCAACTCCGGCAGATCGAAGTCTTCGGCATAACGCGACAACGGAATCCCCGGCACCTCGTCCACCCGCACCCCGAGCAACTGCGCGGCGGCACGGTTGGCGGCAACGATGGAACCGCCCATGTCGATCGACAACACCGGAAACTCCAGGGCGCCGAGCAGCGCGTTGAGTTCCATGTGCCGCCGTTCGCTGGGCATCAGCCCGACTCGCTTGACCCCGAACACCCCGGCAATCGCCTCGAATTGCGGGCGCAGCGCCTGGAATTGCATGTTCACAAGGTTGGGGCAAAACAGATAGATCGCGTTGCCATGCTCACCGCCGACTTCGCCCTTGGCGACGTTGACGCCGTACTCTACCAGCAGGTTGAGAATGTCCCGCAGGATGCCGATACGGTTCTGGCAGTGCACTTTGATACGCATGAAAGGGCTCGAAAAGTGGGAAGGCGCCGCGTCTTTTTGTCACTGTGCGCAGATATTCGTCAAGATTATGTGACACCTTGCGCACGTTTCACAGCCCAGCGCAAAGATTAGCCCTACAGCTGTAACGAATATTTTACGAAAATCGGTATATTTTCCTACGCATCACCGCTGAAGGTAGGTGGAATCCAACGCCCAGCGGGTTATCAATAGCTCATCGCAGGACATAACAAGAACGAATGCCTAGCAGGAGAGCCGTATGAAGCAGACGCAATACGTGGCCCGCGAGCCCGATGCGCAAGGTTTTATCCACTACCCGCCGGAAGAACACGCGGTGTGGAACACCCTGATCACGCGCCAGTTGAAAGTGATCGAGGGCCGCGCCTGCCAGGAATACCTGGACGGCATCGACAAGCTCGGCCTTCCGCTGGATCGCATCCCGCAACTGGGTGAGATCAACCAAGTGCTGGCCGCAACCACCGGCTGGCAAGTCGCCCGCGTACCGGCATTGATCCCCTTCCAGACCTTCTTCGAACTGCTCGCCAGCAAGCAGTTTCCAGTGGCGACCTTTATTCGTACCCGTGAAGAACTGGACTACCTGCAAGAGCCGGATATCTTCCACGAGATCTTCGGCCACTGCCCGCTGCTGACCAACCCCTGGTTCGCCGAATTCACCCACACCTACGGCAAGCTCGGCCTGGCGGCCACCAAAGAGCAACGGGTATACCTGGCGCGCCTGTACTGGATGACCATCGAGTTCGGCCTGGTAGACACGCCGCAAGGCCGACGCATCTACGGGGGTGGCATTCTGTCTTCGCCCAAGGAGACGGTGTACAGCCTGTCGGACGAGCCCGAGCATCAAGCCTTCGACCCGCTGGAGGCCATGCGCACCCCCTACCGTATCGACATCCTGCAACCGCTGTATTTCGTACTGCCTGAGCTCAAGCGCCTGTTCGAAGTGGCGCAGGAAGACATCATGGCCATGGTCGAGCGCGGGATGCAGTTGGGCCTGCATGCGCCGAAATTCCCGCCCAAGCCCAAGGCTGCGTGAACCTCATCGATTAAGGCCAGGTGAGTCTGTTCCCTGGCCCCGCGTTGCTTTAGGGTGACGCTACTGACCTTCAAACATTCGAATTCAGGACACCCCCATGACCAACTTGAACCAAGCCCACTGCGAAGCCTGCCGCGCCGACGCCCCGCAAGTCAGCGATGAAGAGCTGCCGGTACTGATCAAGCAGATCCCCGACTGGAACATCGAAGTCCGCGACGGTGTGATGCAGCTGGAAAAGGTTTTCCTGTTCAAGAACTTCAAGTTCGCCCTCGCCTTCACCAATGCCATGGGTGAAATCTCCGAAGCCGAAGGCCATCACCCAGGCTTGCTTACCGAGTGGGGCAAAGTCACCGTGACCTGGTGGAGCCACTCCATCAAGGGCCTGCACCGCAACGACTTCATCATGGCCGCACGCACTGACGAAGTGGCCAAGACTGCCGAGGGCCGCAAGTAATGCACTTCGATGCCATTGGCCGCGTGCCCGGCGACCCGATCCTCGGACTGATGGACCTGTACGCCCAGGACACCCACCCGAACAAGTTCGACCTGGGCGTGGGCGTCTATAAGGACGACCAGGGCCTGACGCCGATCCCTCATTCGGTCAAGCTGGCCGAGCAACGCCTGGTGGACACGCAGACCACCAAGACCTACATCGGCGGGCACGGCAACCCTGCGTTCGGCAGCCTGATCAGCGAGCTGGTGCTGGGCGCCGATTCCCCGCTGATCCGTGAACGCCGTGCCGGCGCCACCCAGACCCCTGGTGGCACCGGTGCCCTGCGCTTGAGCGCCGACTTTATCGCCCACAGCCTGCCCGGTCGCGGCGTGTGGCTGAGCAACCCGACCTGGCCGATCCACGAAACGATCTTCGCCAAGGCCGGGATCAAGGTCAGCCATTACCCCTATGTGGGCACTGACAATCGCCTGGATGTGCAGGCGATGCTCGCCACCCTGTCGACTGTGCCCAAGGGCGACGTCGTGCTGCTGCACGCCTGCTGCCATAACCCGACCGGGTTCGACCTGTCCCAGGAGGATTGGCGCCAGGTGCTGCAGATCGTGCGCGAGCGCCACTTGCTGCCACTGATCGACTTCGCCTACCAGGGCTTCGGCGACGGCCTGGAGCAGGACGCCTGGGCAGTGCGGCTGTTTACCGCCGAGCTGCCTGAGGTACTGATCACCAGTTCCTGCTCGAAGAACTTCGGCCTGTATCGCGACCGTGTCGGCGCCTTGATCGTGTGCACGGCAGACGCCGAGAAACTCACGGATGTGCGCAGCCAACTGGCGAATATCGCACGCAACCTATGGTCGACGCCGCCGGATCATGGTGCGGCAGTGGTCGCGACTATCCTGGGTGACGCTCAACTTAAAAAGGTGTGGAGCGACGAAGTCGAAGCCATGCGCTCGCGGATTGCCCATTTGCGCGCGGGCTTGGTCGAGGCATTGGCGCCCCATGGCTTGGCCGAGCGGTTTGCGCATATCGGCGCGCAGCGCGGGATGTTTTCCTATACCGGCTTGAATGCCGAACAGGTGAAACAACTGCGCGAGAAGCACAGCGTGTACATGGTGAGTTCGGGGCGTGCCAGCGTTGCAGGGATTGATGCCAAGCGGCTGACCCTGTTGGCCCAGGCCATCGCCGACGTTTCCAACTGAAGAAACCCGGACTGAAAATGTGGGGCTTGCTCCCGATGGCTGTCTTTCAGCAACTGAAGTGCTGACTGACACAGAGCTATCGGGGGCAAGCCCCCTCCCACATTCGGACAGGGTTGAACACTAGCCGGCAACCATCTCGGCTTTGAGCTGCGCCTCTTTCGCCTGCGCATCCGCCAAGCGGTACAACTCGATACTCCCATCCCAGTGCTCGATCAACGCCGTGCACGACTCTACCCAGTCCCCGCAGTTGAGGTAGTCCACCTCGCCCACCTTGCGAATTTCGGCATGATGAATATGCCCGCACACCACGCCATGCAGCTCGCGCCGGGTCACTTCGTGGGCAATCGCTTCTTCGAAATCGCTGATAAAACTCACCGCCGTCTTGACCTTATGCTTGAGGTAGGCCGACAGCGACCAGTAGCCATAGCCATACCGCGCGCGCCAGTGGTTGAGCCAGCGGTTCAGGGTCAGGGTAAATTCGTAGGCCGAGTCGCCGAGGAACGCCAGCCAGCGGTGGTAACGGGTGATCACGTCAAACTGATCGCCGTGGATCACCAGCAGATGGCGACCATCAGCGGTCACATGCACCGCTTCATCCACCAGTTGGATATTGCCCAGGATCAGCTTGGAATAGCGGCGCAGGAATTCGTCGTGGTTGCCGGTGACGTAAATCACCTCGGTGCCGCGCTTGGCCATGGTCAGCAGGCGCCGGATCACATTGGTATGGGCCTGGGGCCAATACATGCCGCCGCGCATCTTCCAGCCGTCGATGATGTCGCCGACCAGGTACACCTTATCGGCGTGGTACCCCTTGAGGAACTGCGACAGGTGTTCGGCCTGGCAATCCCGGGTGCCCAGGTGCACGTCGGAAATCCATAGGGTACGAACCCGTTGTTTGCGGCTGGGTCTGGCGAACTCGGCACTGGTCATGGGCATCCCTCGACGGTGTTTTCGCGAGCTTGCGCCCTCGCGATTAATAGCCCATGACAGCTTTGCGTCAGTGCGATGACAGCGCCGGGCACCTGCGAAGCGTTGTAGACTGCGCACTTGTTGCTCTGGAGACCGCGATGAGACCGTCCCTCACGCTGCGCCACTACGTCGAAGCCCCCCTCGCCCACAGCCATGACCATGCGCAATTGGTGTTCGGCCTGTCCGGGCATTTGGACCTGGAGGTGGATGGCCGTGGCAGCCAGGTGCACGAAAGCAGCGTGATGGTGCTGCCCTTCAACGCCCATCATGCCTGCGGCAGTCGCGACGGCAGCCGCTGCCTGGTGCTGGATGTGCCGACTGAGCACTGGCTGCTGCAATCTCTGGGCGAACACGCCGATGCCAGCCGCCGCCTGCTGGATCAGCCGACGCGCCTGGCGCTGGATGCCCGGCAAAACCAGTTGGTGCAATGGCTGGCCCACAGCCCGGTGGAAGACCCGTTGATTGTCCAGCAAGGCGCCGTGTTGCTGCTCGCCAGCCTCAATCATCCGCAGGCCCAGCCCTTGCCTGGCCGACGCCTGCCGTATGCAGCGTTCAATGCGCATATCGAGCGGCACGTCGCGCATCCCCTGCAAGTGGCGGACCTTGCGCGAATTGCCGAGCTGTCGGTGGCGCGCCTGCATGCGCGCTTCATGGCCGAATGCGGGCAGACGCCGATGGACTACATTCGCACCCGCCGCCTGCAGAAGGCGTTGAAGCTGCTGCGCGAGACCGTGCTGCCTATCGGAGAAATCGCTGATTGCGTCGGCTACAGCTCACAAAGTGCGTTTGCCGCCGCGATGCTGCGGGAGTTCGGCGCATCGCCCGGCAGGTTGCGTCGCTCATCCTAGGGAAGAGCCTTGCGATAAAAATCGCGAGCCGCACGACAGACGCCCCCCTCGGCAACCCTCTAGACTGCGTTTCTGTTACCCGTCGGTTCAAAGGATCGCAATGACTCCCCGCTCAGCCCTCGGCGCCCTGCATATTGGCGCATTGATGTTTGGCCTCACCGGTGTTTTCGGCAAACTGGCGGCCGCCTCGCCGGCCATCATCGTGTTTGGCCGTGCCGTGTTTGCCGTGATCGCCCTGGCCCTCTTCGCGCGGCTTGCCAGCAACACGGCCTGGAAAAGCCTGGAGCTGCGCGACTGGCGTCGCTTGCTGGTCAGCGGCGTGCTGCTGGCGGCGCATTGGGTGACCTTTTTCATGGCGGTCAAGGTGGCGGGGGTCGCCGTGGCGACCTTGGGGTTTACCGCATTCCCGGCGTTTACAGTGATCCTCGAAGGGTTGATCTTCCGCGAGCGCATTCGCCCCAGTGAATGGCTGCTGGTCGCGCTGGTCAGCGTTGGCCTGGTGCTGGTGACGCCGGACTTCAACCTCGCCAGCGAAGCCACGGGCGGGTTGCTGTGGGGCATCGCCTCCGGCCTGCTGTTTTCCCTGTTGTCACTGAACAACCGCGCCAGTTCCGGGCGGATTCCTGCGGTACAGGCGGCGCTGTGCCAAAACATGGTGGTAGCCGCCTGCCTGTTGCCCGTGGCCGCGCCAGGGCTGGCGGATGTGCGAGCCATCGACTGGCTCTGGATCGGACTGCTGGGCGTGTTCTGTACCGGCCTGGCCCACAGCCTGTTCGTCGCCAGCCTCGCCGTCATCAAGGCGCGCACCGCCTCGGTGGTATTCGCCATGGAGCCGGTCTACGGCATCACCGTGGCCTGGTTGCTGTTTGCCGAGACCCCAACGCTGCGCATGCTGCTGGGCGGTGCGCTGATCATCGCCGCCATCGTGCTCTCCGGCTTGATGGGCAGCGCCAGCCAGGCCAAGCAGCCCGCGGCTACGGCCTGATCTATACTTCAAACATCCGCAACAGTCGGTAGTCGTTCAACGGATAAAAGACACCTCGACGACAGCCATGGCCGTTTCTGAAGTTGCTGCACGCGAGTGGTCACTCCCTTTACGCGATGCAGGGGTTTCACCATGGAAATGTTCATCAGTTTATTGGTTCAGATCATCAGCGGTGCCATCGGCGGCAACCTGGCCGGCATGACCCACCAGAGCCTCGGCAGTACCGGGCTCAACTCAATGGTTGGCGGCTTGGGCGGGCTGGTACTAGGCCAGTTGCTCTCCTGGCTGCTTGGCGCACCGGCAGGCGACGCACTGAACGTTGCGGCGCTCGGCAGCAACATCGTCGGGAGTGGCTTCGGCGGCCTGGTGCTGACGTTTATCATCGGTTTCATCAAGAACAAAATGGCTGCCAAATAGCAGCGCCACGCGGGGTCACCGTTCGTAGGTGGCGGTGACCTCGGTATTCAGGATGCCCGATCGTTATGGCCCAGGTCGCGTTGTGGGTCGATCTGGTCGCGTACGCGCTGCTTGAGTACCTTGGCCTCCGGGAAGCCCCCATCCACCTTGCGCTCCCAGATCTGCACGCCCTCACAGGTGATGCGAAAAACGCCGCCGGTGGCCGGCTCCAGTACTACACGCCCCAGGTCGTCGGCAAAGGTGCTCAACAACTCCTGGGCCAGCCATGCCGCGCGCAACAGCCACTGACACTGGGTGCAATAGGTGATGACGATCTCGGGTTTGCTTGCAGACATAATTTGAGAGGTTCCTGACGTAACGGGCTCGGAAGATCGAGTGGCTATAATACCGACCTTTATCGCCCAGCCTTGAGATTCATGATGCGCCGCCTGCTGTCTTGTCTGTTTCTATGTCTGCTCCCCCTCCTCGCCAACGCCGTTGAGACGCCCCGCCCCAAGATCGGCCTGGTGTTGTCCGGCGGTGCCGCCCGTGGTCTGGCGCATATCGGCGTGCTCAAGGCACTGGAGGAGCAGGGTATCCAGATCGATGCGATTGCCGGCACCAGCATGGGCGCAGTGATTGGTGGGCTTTACGCATCAGGCTATAAAATCGATGAGCTGGAAAAACTCGCGCTCGATATCGATTGGCAACAGGCACTGTCCGATGCACCCCCACGGGAAGATGTGCCGTTTCGCCGCAAACAGGATGATCGCGACTTCCTGGTCAAGCAGAAGCTCAGTTTTCGCGACGACGGCAGCCTTGGCCTGCCACTGGGCGTGATCCAGGGCCAGAACCTGGCGTTGTTGCTGGAAAGCATGTTTGCCCACACCAGCAACATCCGCAATTTCGACAAACTGCCCATTCCTTTCCGTGCCGTGGCCACCGACATCACCACCGGCGAGAAAGTGGTGTTCAACAAAGGCCACCTGCCTCAGGTGATACGCGCCAGCATGTCGATCCCTGCGGTGTTCGCCCCCGTGGAACTGGACGGCCGGCTGCTGGTGGACGGCGGCATGACCGACAACATCCCGCTGGATGTGGCGCGAGAAATGGGCGTCGACATTGCCATCGTGGTGGACATTGGCACCCCGCTACGCTCACGCAAGCAACTGGCGACGGTGGTAGATGTACTCAACCAATCCATCACCCTGATGACTCGGCGAAACTCCGAAGAGCAACTCAAGGCCCTGCATCCCAAGGATGTACTGATCCAGCCGCCGCTGGCGGCCTACGGGGTGACGGATTTCGGTCGCGCCAGGGACATGATCGATGCCGGCTACCGCGCCACTCGTGCCCTCGACGTCCGTCTGGCCCACCTGCGCCCCGCAGCCCCCGTGGACCCGCAACTGGTGAGTGCCCGCACACCGGGCGAACGCACGCCGATCATCACCGCGATCCAAGTGGAGAACGACTCGAAAATCAGCGATGACGTGATTCGCTACTACATCCGCCAAGCCTTGGGTGAACCGCTGAACCTGGGTCGCCTGCAAGCGGACATGGGCACTTTGTACGGCCTGGACTACTTCGAGCAGGTGCAATACCGCGTGGTCAAGAAAGGTCACGACAACACCCTGGTGATCAGCGCACGGGGCAAGCGCAGCGGCACCGACTACTTGCGCCTGGGCTTGAACCTGTCGGATGACCTACGCGGTGACAGTGCCTTCAACCTCGGCGCCAGCTACCGCATGAATGGCATCAACCGGCTTGGCGCCGAATGGCTGACACGGGTACAGATCGGCGATCGCCAAGAGTTGTACAGCGAGTTCTACCAGCCAATGGACACCGGCTCACGCTATTTCATCGCGCCTTATGTCAGGGCCCAGGCGCAGAACGTTGAACTGATTCTGGACAACGACCCCATCTCCGAATATCGCCTGGAGCGTTACGGTTTCGGCCTGAACGTAGGGCGGCAGATCGGCAACAGCGGCGAGATCCGCTTCGGCGTCGGGGAAGCCTGGGGCAAGGCGGACGTGCGCATCGGTGACCGGGACCTGCCGAGCGTAAGTTTCAGCGAAGGCTTCTATGAACTGAAGTACTCGTTCGACTCCCTGGATAACGTGTACTTCCCCCACTCCGGCGAAGACATCGGCCTGGCCATCCGCGAATTCGAGCCCGGCCTGGGTTCGGACCAACGCTACCGCCAATGGGAATTCAAGCTGGACAAAGCCATGAGCCACGGCCCGGACACGCTGATACTGGGCGGGCGTTATGGACGCACCCTGGATAAATCCGATGTAGTGATTTCCAGCTTCCTGCTCGGTGGCGCACGACAACTGTCGGGCTTTCGCGAGGATGCTATCTCGGGCCAGAACATCGCCCTGATGCGGGCAGTGTACTTCCGCCGCCTGACGCCGCGTTCGTACCTGCCGCTGGACTTCCCGCTGTACCTCGGCGCGTCAGTGGAACGCGGGCGGGCGTGGAACAACGACAACCAGTTCGACAGCGGGTACATCAACGCCGCGAGCGTTTTCCTCGGGTTTGATACACCGCTGGGGCCCCTGAATTTCAGCTATGGGTTCAATGATGACAAGCAGCAGGCGGTGTACCTGAACCTGGGGCAGACCTTCTAGCTTGGTAGTGAGCGGGCTTGCCCTAATGCCAGTCAGTTAAGGCTTAACGCTGTCACTGTGGGAGGGGGCTTGCTCCCGATAGCGGTGGGTCAGTCGATAAACTGCTGACTGGCACACCCTCATCGGGAGCAAGCCCCCTCCCACAAGTTATTCATCGTCCGTTCTATCGCTTAACTGACTGGCATAGAGCAAGCCCGCTCACTACAGCCGGGTCAGGACTTTTCCAGGTTCGCCAGGATGTGCCCATGTACACGCATGCACACGCGCATGTCCTCTTCATCCACGCCCACAAACAGTTCATGGCGCAAGGCCGTGGCGATGGTTTCGATCTGATCGATCAGCGGCCGGGCGCTATCGCACAACAAGATGCGCTTGGCGCGGCGGTCTTCCAGCACCGCCTGGCGCTGGACCAGGCCCTGGCTTTCCAGGCTGTCGAGCAGGCGCGCCAGGGTCGGCCCTTCTACCCCGACGCTTTGTGCCAGCTCACGCTGGGTGGGAGCTTCTTCAAAACGGGCCAGGTGCAACAGCACCAGCCAACGCGCCTGGGACAAGCCCAGCCCCGCCAGGCGACGGTCCAGTTCGGCGCGCCAACCTCGGGACATTTGCGCCAACTGCATGCCAAAACGGTGTTGATCGGTTAACGGCATAAAAAACTCATAATTTAGACTGAAAATAAAGTGTGGCTAATTATTAGTCAGCTAAGCATGAGCCATGCCAGTAGGCAAGCCTCGCTATGTACTGATTCGTTACATTGTCGCAATTGGCACACTAAATCTCGAATTCAGACTGCAAAGCGGCACGCACACAGTACAGAACACCCTCCGGTACACGCCCGATAAACAGCGGCGCAATTTCAGCAACCGATGGCAACTCGCCTTCACCGTCCAGGAACGCATCCTGGATTTCACCGAGCAAATCTTCCGGCAAATCAAGGGCCTGCTCCAACGACAATTGCTGCTTGCCGATGGACTCGGCGAGCAAGGTATAGACGTTCTTTTCCGAACACTGCAACTGCCCGGCGATCTGAATCGGGGTCATCCCGGCACGGGCCAGGCTGATCAGCTCATGACGAATATCGGTGACTTCCTTCGGTGCTTCGGCCTCGCCACCGAGCACTTCCAGGAAAGCCTGGCCATAACGTTCCAGCTTGCGCGCACCGACGCCGCTGACCCTCGCCATTTCGGCCAGGGTGGTGGGTTGCTCACGCAGCATTTCCAGCAACGTGGAGTCGGGGAAAATGACATAAGGCGGCACGCTGTGTTCCTGCGCCAGTTTGCGGCGCAGGGTGCGCAAGGCTTCCCATTGCTCGCGCTCCTCGCCACGCACCAGTTGGCTGGCCTGGCTGGTACTGCTCTTGGCAGTGGCCTGCGGCTTGAGGTCGCGGCGCAGCTCCAGGCTCACTTCGCCCTTGAGCAACGGCCGGCAGCTGTCGTTCAAACGCAGGCCGCCGAAACCCTCAATGTCGATATCCACCAGGCCACGCGCAACCATCTGACGAAACAACGAACGCCACTCGCCTTCGGCACGCGCCTTGCCGACACCGTAGACCGAAAGTTTCTCGTGCCCGAAGCTGCGTATCTTTTCGTTGTCCTTGCCCAGCAATACATCCACCAGATGGCCCACGCCATAACGCTGGCCGGTTCGGTAGATGGCGGACAGGCCCTGACGCGCCGGCTCGGTAGCATCCCAGGTCTGCACCCCATCCACGCAATTGTCGCAATGGCCGCACGGCTGCGGCATGTCTTCGTCGAAATAGGCGAGCAGCGTCTGGCGGCGGCAGCGGGTCTCTTCACACAGCGACAGCATGGCGTCGAGCTTGTGCTGCTCCAGGCGCTTGTGGCGCTCATCGCCTTCGGAGTTCTGCAGCATCTGCTTGAGCATCACCACATCTTGCAGACCGTAGGCCATCCAGGCATCCGCCGGCAGGCCATCACGGCCGGCACGACCGGTTTCCTGGTAATACGCCTCGAGGGATTTGGGCAGGTCCATATGAGCCACGAAGCGCACGTTGGATTTGTCGATGCCCATGCCGAACGCGATGGTTGCCACCATGATCAGGCCTTCCTCGTTGAGGAAGCGCTTCTGGTGGTAAGCCCGCAAATCGTTGGGCAGGCCGGCGTGGTACGGCAGCGCCGGGTAGCCTTGCTCACACAGGAACGCCGCCACCTCATCGACTTTTTTGCGCGACAGGCAGTAGACAATGCCCGCATCGCTGCGCCGCTCGGACAGGAATGCCAGCAGTTGCTTGCGCGGCTGCTCCTTGGGCACGATGCGGTAGAAAATATTCGGCCGATCGAAACTCGACAGGAAACGCTCGGCGTTCTGCAGGTGCAGACGCTCGACGATTTCTTCGCGGGTACGTTTATCGGCGGTGGCGGTCAGGGCGATACGCGGCACGTCGGGGAACAGCTCGGCCAATTGGCCCAACTGCAAATATTCACGGCGAAAATCATGACCCCATTGCGACACGCAGTGAGCTTCATCGATGGCGAACAGGGCAATTTCCAGGCTCTGCAGGAAGGCCAGCATGCGCGGCTGCACCAGCCGCTCGGGAGCCAGGTAGAGCATCTTCACTTCGCCACGCCGGATACGAGCCGCCAGGTCGCGCTGCTGTTCGGCGCTGAGGGTGGAGTTCAAGGACGCGGCGGCGACGCCGAGTTCTTCGAGCGTGGCGACCTGGTCATCCATCAAGGCGATCAACGGCGACACCACCACCGCCAGGCCGTTGCGCAACAAGGCCGGCACCTGGAAGCACAATGATTTGCCGCCACCGGTAGGCATCAGCACCAGGGCGTCGCCGCCACTGGCCACGCGCTCAATGATCGCACCCTGGCGGCCACGAAAACTTTCGTAGCCGAAGATGTCCTTGAGGACGCGTTGAGCCTGCTCGAGCATGTAAAACTCCAAAATAGTGCCGAAATCCCTCTGTACAGGCTGGCCGAGAAAAGACGATTTCACGGAAAATAATCCGTAAGCGAAGTTTTCTCGGAGGGGCGCTTGGCCTGCGGGGCATCACAAAACGCGGCAGTATACCCGAGCGTTATCCGGCAAAGGGGGCGTCTGACGAATAGTCCCATCGCTCTACCCCGGCAGCCAAACCCGGTAAATGTGGTGTTGCGGCTGGCCTGGGCGCTCAAGAAGGCCTAGAATTCAGCATCGTTTATTCCCAAGGTAGTCCTTCAATGTCCTTCGCTGAGCAACTAACCCGCCTGCAAGCCTTCCTCGACGCCGATGAGCTGCATGACGAGGCGCTGGACTACGTGGCCGCCCACGGTTACCTGACCGCCCTGTCGATCTGCGCCGATGTCGTGCCTGACCGTGAATGGATCGACGCGCTGTTCGCCGAAGAGCCGCACTACAAGGATGCCGCCCAACGCGAGGAAATCGAATCCACGCTGATCGCCCTCAAGGCCCACATCAGCCGCCAACTGGCCTCCGACGAAGAGTTCGAGCTGCCATGCGACCTGGACCTGGGCGATGAGCCGGATGACTCCGACCTGCGCGGCTGGTGCATCGGGTTCATGGAAGGCGTGTTCCTGCGCGAAGCCGCATGGTTCGAGACCGCCGAGGAAGAAGTCAGCGAAATGCTGCTGCCGATCATGGTCGGTTCCGGGCTGTTTGAAGAAGAAGCCGAGTTTTCCGATATCGCCGCCGACGCCAACCTGATGGACGACATGATCGTACAGATCCCGGAAGCCCTGACCGCCCTGTACCTGCTGTGCAACGCGCCTGACGAAAAACCGGCGATCCTCAAGCCACGTCACCACTGAGTCGTTTGCCCATGCCCCCCATGGGCAATCGCTCGCTGCTCCTGCGCTACGCACTGCTGGCCATCGGCTGGCTCAGCGTAGCGCTGGGAGTGATCGGTATCTTCCTGCCGGTGTTGCCGACCACCCCCTTCCTGCTCCTCGCCGCCGCCTGCTTCGCCCGAAGCTCCCCGCGTTTCTATCAGTGGCTGGTGGAACACCCGCGCCTGAGCCCATGGATTCGTGACTACCTGGACGGCAATGGCATTCCGCTCAAGGGCAAGGTCTACGCCATCGGCTTGATGTGGCTGAGCATCGGTTTTTCCTGCTACCTCGTCCCTTTGCCCTGGGCACGTGGCTTCATGCTGACCAGCGCGGTGCTGGTAACGATCTATATTCTGCGCCAGAAGACCCTGCCACCCCGCGACACCAAGTCGCGCTCAGACCTTGGTCGACACTGACTAACCCCAAACATCATGCGAGACTGTCCAGCCGGGCCTGGAATGCCCGGGTGTTCTCAGTTTCGGAGTTACCATGACGCTGTCCAGCGGGCTGATCGCCGCCGTTGCCCTGGCCTATATGGCCATTATGTTTGCCATCGCTTTTTACGGCGATCGCCGCCACGCGCCGTTGCCGCCGCGCATGCGTGCCTGGGTGTACAGCCTGTCGCTGGCCGTTTACTGCACCAGTTGGACCTTCTTCGGCGCCGTAGGCCAGGCCGCCGAACAATTGTGGGCGTTTTTAGCGATTTATCTGGGGCCAGTGCTACTGCTGGTGCTGGCACCCTGGGTGCTGCAGAAGATGATTCTGATCAGCAAGCAGGAAAACATCACCTCCATTGCCGACTTTATCGCCGCCCGCTACGGCAAGTCCCAATCCCTGGCCGTGGTTGTCGCACTGATTTGCCTGGTCGGTGTACTGCCCTATATCGCCCTGCAGCTCAAAGGCATTGTGCTGGGCGTGAACCTGTTGATCGGTTCCGGCCCTGACACCACGGGCACTCGCGCCCAGGACACGGCCTTGGTCGTATCACTGGTGCTGGCGCTGTTCACCATTGTGTTCGGTACGCGCAACCTCGATGCCACCGAGCACCACCGTGGCATGGTGCTGGCGATTGCATTTGAATCCCTGGTCAAGCTGTTCGCGTTTCTCGCGGTTGGCGCGTTTGTAACCTACGGCCTGTACGACGGTTTCGGCGACCTGTTCACCCAGGCGGTACTCGCCCCACGCCTGGAGGAGTACTGGAAAGAGACGATCAACTGGCCGTCAATGGTGGTGCAGACCGGCGTAGCCATGATGGCGATTATCTGCCTGCCCCGGCAGTTCCATGTCACGGTGGTGGAGAATATCGATCCCCAGGATCTGCGCCTGGCCAAGTGGGTGTTTCCGGCTTACTTGATCCTCGCCGCATTGTTCGTGATTCCCATCGCCCTGGGCGGCAAAATGCTGTTGCCCGGCTCGGTATTGCCAGACTCCTACGTGATCAGCCTGCCCATGGCCGAAGCCCATCCGGCCCTCGCGGTACTGGCGTTTATCGGCGGTGCATCAGCCGCCACCGGCATGGTGATCGTCGCCAGCATCGCCTTGTCGACCATGGTTTCCAACGACATGCTGCTGCCGTGGCTGCTGCGACGCTCCAGCGCCGAACGGCCATTCGAAGTGTTCCGTCATTGGATGCTGTCGGTACGTCGGGTCAGTATTGTGCTCATCCTGTTGCTGGCCTACGTGAGTTATCGCCTGCTCGGCTCCACCGCGAGCCTGGCCACCATCGGCCAGATCGCTTTTGCGGCCGTCACCCAACTGGCCCCGGCGATGCTCGGCGCGCTGTACTGGAAGCAGGCCAACCGTCGTGGCGTGTTTGCCGGGTTGGCAGCGGGCACATTCCTGTGGTTTTACACCTTGGTCCTACCGGTTACCGCGAAGAGCCTGGGGTGGTCGCTCAGCCTTTTCCCAGGGCTGACGTGGATGCATTCCCACCCGCTCGGCTTGTCCGTCACGTCGCTGACCCTGGGTACCGTGTTTTCCCTGGCGGGTAACTTCACGTTGTTCGTGTGGGTCTCGATGCTGTCGCGCACACGGGTCTCCGAGCATTGGCAGGCCGGGCGATTTATTGGCCAGGAAATCCACCAGCGCGCCAGCGCTCGCTCCATGTTGTCGGTGCAGATCAGCGACCTGCTCAGCCTCGCTGCACGTTTTGTCGGTGAAGAACGTGCCCAGCAAAGTTTTATTCGCTTTGCCTATCGTCAGGGCAAAGGCTTCAACCCTAACCAGAACGCCGACAATGACTGGATCGCTCATACCGAACGCCTGTTGGCGGGTGTGCTCGGCGCCTCTTCGACGCGCGCCGTAGTAAAGGCTGCGATTGAAGGCCGAGAAATGCAGCTGGAAGACGTCGTACGCATCGCTGACGAAGCCTCCGAGGTCCTGCAATTCAACCGGGCATTGCTGCAAGGCGCGATTGAAAACATCACCCAGGGCATCAGCGTGGTCGACCAGTCGCTGAAGCTGGTGGCCTGGAACCGCCGTTACCTGGAGCTGTTCAACTACCCCGAGGGCTTGATCAGCGTCGGCCGGCCCATTGCCGACATCATTCGCTACAACGCCGAACGTGGCCTGTGCGGCCCCGGCGAAGCGGAAGTGCATGTGGCTCGACGCCTGCACTGGATGCGCCAGGGCCGCGCGCATACGTCCGAACGCCTGTTCCCCAATGGTCGGGTGATCGAGCTGATCGGCAATCCGATGCCCGGCGGTGGGTTTGTCATGAGTTTCACCGACATCACTGCATTCCGCGAAGCCGAGCAAGCCTTGACCGAAGCCAACGAGGGCCTGGAGCAGCGGGTGACCGAGCGCACCCATGAGCTATCGCAGCTCAATGTCGCGCTTACAGATGCCAAGAGTGTGGCGGAATCCGCCAGCCAGTCGAAGACCCGCTTCCTGGCTGCGGTGAGCCATGACCTGATGCAGCCGCTGAACGCGGCACGACTGTTCTCCGCCGCCCTCTCCCACCAGCACGACGGCCTGTCCACCGAAGCCCGGCAATTGGTGCAACACCTGGACAGCTCGCTACGTTCCGCCGAGGACTTGATCAGCGACCTGCTGGATATCTCTCGCCTGGAAAACGGCAAGATCAATCCGCAGCGTCAGCCCTTTGTCCTCAACGAACTGTTCGACGCCCTGGGCGCTGAATTCAAGGCGCTGGCCCAGGAACAAGGCCTGCGTTTCCGGCTGCGCGGAAGCCGGTTGCGGATCGACAGCGACATCAAGCTGCTACGGCGGATTTTGCAGAACTTTCTCACCAACGCGTTCCGCTACGCCGACGGCCCGGTGCTGCTTGGCGTACGCAGACGCCAGGGCGAGCTGTGCCTGGAAGTCTGGGACCGCGGCCCCGGCATTCCACAGGACAAGCAAAAGGTGATCTTCGAAGAGTTCAAGCGCCTCGACAGCCATCAGACACGTGCCGAAAAGGGGCTGGGCCTGGGCCTGGCGATTGCCGATGGCTTGTGCCGTGTGCTGGGCCATACCCTGAGTGTGCGTTCGTGGCCGGGCAAGGGCAGTGTATTCAGCGTGCGCGTGCCCTTGGCGCGCAACCAGGCCAGCCCGCAGCTCAAGGCCACGCAAGACAATGGGCAACCGTTAAGCGGCGCGCAGGTCCTGTGTGTGGACAACGAAGAAAGCATCCTGATCGGCATGCGCAGCCTGCTGACGCGATGGGGTTGCGAGGTGTGGACTGCCACCGACCAGGCGCAATGCGCGGCCCTTCTGGCTGACGGTGTGCGCCCGCAACTGGCGCTGGTGGATTACCACCTGGACCGCGGCGAAACCGGCACCGAACTGATGAGATGGCTGCGCGCACAAATGGCAGAGCCCATCTCCGGAGTCGTGATCAGCGCCGACGGGCGGCCAGAAACGGTGGCCGAGGTGCATGCAGCAGGCTTGGATTACCTGGCCAAGCCGGTCAAGCCGGCGGCGTTGCGGGCGCTACTGAGCCGGCATCTGCCCCTGTAATCAGGCGGCAGAGGCCGTGCGCTTACTCAGGTAAATGCACCACACCATCGGCATCGGTCATCGCCCTCTCGAGCAAATCCGCCGGCAGGCTTTTACTCGCACGCGCGCCGAGCAGTTTTAATTGCTCGGTACGGCTGACCAGATTTCCTCGTCCATCCGTCAGCTTGTTTCGTGCCGCACTGTAAGCTTTGTCCAACTGTTGCAAACGGTTGCCCACTTCATCCAGGTCCTGGATAAACAGCACGAACTTGTCGTAGAGCCAACCGGCACGCTCGGCAATCTCCCGTGCGTTCTGGCTTTGGCGCTCCTGCTTCCAGAGGCTGTCGATCACGCGCAAGGTGGCCAAGAGCGTCGTGGGGCTGACAATTACGATATGACGGTCGAAGGCCTCCTGGAACAGGTTCGGTTCGGCCTGCAATGCGGCGGAAAATGCCGCCTCGATGGGCACGAACAGCAACACGAAATCCAGGCTGTGCAAGCCTTCCAGGCGCTTGTAGTCCTTGTCGGCCAAGCCTTTTACGTGATTGCGCAGGGACAGTACATGCTGCTTCAACGCCGCTTGGCGGATCACCTCGTCATCTGCCGCCACATACTGTTGATAGGCGGTCAGGCTGACCTTGGAATCCACCACCACCTGTTTGTCGCCAGGCAACATGATCAGCACGTCCGGCTGGAAACGCTCGCCATCCGGGCCTTTGAGGCTGACCTGGGTCTGGTATTCGCGGCCCTTTTCCAGCCCTGCATGTTCCAGCACGCGCTCCAGGATCAGTTCGCCCCAGTTGCCCTGGGTTTTCTGGCCCTTGAGCGCACGGGTCAGGTTGGTGGCTTCATCCGACAGGCGCAGGTTCAGTTGCTGCAGGCGCTCCAGCTCTTTAGCCAGGGAAAAGCGCTCGCGGGCTTCGTTCTGGTAGCTTTCTTCCACGCGCTTTTCAAAGGATTGGATGCGCTCCTTGAGGGGGTCGAGTAATTGACCCAGGCGCTCCTGGCTGGTTTCGGCAAAGCGCTGTTCACGCTCGTCGAAAATCTTGCCGGCAAGTTCAGCGAATTGCGCGCGCAGTTCATCGCGCGAACCTTGCAGATCCGCGAGGCGTTGTTGATGGCTGTCCTGTTGCTCACGCAGCTCGGCACGCAGCGCCGCCGAAAGTGCGTCGAGACGACGCAGTTCGGTGTCCTTGGCATTGCGGTCGAGGTTCCACGCGTGAGCGGCGTCGCGGGCATTATCACGGTCGATCTGCAACAGCTCGACTTCGCGGCGCACGGCGGCGAGCTCGGCTTGCTTGGCGGCATTCGCCTGGCTCAGGTCACTGATCTCATCACGGCTCGCATCCAGCTGGGCGGCAATTCCTTCTTGGGCCAATTGTGCGTTCGCCAAGCGCTCTTCGAGCAATTCCCAGCCGGCCATGCGCGCCGTCAGCCGCCGCTGAATCTGCCAGCACAGCGCCAATAACGGCACTGCTGCACCAGCAAGACCCAAGGCAATACTGGTCCAGTCTAAAACCATAGCCATTTCTGCCTTCACCGAAATAGAGCAAGGTTAACCAAGCACAGGGCAGGAAGACAGCTCAGTCTTCGACTTGACCCAGTTCGCGTTGAGCACGCCGGTCACCGGCGCGAGCCGCCAGGCGCAACAGGTCGTGGCCGATGCGGCGGTCGCGGGCGTTGCCGCATTCACGGCACATCAATTGCCCCAGGCGGCTTTGTGCGGCGACCACGCCTTCACGGGCCGGCTGCTTGAGCAAGCGCCCAGCGAAGTGCTTGATGTTGGTGCTCTGCCCCAGGCGCGGGCTATCGAGCAGCCACAAAGCGACCTTCAAGGAGAAGCGCTTGGGTGCGGTAACAGTTTGAGGGGTATCGGTAACAGTGGGTGATACTGAGCGAAACTTCATAAAGCACTGTGGGACAGAACGGAGGGCGCGCCACTCTACTCTTTTTTTCGTACAGGTAAAGCTGAAAAAAACCTGCCGGCCCGTTCTAGAGCAAGCGCTTGGGACAATCCACAGAAGCTGTGGATAACTCAGTGGACAACCTCTCTTTAACTCTCCCAAAGGCCCATGGAATGGGGGCCGCAGTCAAACTGACGATTTTTTCACCAATAAAAAAAAGCGAGATTTTTCATTGACTTAAATTTCCAATACAGGCTAACGAAGCCCCTTGCGGACGGTTGACAAACCGGTTACACACTCCGCAACTAATGTGCACAAGTCCCCTTCCAATGGTTATATCAAGGGAGCTTTTTGGTCCCACACCGCCTGAAAATGTTACCGACAAGGCAGAGCCAGGGACTTTTCAAATCCGTCCCGCCTCGCCACACTGCCCACCGACAACGCAACCGTGAAAGCATCCATGAAAGGCATTCTGTTATTCGCCGTGCTGTTGCTGGCGGTATGCGCGACCTCGTTGGGAATCAATGCAGTACTGCCTTCACCCGACGGCGCGCTGTTTGCCGGCGCCATCCTGCTATCGGCCGCCTTTACCGCGACCAGCCTGTGCATCGAACTGGGCGAAGGCAGGATCAGTGACATGCGCGACGTGATGAAGGTGATCGAAGCCGGCCAGTCCCTACGCCTGACAATCGCGGCTTACGGCCTGGGCTGTGCGCTGGCCGCATCCCTGACCGTACTGGTCTATCGTGGCCTGCTCGGTGCCTGATTGAAGTTTTTCAGCTAGCACACTTCCCTTCCTTGTTTCAATCCGTTACTATCCGCGGCGTTAGTACCAAGCTGAAAGTCAATTCTGGTCGAACAAGTCCCCTGAAAAGCACGGGATCGACCACCTCGATGGTTTCCAGGTATCACTTGCGACGACACTGCCTTTGAACAAGCAAAGGGTGCCGCCAAGTTTCAATACTCTGACCGAACCAACCTGCAAATTGATCAGGATCTTCACCCCGGGCCCAGAACCTTTGCCCTTGTTGTGTCGCCTGCCCTCCTAAGTACCTACCTGCCAGCCCAAGCGCGCCAAACTTATCAGCGCTTCAACTGGCTGCTTTGTTCCAGTCGGGTTCTTCGCTTGGTCAATGGTGATCAGCGTTACTGGAACGTTTTAACGTTGCACGGTTCTTATCCGTGTCATTTGTAGGAACACCAATAATATGAACGCTCAAATCCACACTCAGGATGCCATTCGCACCCTCACTAACGCTTTTGCCCCAATGAACTGCCTGATCATGGCTGCTCGCAAAGGCTGCTTCAGCTTCACTCTGGTCAACGAACACGGCATCGCACGTCACAGCGAACGCCTGTACCCCGATCAATACTCCAGCGCCGAACCGCTGCAGGCTGTGATCGATCGCACCCGTCAGGCATTGACTGCCTGATCGACCCAGGTCGCTGAAATACAAAAACCCTGTCTGACGGCAGGGTTTTTTATTGCCTGAAATTCGGTAGTTGAGCTTTTATACTAAGTTCAAATAGATATAAACGTTATAACTAAATGAAGGAAATATTTTAAAAACAGTCCTTTACATCGCAAATATGACACTACACTTCAACTCAGGCGGCATGATCCGCTTCCGACGGGGCCTGAGATCCAATTCACCGCTGCCAAGCCCTCCTCTCTCAGGCCTCGTCATCCACTTTCATGGATTGAGGCTTGTATGGGTATCGCCGCCAGCGAATTGTGTCGTTATGTGATCCGGCCGACCTTGATGTACCTCGGCCGCCATGATCCGACAGCCGAATCCCTGCTGCTGGGCATCGCCGCCAGCCAATCGGAACTGGGTTCCGCCCTGCATGATCGGCGCGGCCACGGCCTATACAGCATCACCGAACCTCGGCACCGCGCCCTCTGGGACGACTACCTGGCACTCGACCCCGAACGTGCCAGCCTCGTGCGTGGGCTGGCCAGCCAACATGCATTCCTGAGCGCCCCGCAGCTGGAGCTGACGGTGAACTTGCGCTACGCCACGGCAATCGCCTGGTTACTGGTGGAACAACACAGCCCAGCCCTACCCCCGCCAGGTGATGTATTGGCGATGGCGCGTATCTGGAAAGAAATATTTCACCCTCAAGGCCGGCTGCGGGATTTCACCCGTGCGTGGCAAACCTGTGTTTCACCCATGAATCAGGTGACTTGTTGATCAGGCGTTTTGCAAGATTCGGCTAAAAACGGCGAATCTGGTCGGATTGTCCTACAAAACCGCTCTATCTCCTGATTTACGGCCTATAGCGCTAACTCAAATTTATTGCTACTTTCCGCAGCGGTGATCACCACGGAGTTCTAATAATGAAAAAAGTAATGCTCAAGACCACACTTAGCCTCGCCGTTACCATGGCATCTTCCCAACTGTTCGCAAGCGGCTTTGCCTTGAACGAGCAAAGCATCAGTGGGATGGGCACAGGTTTTGCGGGGCGCTCCTCATCTGCCGATGATGCAAGTACTGTCGCCGGCAACCCTGCTGGTATGTCGCGCTTGAAGCGCGATCAAATCACTGCCGGTGTCGCAGCGATCGACGCCAAAACCGATATCAAAAATACCAGCGGTGGCCCACCTGGCGGCACCAGCGACGGCGATATGGTTCCATTTACCAAAGTCCCGATGCTGTTTGCCGTGAAAAAAGCGACCGATGATCTGGCCTTCGGCTTGGGTGTATACGCTCCCTTCGGCCTGATCACCAACTACGAAAACACCTCTGCCAGCCGCTATTACGGCAAGAAGAGTGATGTGAAGGTCGTCACCATCCAGCCCACTGTCAGCTACGCCTTCAACGAGTACGTGTCGGTAGGTGTTGGCCCAACCTTCAACAAGATCAGCGGCAATCTGACCTCGGCCACCCCTTTTGCTCCAACCTTCGGCCGCAATGACGGACTGGTCGACATCAAGGGTGATGACACTGCGTGGGGTTATAAGGTAGGCATATTGGTGACGCCATGGGCGAGCACGAACATCGGCCTGACCTATACTTCCAAAGTTTCTTATAACCTCACAGGCCACACCGATATTTCCGGTGTAGGGTTCGGTCCTTTCAACGGTGGTCGCTTTGATGCATCGTTGAACATTACCACGCCAGAATCGTACGACCTTTCGGTCACACATAAGCTGGATGACCAGTGGACCTTGTATGCTGGTACCACATGGACTCGGTGGAGCCGCCTAAAAGAAATCACCGTCAACAACCAAGGAGTTTCGCCAGCCCTCGGAGGAGCGGCCGGCCCAATTGGTCGAATCAACGAGCCACAAAACTGGCATGACACCTGGGCTTCGGCCATTGGCGCTTCGTTCCAGGTCAACAAACAGTGGGTCCTGCGTACCGGCTTCTCGGTTGACCAATCGCCGACCAACAATACTGACCGCTCGGTGCGCATCCCAACTGGCGACCGTAAGGCCGTCAGTTTCGGTGCGGGCTTCAGCCCTAACGAAGATTGGACTATCGACGCAGCTCTTTCCTACTTGTGGGAAGAAGAAGTCAACGTCAACCGTACCGGTAAAGGCAACGCCTACAACTCCGAGTATAAAAACAGCGCTTGGGGTTACGGCTTGGGTGCAACCTACAAGTTCTGATTCACTGCGAGCTCACAGGCTCGCCAGTTGAATACAAAAAAGCCCCGCTCTCCCGTAAAGGAGGCGGGGCTTTTTCGTGGCCGAAGATCAGGGTTTGGACGCCAGCGCCTGCTCAACCGCCTTGATCAGATCCGAGCTGTCCGGCTTGGTCAAACTGGAAAAGTTGCCGATCACCTTGCCTTGCCGGTCGACCACGTACTTATAGAAATTCCACTTCGGCGCGCTGCTCTGTTGCGCCAGGATCTTGAACAGGTGCACCGCATCCGGGCCTTTGACTGTCTGCGGTTCGGTCATGGTAAAGGTCACGCCGTAGTTCACGTAGCAGACCTTGGCGGTCTCTTCGCCGGTCTTGGCTTCCTGCTTGAAATCGTCGGAGGGCACGCCAATCACTTCCAGCCCTTGGCCCTTATAGCGTTGGTACAAGGCTTCGAGCCCTTTGAATTGCGGGGCGAACCCGCAGAAGCTGGCGGTATTGACGATCACCAGGGGTTTACCAGCAAAGCGCTGGCACAAATCGATGGACTCCTTGGCCCGCAACTTGGGCAATTGCCCCTCAAGCAGCGCCGGGCAATCGGCGGCCATGGCCACACTGCCAACAGCCATCAGAACGGGTATAGCGAGCCAGCGCATCAACATGTCGAAGGTCCTTGTTCAGTTCAGACACCGAACTTAACAGATCGCCATGCCTAACTGCATCAACGCCAAGCCACCGTTCTGCCAGCCCCACCAGGCCAGCAACAGCAGGAATACACCTGCCGCCACTGCCAGACACCGCGCCGTTACACTCATGCTGTCCCCATTTGTGCTTCCAGCCGCGCCACCGGCCGTTCACGGACCGGCCAGTTCAGGGCCGCAGCGAGCAGGCTCAACAGGATAGCCACCTGCCAGATCAAATCGTAGTTGCCCGTCCGATCATAGACCACGCCGCCCAACCAGCCACCGAGGAACGAGCCGAGCTGATGGAACAGGAACACAATCCCGCCGAGCATCGACAGATTTCGCACACCAAATAGCGTCGCTACCGTGCCATTGGTCAGCGGCACGGTCGACAACCACAGGAAGCCCATGGCCATGCCAAACAGGTAAGCCGTGACCTGAGTCACCGGCGCCCACAGGAACAGCACGATGACCACCGCACGCAGCAAATACAACCCAGTGAGCAAGCGCGGCTTGGACATGCGCCCACCTAGCCAACCGGCGGTGTAGGTGCCAAATACGTTGAACAGGCCAATCAGCGCCAGCACCGTGGTGCCTACGGTCGCCGGCAAGTGCTGATCCACCAGATAGGCCGGCAGGTGCACGCCGATAAAGACCACCTGGAACCCACAGACAAAGAAGCCGAAGGCCAGCAGCCAGAAGCCGGAATGGGAGCAGGCTTCACTCAAGGCTTCGCGCATCGTTTGCTGGCCGGCCAGGGTGGGCAGCGGTTTGTCCTTGAGCATCGCGACCAACGGCAGGATCAGCGCCACCATCATGCCCAGCGTCAGCAAGGCGGCCGACCAGCCCAGCCAGCCGATCAAACCCAAGGTGCCCGGCACCATGGCGAATTGGCCAAAGGAACCTGCGGCGCTCGCAATGCCCATGGCCATACTGCGTTTTTCCGGTGGCACGGCGCGTCCCACCACTCCCAGAATCACCGAGAACGAAGTGCCCGACAGCCCGATACCGATCAACAACCCCGCACTCAGGGACAACGACCACGCCGAATCGGACATGCCCATCAGCACCAGGCCGACGGCGTATAACACGCCACCGACAAACACCGCCTTCGTCGCCCCAAAACGGTCGGCCAAGGCTCCGGTAAAGGGTTGCGCAATGCCCCAGATCAGGTTTTGCAGGGCGATAGCGAAGGCGAACGTCTCACGCCCCCAGCCGAATTCGGTGCTCATCGGCCCCAGGAACAGGCCGAAGCCATGCCGTACACCCAGGGACAACGCCAGGATCAGCGCACTCCCCAACAAAACCCAGCCACTGGTGCGCCACATCGTGGTCATTTCTTATTCTCCGCTCGCGGGTATATACCCGCTTGTATTCGAACAAACTCGCTTTCAAGCGAGTTCGTCCAGCAAGGCCAACAAGGTTTCGCGTTTCTGCGCACCCAGTCGATCGATCAGTTTCTGCTGCGCCGCCTCCCAGGCCGGCAAGGCGGCGGCCAGTCGTTCCTCACCCGCCGCAGTCAGCAGCACCAGGCGGTTGCGCAGGTCATCGCCCTCGACCAACTGCACCAGCCCTTCCCCTTCCAGCACTCGGAGATTGCGCCCCAAGGTGCTGCGATCCAGCCCCATGGCCTCGGCCAGGCTGGAAATACTCGGCTGGTCGAGACGTTGCAGGTTACACAGCAAAGAATACTGGGCGACGTTGATCCCGAAGCCGTCGAGAGCGCCGTCGTAATGCCTGCTGACGCCACGGGCGGCACGTCGCAGGTTGGTGCATAAACACTGGGAGGCAAGCATAGAGCGTGTATATACCCGGGATTAAGAAAATGCAAGAAAGTGTTACAGCACCAGCGCGATCAGAACGGTCATTTCCAGTAGCTCCAGCAGCGCCCCGGCGGTGTCGCCAGTGGTGCCGCCCAGCCGGTTGACCATCAATTGGCGCAAGCCGAAAAAGCTCAGCGCAGCGATTAAAACGGCGACACCGCCGCTGAAGCCGCCGATCAGCAGGCAGGCCAAGCCACTCAGGATAAGTACTTGCTGGCCGACGATCCGCGGTAAATGATCCGCCAGCGCCTGCCCCAGACCGCCCGCACGCACATAACGCGTGGTCAGGAACAACGCCAGCATCGAAGCCCGCCCGATCAACGGCGCGAGGATCAGCGCCACGCCATTGCGCTGCTCAATCAAGGCCACCAAGGCGGTGAACTTGAGCAGCAGCACCAGGCCCAGCGTCACCACAGCAATCGGGCCGCTGCGTGGATCCTTCATGATGGTCAGCGTGCGCTCGCGGTCGCCGAAGCCACCGAGCCAGGCATCTGCGCTGTCGGCCAGGCCGTCCAAGTGCAAGCCGCCACTGAGCAACACCCAGGCCGTCAGCAAAAGCGCGGCGTGCAGTAACAGCGGCGCGCCCATCAGCGCGATATTCAGGCCCCACAACAGCAACCCGAACAGTAAGCCCACCAATGGATAAAACAGCAGCGAACGCCCCAGCTCCTGAGGCTGCGGCATGCCTGGCAAACGAATCGGCATGCTGCTCAGAAATTGCAGAGCGATCCAGAACGGCAGCATCGTCAGGCTCCTTCCGTCAACACGCCATCGGCCGCCACCTGCAGGCTGAACAATCCAGCGTGGCCGACCTCGACATTCAACAACTGCTCCCGAGGCAAACCGCGCGCCCGCGCCAACAGCAGGCGCATCACACCGCCGTGGCTGATCAGCAATACGCGTTCGCCGGCATACGCCTGATGCAGGCGTGAGACGGCGCCGAGCACCCGCTTGGAAAAGTCGCTGACCGGCTCGCCCTCAGGCGGCGTGAAGCGGTACGGGTCGGCCCAGAACAGGCCCAGCCCTTCGGCATCGGTTTGCATCAGCGCCGCCGCGCTCTGCCCTTCCCAGGCGCCGAAGTGCAACTCTTGCAGATCCTTTTCCAGACTCACCGGCAGATTGAGGCGTGCGCCCAGCTCCTGCGCGAACAGCGCGCAACGCTGCAATGGGGAACTGATCAACCGATCCCATGGGCCCCGCTCCACCACGGCGCTGCGCATCTGCTCCCAGCCCTTGGCGGTCAGCGCGTCGTCCAGGCTACCGCGCAGGCCACCGCCCAACTCGGTTTCGCCGTGGCGCAGCAGGTCCAGGTACAAGGTCATGCCGGACGGTCTGCCACAGCCGCTTCGGCGAAGGTCGCCATCTGCCCATGCAGCGCGCAAGCCAGGCGCAACAACGGCACCGCCAGCGCCGCGCCGCTGCCTTCGCCCAAGCGCAGACCCAGCGCCAGCAACGGTTGTGCCGCGAGGCTTTGCAGCACCGGCCGATGGCCCGGCTCCGCCCCCCCATGGCCGAACACCAGCCACTCCCGGCACGCCGGGTTCAGGCGCGTGGCGACCAATGCGGCAACCGTGCAGATAAACCCATCCACCAGCACCGCCACGCCCTCCTGGGCACAGGCCAGATAGGCACCGACCAACGCTGCAATTTCAAACCCGCCGAGGTTGAACAGGGTCTGCAATGCATCGTCACGCTGATCGGCATGCAATGCGAGTGCACGCTCGATGACGGCGACTTTATGGCTGACCCCTTGGGCATTCAGACCGGTGCCCGGGCCTGTCAGGTCACTCACCCGGCAATCGAGCAAGGCGCACGCCAAAGCGCTGGCGGCGGTGGTATTGCCGATGCCCATTTCGCCACCGATAAACAGTTGTGCACCGCCTTCCAAGGCACGCCGGGCGCTGTCACGACCCGCTTGCAGGGCCAGGCGACCTTGCGCTTGAGTCATCGCCGGGCCGCTGACGAAATTGGCCGTGCCCGCACCAATGTTCAGGTGGCGCACGCCGGGCAAATTCAGCGAGGGCGTCACGGTGCCGAGGTCGATCACTTCCAGCTGCGCATCCAACTGCCGCGCCAGCACGCTGATTGCCGCGCCGCCGGTGACGAAGTTGTGCAACATCTGCCCAGTCACTGCCTGCGGGAACGCCGACACGCCTTCGGCTACCACGCCATGGTCACCGGCGAAGATGGCGATCCACACGTGATCCACCGAGGGTTTGAGCTGGCCTTGCAGGCCGGCCAACTGCACCGCCACAGCCTCCAATTGGCCGAGGGAACCGGCCGGCTTGGTCAATTGCTGCTGGCGCGCCAGCGCTTGTTCATGCGCAGAGGCATCGACGGCCTTGCAGGGGTTGAGCCACCAGGTGTCAGTCATAACGCAGTACCTTTCAACGTCAGGGGCAAGCCGGCAACCGTCAGGACAACGCGCTGACACCGCTCGGCCAAGGCTTGATGCAGCCAACCGGCTTCATCCACATAGCGG
This sequence comes from Pseudomonas sp. Q1, assembly GCF_009935975.1. Taxonomy (NCBI): domain Bacteria; kingdom Pseudomonadati; phylum Pseudomonadota; class Gammaproteobacteria; order Pseudomonadales; family Pseudomonadaceae; genus Pseudomonas; species Pseudomonas sp. Q1. Next base: position 140,332 of record NZ_QODI01000009.1, on the reverse strand, counting down.
CGAGTCAATTCGCCCAGCGGCACGACACCCAGACCGGTCTCGTTGCTGACAAAAATGATTTCCCCCGACAGAGACGCCAGGGTTTCCAGCAACTGTTCGCGCTCATGCAGCAAGCGCTCGGCATCTTCGAGCATCAAAAGGTTGGTGAGCCACAGCGTCAGGCAATCCACCAGCAGGCAACGCCCGGGCGCGGCGTTTTCGCGCAACACCCGCGCCAGCTCGACAGGCTCCTCGATCAAACCCCAGTGCTCGGGCCGCCGCTGGCGATGCTGGGCGACGCGCTCGCTCATTTCGCCGTCCAGCGGTTGGCTGGTGGCAATATAGATGACGGACAATCGACTGTCGGTGGCGAGCTTTTCAGCAAGGCGGCTTTTGCCGGAACGGGCACCGCCGATAATCAGTTGGTGCATGCTGCCACTCCACACAAAGTGCGCAATAAATCGGTATCCAGATGCTGCTCTACTAAATCCGCCAGACGCTCGATATCGCGCTCGCGCAGGGCGTGGTAATCCACGGCTTGCACGTCGACCTGACCGGCCCAGCGCAGCAAGGCACTACACGCGGCGGGCGTCTCGAACAGGCCATGCAGATAGGTGCCGAGAATCTGCCCGTCCGCACTCTGGGCACCGTCATGACGACCATCGTCCAGCAACACGGCCGCTTTCGACAGCGCATCGCCGGACGTCACCCCCGCATGAATTTCATAACCACTGACCTCGGCGTCTTCCAGCAACAAGCGCCCGCGCACGTTGCGCAATTGCTTCTCGGCTGCCAGCGTCGTGCTGAACGCCAACAGCCCCAAGCCCTCGCTGGACCCGGCCGGCCCTTCCAGCCCGAGCGGGTCATGCACCTGCTCGCCGAGCATCTGCAGACCGCCGCAAATCCCCAACACCTTGCCGCCGTAGCGCAGATGCCGGGCCACGGCAGTGTCCCACCCATTGGCGCGCAGATACGCCAGGTCGCTACGCACGCTTTTGGAGCCCGGCAGGATGATCAGGTCGGCCGCCGGGATCGGCTGGCCCGGCCCGACAAATTGCAAGTCCACCTGAGGGTGCAGGCGCAGGGGGTCGAAATCCGTATGGTTGCTGATGCGCGGCAATACCGGCACCACCACCTTGAGCACTTGGGCCGCCTTGTCGATCTGGCGCGAATCAATGCCATCCTCGGCTTCCAGGTGCAGGTCCATCACGTAGGGCAGCACGCCCACGACCGGCTTGCCGGTGCGCGCTTCCAGCCAATCCAGCCCGGGCTGCAACAACGCGATGTCGCCGCGAAAACGGTTGATGACAAAACCCTTGACCCGGGCCTGCTCGGTGGGCGACAGCAGTTCCAGGGTGCCGACCAGATGGGCGAACACACCGCCGCGGTTGATGTCGGCGATCAACAGCACCGGGCAATCCACCGCTTCGGCAAAGCCCATGTTGGCGATGTCATTCGCCCGCAGGTTGATCTCCGCCGGGGAGCCGGCGCCTTCCACCATCACCACCGGGTAGGCGGCGCTCAACCGTGCGTGAGAGGCCAGCACCGCTTGCATCGCGATGGCTTTGTAGTCGTGATAGGCCACTGCATTCATGCTGGTCACGGCGCGCCCCTGGATGATCACTTGGGAGCCGGTGTCGCTATTGGGTTTGAGCAGCACCGGGTTCATGTCCGTGTGCGGTGCCAGGTGGGCGGCCTGGGCCTGCACTGCCTGCGCGCGACCGATCTCGCCGCCTTCGGCCGTCACCGCGCTGTTGAGCGCCATGTTCTGTGGTTTGAAGGGTGCCACCGCCACGCCCTGGCGTACCAGCCAGCGGCACAGCGCGGTCACCAGCGTACTTTTCCCGGCATCGGAAGTGGTGCCTTGCACCATCAGCGTACTCATGCGGCTTCCTTGTAGGCCGTCAGGGCAGCATCGAGTCGCAGCCAATCCGCATCGGTGTCAGGCAGGCCGAAACGCAGGCTGCTGTCGTGGACAAACAGGCGCAACAAGATGCCGCGATGAGCCATGAACGCATGCAGGCGTTCTGCGTGCGGTGTGATCAACCACTGGAACAACGCGCAGCCGCCGTGCGGCTGAAAACCATGACGCTCAAGCAGCTCATACAAACGTCGGCCGGCGTCGATGCACCGTTGACGCTGACGCGCGTGCCCGGCGCTGTCACGCAGGCACACCTGGCCCAGCACGCGTGTGGGCCCGCTGACCGTCCAGGGGCCAAGTTGCTCGGCCAACAACTTGAGCAACTTGCGTTCGGCCAGTACGAAGCCCAGGCGCACACCGGCCAAACCAAAGAACTTGCCGAACGAGCGCAACACAATCAGGCCAACCTGATCGGCCTGCCCCGCCAGGCTCAGTTGCGGGGTAACGTCCATGAACGCTTCGTCCACCACTAGCCAACCGCCGCGCTGGGCCAGGCGTGAATGCCAGTCCAGCAAGCGTTGTGGGGCCAGGCTCAGGCCGGTGGGATTGTTCGGATTGACCACCACCAGCACGTCGAGGGCATCCAGGAAAAAGTCGACTTCCTGCTCCTGCACCTCGCGCACCACATACCCGGCGCGGCGCCAGGCTTCGGCGTGCTCGGCATAACACGGCGACAGCACGCCGACCTTACCGGTGCGACGCAGGCGCGGCAGCAATTGGATCGCCGCCTGGGAACCCGCCACCGGCAGGACATGCGTGGTGCCGTAGTACTCACTGGCCGCCGCTTCCAGGCCATCATCGGTTTCCGGCAACCGCGCCCAGGCCCGCAGCGGGATCTCCGGGATCGGCCACGGCCAGGGCGCCAGGCCACTGGACAGGTCGAGCCAATCGGCTTCGGCAATTCCGTACTGAATCGCTGCCTTACGCAGCCGACCACCGTGCTCAAGCATAGAATTGCGCCCCCGCGCAGAGAATCAGCAGCCATAACCATACGCCGCGCTGCACCAGTTGCCAGCCACGCTCGATGGAATCGGCATCGGCCGCCGGGCCTTCGCCCAACGGTGGACGCTGATGCAACTCGCCGTGATAAATCGCCGCGCCGCCCAGTTCGACACCCAATGCCCCCGCACCGGCCGCCATCACGGGCCCCGCATTGGGGCTGTCCCAGGTTCGGCCCTGGGTGCGCCAGCATTTCAGCGCCAGACGGGTTTTGCCCAGCGCGGCGTAAGTCAGTGCCACCAGGCGTGCGGGAATATAGTTGAGTACATCATCGATCTTTGCGGCCGCCCAGCCGAAGCGCTCGAAGCGTTCGTTGCGATAGCCCCACATGGCATCCAGGGTATTGCTCAAACGGTAGAGCACCACGCCCGGCACACCGGCCACCACGAACCAGAACAACGCGGCGAACACCGCGTCACTGCCGTTTTCCAGCACCGACTCGGTGGCGGCGCGGGCGACTGCGGTGGAGTCCAGCTCACTGGTCTGACGGCTCACCAGGTAACTCACGCGTGTACGCGCCTGTTCCAGGTCATCACTGCGCAACGCCTGGGCCACCGGCATCACATGCTCGCCAAGGCTGCGCATGCCCAGTGCACAGTACAACGCGAGAATCTCCAGCACCCAACCCATGTAGGGCGCCCAGGACAACGCCGTGGCCAGCACGGTCAGCGGCACCACTGCGAGACACCACGCGGTCACGCCATGGCTGCGCCAGCCACGGCCACCGGTATTGAAGCGCTGCTCGATGCGCCCGGCGAAATTGCCGAACGCCACCAGCGGATGCCAACGCCTCGGCTCGCCCAGCAACGCATCCAGCGCCACCGCGGCGACACACAGCAAGGCCACACTCATTGACTCACTCCCCACACATTTTCATACAGCATGTCACTCAGCGGCCGTGGTTCGGTCCAGCCTTCGAGCTGCAACATCGGCGCCGGGTAGAACTCGGTCACCGGCCCCAGGCACAGCACCGCCAAGGGTTTCGCGCCGGGCGGCAGGCCCAGCAGCTCGGCCAGGGCCTGGGGCTCGAACAGCGAGACCCAGCCCATGCCCAACCCTTCGACGCGGGCCGCCAGCCACAGGTTCTGGATCGCGCAGGACAACGACGCCATGTCCATTTCCGGCAAGGTGCGACGCCCGAAAATATGCCGCTCGCGGTCATCCATCAACGCTGCCACCAAGACTTCGGCGCAGTCGTGGATGCCTTCGACCTTGAGCTTCATGAATTCGTCGGAGCGCTCACCGAGGGCTTCGGCGGTGCGCACGCGTTCGTCCTCCACCAGTTGTTGAATCTGCCCACGCAGGGAGCGGTCGCTGATGCGAATAAACCGCCAAGGTTGCATCAGCCCGACACTGGGCGCCTGGTGCGCGGCCTGGAGCAAGCGGTGCAACAACTCAGGGGCGACCGTGCCGCCGCTGAAGTGACGCATGTCGCGACGTTCGGCGATAACGCGGTAGACCGCGTCGCGATCGGCCTGGGGGAAAGCGTTGTCACTCATGGTGTGGTTGCGACCTCGACATCGGGCGCAAACAGCGCGGCAACGGCTTGGGGGTTGGACGGAAAGTAGAAGTGTACGTACGAAGCGGTCATCCGCCCCTGACGATAAACCGCTTCGGCGCCGCGCCCACCATTGGGGCTCAAGCCTCGGGCAATCGGCTGCCACTGGGTGCTGGTCAGGGAATGGTGATAGGTGTGGCCGCGCAGCACCCCCTCCGGCAAGTCGACACTTTGCAGGGCCAGGGCGGCGAGTTTCTTTTGCATCACTGCGTCACCCTGCAGCAGGCCGACCAGTTCGGCGCGGGTGCCCTCAACGTCCGTGAGCGAGTCCAGCAGGTAGAGCATCCCGCCGCATTCGGCGAGCAAAGGCTTGCCGGCAGCGTGGTGGGCGCGGATGGCGTCGAGCATCGGTGTGTTGTCCGACAGCGCGCGGTGGTGCAGCTCCGGGTAACCGCCGGGCAAGTAGAGGCTGTCGACGTCAGGCAATTCACGATCGTGAATCGGCGAAAAGAAGCGTAGCTCGGCGCCCATCGCCCGCAGCACGTCAAGGCTGGCGCCATAGGTGAAGGCGAACGCTTCGTCGCGCGCCACGGCAATACGTACGCCGGCGAGCAGCGGTTCGGCCTCGATCAGCTCCGGGGCGGCAAAGCTCACCGGCGGCGGCAGAGCCACCTCGCAGCTGCTGCCCAAGGCCTGGGCGGCAGCATCCAGGCGTACATCCAGGTCATTCAATTCGCTGGCTTGCACCAGCCCCAGGTGACGGCTGGGCAACTCGATCCCGGTTTCCCGGGAGAGTGCGCCGTACCAGCGCAGGCCCTCAGTGAGACTTCCTTCAAGCAGTTGCGCATGGCGCAGGGTTCCCACGCGGTTGGCCAGCACGCCGGCGAACGGCAAGTCCGGCTGGTAACGCGCCAGGCCCAGGGCCAGGGCACCAAAGGTCTGAGCCATGGCGGTGCCGTCAATCACGCCCAGGACAGGCACGCCGAAGTGACGGGCCAGGTCGGCGCTGGACGGGGTGCCGTCGAACAGGCCCATCACGCCTTCGATCAGGATCAGGTCGGCCTCCCCCGCAGCCTCCCACAGTAGACGACGACTTTCCTGCTCGCCGACCATCCACATGTCCAACTGATAGACCGGCGCACCGCTGGCACGCTCGTGGATCATCGGGTCGAGAAAGTCCGGCCCGCACTTGAACACGCGTACCTTGCGCCCCAGGTTGCGGTGCAAACGGGCGAGCGCGGCGGTGACGGTGGTTTTGCCCTGGCCGGACGCCGGTGCGGCAATCAACACGGCCGGGCAATGACGGGGCTGATTCAAAGTTCGACGCCCTTCTGTGCCTTGATACCGGCCTGGAACGCGTGCTTGAGCATGCCCATTTCGGTGACGGTGTCGCCCATTTCGATCAGTTCAGGCTTGGCACCGCGCCCCGTCACGACCACATGCTGCATCGGCGGGCGGGCTTGCAGGTCGCTCAGTACCTGATCCAGGTCGAGGTAGCCGTGCTTGAGGGCAATGTTCAACTCATCCAGCACCACCAGGCCAATGCTCGGGTCTTGCAGCATTGCGCGGGAAACCGCCCAGGCAGCCTCGGCAGCGGCGATGTCGCGCTGACGGTCCTGGGTTTCCCAGGTAAAGCCTTCGCCCATCACATGAAAACGCACTTGTTCGGGGAAGCGGCGGAAGAACAATTCCTCGCCGGTGCTGTTACGCCCCTTGATGAACTGCACCACACCGCATTGCATGCCGTGGCCCATGGCGCGAGCGAGCATGCCGAACGCCGAACTGCTTTTGCCTTTGCCGTTGCCGGTCAGCACCAGCAGCAATCCGCATTCGTTGGGGGAATTGGCAATCCGCTCATCGATGACGGCTTTTTTGCGCAGCATGCGCGCCAGGTGGCGTTCATCGCGGTCAGGGGAATCAGTCATGGCAGCTCTCCGTTGGGGCTGAACAAAAACGGCGGGCAGAAAAAAGACCAAACAGACAGCCAAGCATCGCCCACCGTGATGCTGTTGGATGTTTCAGGCCGGTCTCCGGGCTCATGAGTGGCGCTCTACAAAAGAGCAAGCCGACGTTGCGCCTTCCCATATCGCGGGGCGATACAGTGGCAAAAGGCAGCGTCTTGACTCATTTACCGTTGCGGGGGCAGCGCCGGGATCGCGGCAGCACTGTGTACAAGTGCGCTCACTCACCGGCTTCCCTGTTTCACCCTGTCGACCCCTAGGTCACAGAGCACCTGGAACAAGCCGCGAAGGTTAGTGGGTTGGGGGTGGAGCGTCAATTAAAGCTGGCCGGACAAGCCAAAGCGGCAAGCGGGCATTGCACCCGCTTGTTGCAGCGTTAGGCGGTGTTTATGGATTACGAGCCAGGTTTGCCGGCAGCACGCGCTTGGCACTCAAGTAGGCATTCTGCCAATACGCTTTGGCCAACGTATCCAGCTTCACCGTACCGCCAGTCTGTGGGGCGTGTACAAAACGCCCCTCACCCACATAGATGCCGGCGTGGCTGACCTGCGAACCGCCACCCGTGGCGAAAAACAGCAGGTCACCGGTTTGCAGGTTTTCCTCACTGACATTCTGCGCACGCATCACGATCAATTCGCGGGTGGTACGCGGCAACGAGATGCCCGCCGCATCACGGTAGACGAAACCGATCAGGCCACTGCAATCAAACCCGGAATCCGGCGTGTTGCCGCCCCAACGATAAGGCGTGCCGACCAGGCCCAGCGCACGGAAGAGCACGTCTTCGGCAGCTGGCGAGAAACTCTGTGTGGAGTAATTGAACACCGGCTTGGGCTTGACGGCCACTGGAGCGGGTGGTGGGCGGCTTGCGCAGGCGCTGAGGAGCGCGGCACAAACAAGCAGAATGAGGCGGGCTGAGGTCGACATGGGCAGAACAATCCTGGTCTGGATGCGGCTTTTCGCTGCCGAACGCTGAAAACCAGAACGCGCAAGCAAAGCTTGCGCGAACGGATTCCAACAATATCCAGGGATTCTAGCGCTTACACGTCAAACTTCAAGTATCACTTTAACTTTACTTGCTAGCGGTAACCGTAGTCGGGGCCATCGCGAGTGCGCGCTTGGCTTCGATGAAGGTTTTGCTCCAGTAGCTGTCACCCAGGCTGTCGACGCGAACACCACCGCTGCGACGGCTGCTGGAGTGAATAAACTGGTTATCGCCCAAGTAGATACCGGCGTGGCTGACACGACCACGACCCGCTGTGCTAAAGAAAAGCAGATCACCCGGCTTGAGGTTGTTGCGTGCGACCAACGGTGCATTCACGTTGATCATTTCGCGCGTCGAGCGTGGCAGGTTCATGCCGGCTTCTTCACGAAACAGATAGCCGATGAAGCCGCTGCAATCGAAACCGGCTTCAGAGGTACCGCCGAAACGGTAACGGGTACCGATCAGGGACATGCCGCGTTCAAGAATGCTGTCGGCCAGAACTGGGAGCTGGTAAGGCTTGTTGCCGGCGAAGTCGGCCAGTTCCTTTTCGGTTGCCACTTCTTCTTCATAGACAGTCGAAGACTGGGAAGCAACGAATTTTGCCTGGGACTGCTGTTGGGTTTTGTGCTGCTCAGCCACTTGTTGAGGGTGGGAGGCGCAACCAAACAACAGGGTAACAAGTGCGAGGGGCACGAGGGGTGCGAAGCGATTTAGCATGGGCACGACCGTGGCTGATGTGTAAAGAAGTCGAGACTATGCCTTCTATCACATCGATTTGCAAATTCAATCGTGCTCTATGTGACTTCTTGTTTTGACCATGACATCTAAGCCCTTAACACCCCATACCTGCCTTTTGCGCGGCCAAAGTGGCCAAGACGCAGGTTTTCTGGCGACTGAAATATGCCGAAAGCACCGAAATGACTGGGCTGGCTACCAGCCAAGGGTTTCTTTGAGGAAGGGGATGGTCAGCTTGCGCTGGGCTTGCAAAGAGGCTTGATCGAGCTGTTCGAGCAAATCGAACAACGCGCTCATGCTGCGGGTGCCACGAGTGAGGATGAAGTGCCCGACTTCGTCGGTGAGGTGCAGGCCGCGACGGGATGCACGCAGTTGCAAGGCCCGCAGCTTGTCTTCGTCGGACAAGGGGCGCATCTGGAAAATCAGCGCCAGGGTCAGGCGTGATTTAAGGTCGGCCAGCTTGACCGGCAATTCACGCGGCGATGTAGAGGCGGCAATCAACAAGCGCCGACCACTGTCGCGCAAGCGGTTGAACAGGTGAAACAACGCCTCTTCCCAGTCCGCCTTGCCGGCGATCGCTTGCAGATCATCCAGACACACCAGCTCGTATTGCTCAAGATGGTCGAAGATCCCGATACCACGGTCCATCAACTCAGCCAACGGCAGGTACACCGCCGGCTCCCCCATCTGCTCGAAACGCAGGCACGCGGCCTGCAACAGGTGAGTACGCCCCACGCCGTGCTTGCCCCACAGATAGATCAGGCTTTCAGTCCACCCGGCGTCGGCTTCGCAGAGCCGCTCGACATAGCCGAGTGCAGCGGCATTGGCGCCTGGGTAGTAGTTGATAAAGGTGGCGTCATCACGCAGACGCACCCCTAGGGGCAGCTGAATCGGTTTCATGCTGACTGAACGGCTCCAAACGAACCGTGAGTGGCCTCTGTGTAAAGTTTGCAAAGTTTATACCCGTGACGCCAGGCGCACAATGCAGCAGACAACAAGCAAAATCAAAGGTTTGCGTCAGCCTGGGGCTGTTTGCGCAAATTGTTTGACACCCTGCCTCCCAGAAATGACAAACCCGGCCAAGGCCGGGTTTGTCATGTAGAGGTTACAGCTCAGGATCTTCGACCCCCGTGTACACATCGGAATCCTTGTATAGATCGTGCACATGACGCACCAGCACCATGATCACCGCCGCCACCGGCAGCGCCAGCAGGATGCCGGTGAAGCCGAACAGCTCACCGCCCGCCAGGATCGCGAAGATCACCGCCACCGGATGCAGGCCGATCCGGTCGCCTACCAGCAATGGCGTCAACACCATGCCTTCCAACGCCTGACCCACCATGAACACCGCGACAATCCCCAGCATCGGGTACAAGTCACCGCCAAATTGGAACAGCCCTGCCACCAGCGCCGAACCAATTCCGATCACAAACCCCATGTACGGCACGATAGCCGCCAACCCGGCGATCAAGCCGATCAACAGGCCGAGCTCCAGACCAATCGCCATCAAACCGGCGGCGTAGATGATTCCGAGCGCGAGCATCACCAACAACTGACCGCGCACGAACGCGCCAAGCACCTCATGGCACTCGTTCGCCAGGGACACAATGCGTTCCTCACGATCACGCGGCAGCAGGCTGCGGATCTTGGCCATCATGATGTCCCAGTCGCGCAGCAAGTAAAACGCCACCACCGGGATCAGCACCAGGTTGGTCAGCCAACCAATCAGCGCAAGGCTGGAGGCCGTGGCCTGGCTGAGCACCGCACCGACAATATCGGTGGTCTGCCCCATATGCTCACTGATTGCCGCCTTGACCTTGTCGAACTTCCAGAAGCCATCCGCCAGCCCCAACTTGGCCTGGGCCCACGGCATCGCCGTGTGCTGCAACCAGTCGAGCATTTGCGGCGCCAGTTCATACAAGCGAAACAACTGCTTGGCCAGCATCGGCACCAGCACCAGCACCAATGTGGTGATGATCAAGGTAAACAGGACAAACACCGTCACCACACCCCAGGTGCGTGACATGCCGACTTTCTCCAGGCGATCCACCACGGGATCGAACAGGTAAGCGAGCAGCAACGCGACCAGGAACGGCGTCAGGATCGAATGCAGCAGGAATACAAAAACGCATAGCAGGACAATCCCGCCAAGCCACACCCAACGACGCGTATCCGCCATACACCACTCCATCTGTCAGTGACTGCCTTCCTCTATATAGAAGAAGGACGATTATTTACCAATGAAAACGTAGTTGCGCCTGCGGCTCGGGAGTTGCGGGCGCCTGGGTGCCGTCTGCCACCGGTTGCTGGGCCGGCGCCTGACCGGCAGGCACTTCCTGCAACTTGGCCAGGCTCAACTGAGTACGCAGCTGATCGGCACTGCCATTGACTCGATACACAATACGGCTGCCATCCACGAGCAGCGGCTGGCCCCCAAAGGGCTCCAGAAGATGGCCCAGGGCTGCGTAGCGCTCCAGGTTCATGCCCTGCACTTCCAGCAACTGCTCGGTACTGACACCGGGCTTGACGGCAAACCGTGGCGCCAGCTTTTCGCTGACGGCCAACATGACGGCATCGGCTACCGCTCCGGTATCGGCCCCCTGGGCGGTGCCCTGCTCGCTTTTGTCACCCAGCCACAGGCGCCATTTGGCCTGCCACTGATTGCCATCCTGGCGGGCGTGCACCGCCAGCAATGCATCGGCGCCGTAACGCTCGGAGGCTGCGCGCAGTGGCGTGGCATCCGCGCTTTCAAGATTGGGAGCGGTGGCGACCACCTGCTCATCCAGGTCGCCCAGCGGCAGACGCAACGGCAAGCCACGATGCTGCGCGGCCCGGCGCAGGGCCTGGGCAACGGCTTGACCATCGCCGACCAGGCTGCTGCCGTCCGTGGAATCGTTGAGCCACCAGCCGAGAATCGACGGCCGGTTGCTGCCCCAGATTGCCAAGCCAGCCTGTCGCAACGCGCGATCGGTGCTGACCGGGTCGAAATCCACCTGCAGGCTTTCCGGCGGGCCGGCGTCGTAGCCGTACTGGGTAATGATCTGCTGCGGGTCTTTGCGAATCGCCGCCAGGCCCGGGCCATCGGCGGCCTTGGCGTCGCCGGTCAGGCGGATCACCAGGGTCTGCACGGCGCGCTGGGTCGCCTGGTCGCGTTCTTGGGGCGACTGGCTGCTGACAGGTTCAAGTACTTGGTAGAGGCCATTGAGGGTTTCGGCATGACTCGCCAGGCTGACCAACGACAAACAGCCTGCAAAAAAGAATTTACACAAACGCATGGAAGATTCCCGAACGACAAAATTAACGGGTAGAACAGGCCGCCTGAACTCGGCTCGGCAAGGCTGTGACCACACCGACCGACAAAACATTCACAGGAGCCCGGCAAGTTTTCGTACTGTCATAACGATAGCGGGTTAAGGCTATACCTTAATACACACGACGAGAGCGGCGATTAGCATTTTTAACCGCGTTTTTTAACCTTTATAGCCCTGCCCGTCGGCGCGAGGATGGCCGCTGCCCCTCAAGCCTGATAAAATCGCGCGCCTTCGCAGACCGTCAATGGCTGGGCCTTTTACCAAAAGCCCCTGGCCGCTCGGTCGTTACCCCTGAATCCCCCCTAAAGGCCTGGATCATGAGCAAGCAACCCTCCCTGAGCTACAAGGACGCCGGTGTAGACATCGACGCCGGTGAAGCATTGGTCGAACGCATCAAGAGCGTCGCCAAGCGCACTGCGCGCCCTGAAGTCATGGGCGGCCTGGGCGGTTTTGGTGCCCTCTGCGAAATCCCGGCCGGCTACAAGCAGCCTGTGCTGGTCTCCGGCACCGACGGCGTGGGCACCAAGCTGCGCCTGGCCCTGAACCTGAACAAGCACGACAGCATCGGCATCGACCTGGTTGCCATGTGCGTCAACGACCTGGTGGTCTGCGGTGCCGAGCCCCTGTTCTTCCTCGACTACTACGCCACCGGCAAGCTGAACGTGGATACCGCCGCGCAAGTTGTCACCGGTATCGGCGCCGGTTGCGAACTGTCGGGTTGCTCCCTGGTCGGCGGCGAAACCGCTGAAATGCCAGGCATGTACGAAGGCGAAGACTACGACCTGGCCGGCTTCTGCGTTGGCGTCGTGGAAAAAGCCGAGATCATCGACGGCTCCAAAGTCGCCGCCGGTGACGCCCTGCTGGCACTGCCATCGTCCGGCCCGCACTCCAACGGTTACTCGCTGATCCGCAAGATCATCGAAGTGTCCGGCGCCGACATCGAAAACACCCAGCTCGACGGCAAGCCATTGACCGATCTGCTGATGGCCCCGACGCGCATCTACGTCAAGCCACTGCTCAAACTGATCAAGGACACCGGCGCAGTCAAGGCCATGGCGCACATCACCGGCGGCGGCCTGCTGGACAACATTCCACGCGTTCTGCCAAAAGGCGCCCAGGCGATCGTCGACGTGGCCAGTTGGCAGCGTCCTGCGGTATTCGACTGGCTGCAAGAAAAAGGCAACGTCGACGAAACCGAGATGCACCGCGTGCTGAACTGCGGCGTCGGCATGGTCATCTGCGTGGCACAGGACCAGGTTGAAACCGCGCTGAACGTACTGCGCGAAGCCGGCGAGCAGCCTTGGGTCATCGGCCAGATCGCAACCGCCCCGGAAGGCGCGGCTCAGGTTGAACTGAAGAACCTCAAGGCCCATTGATGTCTCAGACCTGTGATGTCGTGGTGCTGCTTTCCGGCACCGGCAGTAACTTGCAGGCCCTGATCGACAGCACGCGCACCGGCGACAGCCCGGTGCGCATCGCTGCGGTGATTTCCAACCGCAGCGACGCCTACGGCCTGCAACGCGCCAGGGACGCGGGTATTGAAACCCGAGACCTGGATCACAAGGCTTTCGACGGCCGCGAAGCCTTCGACAGCGCCTTGATCGAACTCATCGACGCCTTCAACCCCAAACTCGTGGTCCTTGCCGGCTTCATGCGCATTCTCAGCGCTGGCTTCGTGCGCCACTATGAAGGGCGCCTGCTCAATATCCACCCTTCCCTGCTGCCCAAGTACAAAGGCATGCACACCCATCAGCGCGCGCTCGACGCCGGCGACACCGAGCATGGCTGCAGCGTGCACTTCGTTACCGAGGAACTCGATGGCGGACCTCTGGTCGTACAGGCAGTGGTTCCGGTAGAGTCGACAGACTCAGCGCAGACGCTTGCGCAACGGGTTCACGCCCAGGAACACAAGATTTACCCGCTGGCAGTTCGCTGGTTTGCCGAGGGTCGGTTGATTCTTGGTGCGCAGGGTGCATTATTGGACGGCCAGTTACTTGCGGCCAGCGGCCACTTGATTCGAACCTAGGAGATTTTATGCGTCGCGCCTTGCTCTTCGCTTTTGCGCTGTTTGCTTTGCCAGCCGTGCAAGCAGCAGATTTACACCCTTTCTCCGCCAGCTACACCGCCGACTGGAAACAGTTGCCCATGAGTGGTTCGGCTGAACGCAGCCTGACCCACAACAGCGATGGCACCTGGACCTTGAACTTCAAGGCGTCCATGATGATCGCCAGTCTCACCGAAACCAGCGTGATCAAGGTTGAGAAGGATGCTCTGCAACCCAAGAGCTACACCTTCGAACGCGGCGGCCTGGGTAAGGCGAAGAAGATCAACCTGGACTTCGACTACTCGACCAACAAAATCACCGGCTTCGAAAACAAAGACCCGGTCAACGTCACCCTCGAAAGCGGCATGCTCGACAAGTCGACCTATCAGTTGGCCTTGCAACGCGATGTGGCTGCCGGCAAAAAAAGCATGAGCTACCGCGTGGCTGAGGGCACCGACACCGACACCTACGACTTCCGCGTGATTGGCCCGGAAAAAGTCCAGACCAAGGCCGGCTCGATTGATGCAATCAAGGTTGAGCGCGTGCGCGATCCGTCGCAGACCAAACGCATCACCCAAATGTGGTTCGCCAAGGACTGGGGCGGCATCCTGGTTGCCCTGCGTCAGGTCGAAACCGACGGCAAGGAATACAACATCATGCTGTTGGACGGCACCGTTGACGGCAAGCCTGTCAAAGGCAACTGACCGAACGACAAGACGAAGAGCCTCGCGAATGCGGGGCTTTTTTTCGCCTGTCGATTAGCCAATGGGCGGATGCCAACATGAAACTTCTGTCATAAATCACCAGCCTCTGCGACGCAATGTCGCTATTTGCGCGGCCTGCAGGACTGTTGCAGTTTCTGCAATTAATTGTTGCGCGCAAAATCAGTTTACTTAGCAAGCTAACAAAACATATAACAAAGGCCTGCGACGACTTGCCGCAGATCAACCAGAGATTGGAGCAAGCAGATGACTGTAAAAGTAACTGAACGCGACGACGAACATATGTCCCACGAAGCGGTAGCTCACGGGATTCACATCTGGGATGTCCATCAGCAAGACGTATTGGTCGGTATGTTTCACAACGAGAGCGATGCCAACAATTATAAAAACGAGCTCGAAATTCTCGAAATGAAACGCCAGGCACAAAGCTCCTGAAACTCTGAAATTCGAGTAGGCCCCCAGCCCACGCAGCTGAGGCCCCTACCGCCCAAAAACCCCGCCCTCGAGCGGGGTTTTTCGTTTTGGTCATCGGCATCGCGCATAACGATTCAGTTGTATGCAGCAACAAATAGACAACTGGTAATGATTCTCGATAATATTCGCGCACTTTTCAGCCGCCACATGACCAAAGGGAGTTCATCATGTCGAATGAATACAGCAGTGCACCGGAGCAATCATTGCTTAAACGCTGGGGGGAAGCCCTGGCTACTCCGCAATTTCTGGCTCATCGTATAACTCTCGACACACTGATCGACACCCTCGTACCCGCAGCGCAACGCAGCTTTCAACGCCTGATCCAGGCCCTGTTTCGTGAAGGGTTGCTGGACTCCAACGCACTCAGCTATGACCAGCAAGGTCACTGCCGACTACCACTGTCCGATCACGCCCATCTGCATTTCGAGCACTTGCGCCCAGGTCGCATGGCCAGTTGGGACCTGCGTGGCCCGATCACGCTTTGCCAAGTCAATCTGGCGGACCAGAAGATCCAATTCCCCTCGCAGTTGCTGACGTTGCTTAACGACGCCCTCGAGACGCCTGCCGACACGCAGGTTCTGAACCGCCTCAATACCGAGATCGACGACAGTTTCGTCAACGACACGCTGTGCCTAGCGTTTCACGAGCAATGGAGCCTCAGGCTGCACGCCTCGATGAGCGCGGCCCATCAGGCCAACCTGCTGCGCTACCTCAAGGACGAACCCAGCGTTGCCAACCCGACTTCCGTGCTTGAACAGTGGGGCACGCTGGGTCACCCCTGGCACCCCAACTACAAAACCAAACTGGGCCTGGGCACCGATCAAGTGATTGATTTCTCACCCGAGTTCGAAGCGCGTTTCCCGGTCATCCTCTGTGCGTTGCACCGCCAGTACGCCCACGTCGAAACGCTGGCGGGTACCGCGGATTACTGGCAGTGGTGGCAAACCCAGTTTCCCCACGCTGCGCAACAATTAGTGACCGAACTCACCGCCCAGGGCCTTGAAGCCAGCGACTATCTGCCGCTGCCCGCCCACCCTTGGCAAGCTCGCCAGGAGCTTCCCCAGTTGTTCGCCAACGAGATAGGTGACCGTCTGCTGGTGCTAACCGACATCGTCGCGTTCGCCGCCCACCCCACCATGTCCTTCCGGACGGTCTTGCCTGAAGGCCGGCCTGACGCCCCTATGGTCAAGCTTCCTGTTTCGCTGCGCCTGACCAGCGTACAGCGCACGGTGTCGCCGCGTTCGGCGCGCATGGGCCCGCGCATCAGCCAGTTGCTGCTGACGATCCTGGCACGCGAGCCCGCGATTCAAAAAGTGCTGAGCATCGTGCCCGAGCGGATCGGTGTGCATTTCAAGCCTCAACCAGCCAATGACGAACATTCCCGCCATCTGGCCGTGCTCTACCGTGACAACCCCCTGAGTCAGCTTCAACCGGGGGAGCTGGCCATTCCGGTAGGCAGCCTGTTTGCCATCGACCAACACGGGCAGCCACTGCTGAGGCAGTGGGTACGCCTGAGCAAAGGCCGGGACGACGCCGACGCCATGCTCGGGTTCTTTCGCGACTACGCCTCAATCGCCGTGCCAGCCCTGCTCGGCATGTACCTGCGCTATGGCGTTGCATTCGAGGCCCACCAGCAGAACTCCTTCATGGTCATGGCTGCGGACGGGCAGTTGAGCCGCCTGCTACTGCGTGATTTCGGCGATATCCGCATCGACCGCCAGACCTTGCACGCCCAAGGCCTGGACATCGAGCTGCATGATCCCAAGATGACCCTGTACGACGATGCGGGCTTTGTACGCGACAAACTGTTGCACACCGTCTTCATGTGCCACTTGGGCGAACTGGTGCTGCTCAGCGCGCGTTATTTCGATATGCCCCAGGCGCTGCTCTGGAACGAACTGGCGGCCCAAGTCAGCCAGTGCTTTGACCAATTGCGCGACGTCGTCGCCCCTCAACGCTGGGAAACCGAACGCAAAGCGCTGCTGGAGCAGGCATGGCCCGCCAAGTCCTTCATGCGCATGCGTTTGCTGGAAAGCCACGCGGATATCGTCGGGCGCCTGCCGAACCCGCTGAGTGCCGACACACATGCCCACTAACAGCACTGCGCTGAGGCTGCTGGTAGTGATCCAGCTGGTATCGATGGGGGCCATGGAAATGAGTGGCCCTTTCTGGCCCCTGCAGATCCAGAAGTTGCTCGGCGACGCCAATGCCCACTACACCGGCCTGCTTTCGTCGCTGGTGTATGCCGGGCCGATGATGGCGGCGATGATCCTGACGCCCCTGTGGGGGCGCTTGGGTGACCGTACCGGCCATAAGCCCATGATCATTCGGGCCCTGCTCGCACTAGCGGCCTGCCAGGCGCTGGCCGCGATCACCTTCGATCCCTGGCTGTTGGTGGCCATTCGTGTGGCGCAGGGCGCGCTGGCCGGCTTTATCGCGGCGGCTCAAGCCTACGCATTGGCCTGCTGTGGCGACAGCGGGCGCGGTCACATCATGGCGCGCCTGCAGTCGGCGACCGCCGTGGGTTCATTGGCCGGTCCTGTATTGGGCGGCTGGCTGATGGATGTCTCGGGGTTCGCCCTGCTCTGCTACAGCGCCACGGCCGTTTGCCTGTCGTGTGCGGTGGTCAGCCTGTTCTTGCCCGGCGATACCCGGCGCGTGCGCTCGAAACACAAGTCCACGCCCACCGCCCTGCCCAAAGGCTGGCTTGGGGCGATGCTGGGGATCATCGTGCTGATCCAGGCCGCCAAGATGATGCCCCAGCCGTTTTATGCCTTGTACGTCGCCGATGTCTTACACGCACCGGCCTGGTTGATTGGTGCCAGCTATGCCGCCAGCGCATTGACCCTGGCGCTGTCGGCGCCCCTGTGGGGCCGCCTGTTTGACCGGCACCCACCGGCATACACGCTGCGCATCATCGAATGGGTCACATGGGCCTGTGCCTTGACCCTGGCGTGCACCGCAATCGCCAGCGAATGGTTCGGCTTCCTCGCCAGCCGGTTGCTCTGGGGCCTGTGGCAAGGCGCGCTGTTGCCGGTTGCCTACACATTGATCGCCAACACCGTCGCGCCCGCGCAACAAGGTTTTGCCCTGGGCCTGGGTAACAGCGCCGCCAAGGCGGGTGCCCTGTGCGGCGCCTTGCTGGGCGGCATCGGCATGGGAATGGTCGGCCTGGCCCACAGCTTCTGGCTGGTCGCGCTCACCTACGCGCTGGCCGCCCTGGGTATCCGCGCCATCCGCTCGTACACCCGCACACCCGTGATATCCGTTTTTTCTGTCAATACTTCTAATAATTGAAAGGCATGGTAATGAAAAAATCGCAATGGGCAGCACTGTTGCCTCTGATCGGCTCCATCAGTACACCCGCTTGGGCCGACTCATCCGAAGCTGCGCCCACTAACCTGCAATTACAGGCCACCGTCGTCTCGGCTACGCGCAGTGAAACCAGCATTGCCGCGATCCCAGGCTCGGTGCAGGTGATCGATGAAGCCCAGATCCGCCAGCAAGCGGGCGCAGGGCGACGGGTTGCGGATATCCTCGGGCAATTGGTACCCGGCATTTCGCCGTCCAGCGGCGGTATGAGCAACTTCGGCCAGACCCTTCGCGGGCGTAACACGCTGATCCTGATCGACGGCGTATCCCAGAACGCGACACGCGACAACTTCCGCCAACTCAACAGCGTGGCACCGGAAAGCATCGAGCGCATCGAAGTGATCTCCGGCGCGAGCAGCGTCTACGGGGCCGGAGCTTCGGGCGGCATCATCAATATCATCACCAAGCGCAACCAAGGTGAAGACCTCGCGTTCAGCAGCAAGATCGGCATGACCGCCGGTAACAATCTAAGCCACAAGGGATTCGCCTACGAGGCGTTCCAAAGTGCCACGGGGCGCAAGGGTCCCGTGGACTGGTACGTGTCGGCCAACGGCGTACAACGCAACGACCAGTTCGATGGCAACGGCAAGCGCATCCCCCAGGACACGTCCCAGGGCAGCAACATGGACACCGATACCTACGACCTTCAAGGCCGCTTCGGCTACGAGCTGGATGACGACAAGAAGATCAGCCTGTCGCTGCAAGACTATAAAGATGAACAGGACACCCGTTACACCAAAGACCCACGCAACAGCAACACCGCCGTTGCAGTAAAAGGCCTGGACCTGGACGACCAACCGTTCACCCACAACCAGGCGGTCAACCTCAATTACACCGACAGGGATTTCTACGGCCAGGGCCTGCAAGTCGAAAGTTACTGGCGCCGTGCCGACGCGCTGTTCTTCCCGGACCTGTCGCGGGGCCGCGCCGGTGTTTCCGATAACAACAGCGTGCAGGACGTCTACGGCTTGCGTGCAGCCATCGACACACAGATGCCCGACATCGGCCCAGCGACCGGCAACCTGGTCTGGGGCGCTGACTATGACCACGAAACCTCACGCCAGCGTGGCGATCAATACCGGGTCAATGGCCTGACCTACACCAAGACCGGCACCACCTTCGAGCTGGGGCCGGACATCACGACCACCACCAAGGCGATTTTTGGTCAGCTGTCCTACGACATCGACGACTGGACCCTGCGCGGCGGCGTCCGGCGCGAGTGGATCGAAAGTAACGTTGCCGACAGCATCGCCTATGGAGAAATCGTTCAGACCGGCAACCGGGCAACCTTGCCGGGCGGCACCCTGAAATATGACGATACCCTCTACAACCTCGGTGCAGTGTACCACCTGAGCGAAAACCAGGATGTGTTCGTCAACTTCAGCCAGGGCTTTTCCCTGCCGGATATCCAGCGTTTCCTGCGGGACGTCAACAGCAAGTACGACATCCAGAAACTCAATGCCCAAGCGCTCAAGGTCGACAGCTATGAACTGGGCTGGCGCGGCAACTGGGACAAGTGGCTGGCCAGCGTCACGGCATACGAAAACACCTCGGACGTCACCCAGTTCTATGACGCGAATGACCGCGTATTGCGCCTGATCAACCAGAAAGAACGTGTACGCGGTATCGAAACCAGCCTGACCTACAACGTCACTGATCAGTGGTCCGTCGGCGGCACGTACGCCTATGCAAAAGGCGAGACCCAGCAGAACGGTAAATGGATCGACCTGCCTGCCACACGCATCTCCCCGGCCAAGACCACCGCCTTTGTCGGCTATAACCACGACGATTACAGCCTGCGCCTGCAAGCCATGCGCCTGGACGACTATGATGCCGCGTTCAAGGACAACAACGGTCGCGATATCCAGGGTTACACCCTGGTCGACCTGCTGGGTTCGGTCAGGCTGCCGGTGGGTCGCCTGGAAGGGGCCATCTATAACCTCAGCAACCGCAACTACCAGAACATGTTCGCCCAGGCCAACGCGCGTGCGCCGTACCCGAATGCCGAGGGTCGTACCTTCAGCGTGAGTTACGCCGTGGATTGGTAATACGCTTGGCTGAAAACACAAACCCCGCCTTTTGAGCGGGGTTTGTTGTTTCTAGGGCTTTACCACATCAGATCATCCGGGATCTGGTAGGCGGCGTACGGATCATCCTCATCCGGCACCTGGCTTTCAGTCAGGATGTTGAGCTGCACGATACGCTCCGGTGCGCGCTCCTGGATCTTCAGCGCCGCTTCACGCGGGATTACCTCATAACCGCCACCGTGGTGGACGATCGCCAGGGAGCCGTTGCTCAGCTTGTTGCGCATCAAGGTGTTGACCGACAGGCGCTTGACCTTCTTGTCATCCACGAAGTTATAGTAATCCTCGGTGGTCAGCTTCGGCAGGCGCGACGTCTCGATCAACTGCTTGACCTGCGCGGTGCGGGCCTTGGCCTCGGCTTTTTCCTGCTGCTGGCGGTTCAATTCCTGGTCGCGCTTGACCTTCTCGGCTTTCGCCTCGGCAGCCAGGCGGGCCTGGGTGTCATCGGCCTCGGCCTGGCCTTTGTGGACCAGGCGCTGCTGCTTCTGTTTCTCTTTGCCGACCTGCTTGGCCTGCTTTTGGTTGACCAGACCTGCTTTGAGCAACTGGTCGCGAAGGGAAAGGCTCATGGTGCTTACTCACTTAGGCAACTGCTCAACCGCAGTTGGACACGTTCTTTTCCTGACGTTTGGCTTCGCCCCACAGGGCGTCCAACTCTTCGAGGGTGCAATCTTCTATGGGACGCTGGGTATCGCGCAATGCCTGTTCGATAAATCGGAAACGTCGTTCAAACTTGGCATTGGCGCTGCGCAGCGCGGTTTCCGGGTCAACCTTGAGATGCCGGGCGAGGTTGACCGCTGCAAACAGCAGGTCGCCGACTTCATCCGCGATCGCGGCCGAGTCGTTATCAGCCATGGCTTCAAGCACTTCATCCAGCTCTTCGCGCACGTTATCCACCACCGGCAAGGCGGCGGGCCAGTCGAAGCCGACCTGGCTGGCGCGCTTTTGCAATTTGGCGGCACGGGACAACGATGGCAGTGCCGTGGGCACATCGTCCAGCAGGGAAAGCTGCAGCGGTGTATCGGACTTTTCTGCGCGCTCCTCAGCCTTGATCTGCTCCCAACGCTCCTTGACCTGCTCTTCGCTCAACCGCGGAACATCCAACGGCGCATACAGATCGCCCGTCGGGAACACGTGAGGATGGCGACGAATCAATTTGCGCGTGATGCCGTCGATCACGCCGGCAAATTCGAAACGCCCCTCCTCCCGTGCCAACTGGCTGTAATACACCACCTGGAACAACAGGTTGCCCAGCTCACCTTGCAGATGGTCGAAGTCGCCGCGCTCGATGGCGTCGGCGACTTCATAAGCCTCCTCCAAAGTGTGCGGGACAATGGTCGCGTAGGTTTGCCTGATGTCCCAAGGGCACCCGTATTGCGGGTCCCGCAGGCGGTTCATCAGGTACAGCAAGTCGTCTAGTGAATACATTGATCTCTATCCGCTGAAGATCAAATGTGGGAGGGGGCTTGCCCCCGATAGCGGTGGGTCAGCCAACATAGATGCCGACTGACCTGTCCTCATCGGGGGCAAGCCCCCTCCCACATTTCAGATGGTGCTGATCCATTCATGGTGTGCGGTTGCGCCGGGTCTCGATGATGTTCGGCAACTGGGAAATACGCCCCAACAACCGCCCCAGCGCATCCAGGCCCGGGATCTCGATCGTCAGGGACATCAACGCAGTGTTGTCCTCCTTGTTCGAACGGGTGTTGACCGCCAACACGTTGATCCGCTCGTTGAGCAGCACCTGGGACACATCACGCAGCAGGCCGGAACGGTCGTACGCACGAATCACGATGTCCACCGGATAGGTGAGCACCGGCACCGGCCCCCAACTGACCTGGATGATCCGTTCAGGCTCGCGCCCGGCCAACTGCAGCACCGAGGCACAGTCCTGCCGGTGAATGCTGACACCACGGCCCTGGGTGATGTAGCCGACGATGGCGTCCCCCGGCAACGGCTGGCAGCAGCCGGCCATTTGCGTCATCAGGTTGCCCACACCCTGGATCTGGATATCGCCACGCTTGCCGGGCTTGTAGCCGGCGGCTTTGCGTGGAATGAGTTCCAGCTGTTCGCTGCCGCGCTCCGGCTCGACCAACTGCTGGGCCAGGTTGACCAGTTGCGCCAGGCGCAGGTCGCCAGCGCCCAGGGCGGCAAACATGTCTTCGGCAATCTTCATGTTGGCCTTTTCGGCCAGCTTGTCGAAGTCCACCTGCGGCAAACCCAGGCGCGCCAGTTCGCGTTCAAGCAAGGTTTTACCGGCCGCGACGTTCTGGTCGCGCGCCTGCAATTTGAACCAGTGCACGATCTTCGCCCGCGCCCGCGACGTGGTGATGTAGCCCAGGTTCGGGTTCAGCCAGTCACGGCTCGGCGTACCATGCTTGCTGGTGATGATCTCGACCTGTTCACCGGTCTGCAGGGTGTAGTTGAGCGGCACGATCCGCCCATTGATCTTGGCGCCGCGGCAGTTGTGGCCGATTTCAGTGTGTACGCGGTAGGCGAAGTCCAACGGCGTGGCGCCCTTGGGCAAGTCGATGGCATGGCCGTCGGGGGTGAAGATATAGACCCGGTCCGGTTCGATATCCACGCGCAGCTGTTCGGCCAGGCCGCCGATGTCGCCCAGTTCTTCGTGCCACTCCAGCACTTGGCGCAGCCAGGAGATCTTCTCTTCGTACTGGTTGGACCCGGCCTTGACGTCGGTGCCCTTGTAGCGCCAGTGCGCGCACACGCCCAGCTCCGCCTCTTCGTGCATGGCGTGGGTGCGGATCTGCACTTCCAGCACCTTGCCCTCGGGGCCGATTACCGCAGTGTGCAGCGAGCGGTAGCCGTTTTCCTTGGGGTTGGCGATGTAGTCGTCGAACTCCTTGGGAATGTGCCGCCACAAGGTGTGGACAATGCCCAGCGCGGTGTAGCAGTCGCGCATTTCCGGCACCAGCACGCGCACGGCGCGCACATCGTAGATCTGGCTGAAGGCCAGGCCCTTGCGCTGCATTTTGCGCCAGATCGAATAGATGTGCTTGGCGCGGCCGCTGATATCGGCTTCGACGCCGGTGGCCTGCAACTCCGAGCGCAGCTGATTCATCACGTCGGAGATAAAGCGCTCGCGGTCGAGCCGCCGCTCATGCAGCAGCGTAGCGATCTGCTTGTATTGTTCGGGCTCAAGGTAGCGGAAGGACAAGTCCTCCAGCTCCCACTTGATATGGCCGATACCCAGGCGATGCGCCAGCGGCGCATAGATATCAAAGACTTCGCGCGCAACGCGGTTGCGCTTTTCATCATCGGCCGTCTTCACCGCCCGGATCGCGCAGGTACGCTCGGCCAGCTTGATCAGGGCGACGCGCACGTCGTCGACCATCGCCACCAGCATCTTGCGCAGGTTTTCCACCTGGCCCTGGGTGCCCATCACCATCGATTGGCGCGGGCTGAGGCTGGCACTGATGGCGGCCATGCGGGCCACGCCGTCGATGAGCTTGGCGACCAAGGCGCCAAAGCGCTGGCTGACGGTGGCCAGTTGGATATGCCCTTCACGCACACCGCGATAGAGCACGGCGGCGATCAGCGAATCCTGGTCGAGCTTGAGATCGGCGAGGATCTCGGCGATCTCAAGCCCGGTACGAAAGCTCGAAGTGCCCTCGGCCCACAGGTTCTTGGCCGCATTGTTTTGCTGCTCGGACTCACGAGCGAACTCGCAAGCGGCCTTCAAGGCTTCACGGTCCAGTGCCGGGTCGACACTGACGGCATGATCCAGCCATGCCTCGAGATTGATACTGCCGTCGGTGTTGATCGGCTGGTGTGCTCTCACCTGTACCATCTTGCTTACCTTCCCTACGACGCACCTTCGATGCGTCAAAAATCATCGCCGACCTTGTACTGCACTCTCCCCGGCAGGTCACAGGCCCTGGAGACTACAAGGCCGGTCGGATTAAACGGGCATCCTAGCCCGCTTCAAATAACGCCATGGCCTCGACATGCGCGGTTTGCGGAAACATGTCGAGGATCCCGGCACGCTTTAGCCGGTAGCCTTGCTTGACCAACTCAACGGTGTCCCGCGCCAGCGTGGCCGGGTTGCAGGACACATACACCAGACGCCTGGCCTTGAAGGTCGCAAGCTTGCGCACAACTTCCAGGGCACCGTCACGGGGTGGGTCCAAGAGTACCGCAGAAAAGCCTTGTTTGGCCCATTCTGTGTCAGTCAAAGGCTGGGACAAATCGGCCTGAAAAAACTGTGCGTTATGCAAATTATTGCTGACGGCATTGGCGGCCGCCCGGTCCACCATGGCCTGCACACCTTCCACCGCCACCACTTCACGCACCTGACGCGCCAGTGGCAGGGCGAAGTTGCCAAGCCCGCAAAACAAGTCCAGCACCCGCTCGTCGGGTTGTGGCGCCAGCCATTCCAGGGCCTGGGCGACCATCGCCGCGTTGACTGCGGCGTTGACCTGGACGAAATCGCCAGGCCGGTAAGCCAGCTCCAGATCCCACTGTTCCAATCGAAACCCCAAGACGGCATCGGCTTCGACCGGCTCCGGCTGTCCTTCGCCATGCAGCCACAGCTGGGCTTCATGGAAGGCACAAAATTCTTTCAAGAGCTGCAGGTCCGCTTCCGACAACGGCGCCATATGCCGCAGCAACACGGCGATGGAGGTACCACTGAACAACTCGACATGCCCCAGGGCCTGCGGTTTGCTCAGCCGGCGCAACAGGTTCGGCAAGCGCTGCATGATCGGCTGCAAGGCCTGTACCAGCACCGGGCAATCATCGATGGCGACGATGTCCTGGCTGGCCACGGCGCGAAAACCCACTTCAAGTTTTTTCGCCTTGGCATCCCAGCGCACGGCCACGCGGGCGCGGCGACGGTAGCCAAATTCCGGGCCGCTCAAGGGCGCCGCCCATTCCTGCGGCTCAACACCGGCCACACGCGACAATTGCTCGGCGAGCATGCGCTGTTTCAGGGCAAGTTGTTCGGCATGGGGCAAGTGCTGCACGCTGCAGCCACCACAACGCCCCACGTGGGCACAGGGTGCCGGGCGCCGCAGTTCGCTGGCGGTGAATACGCGCTCGGTGCGCGCCTCGACGATCTTGCCATGAGCGCCCAACACCCGCGCTTCCACGTCCTCACCGGCCAGGGCGCCATTGACGAACCAGGTACGGCCTTCAAAGTACACAATGCCACGGCCGTCAT
The DNA here is from genome assembly GCF_009935975.1 of Pseudomonas sp. Q1. Classification (NCBI taxonomy): domain Bacteria; kingdom Pseudomonadati; phylum Pseudomonadota; class Gammaproteobacteria; order Pseudomonadales; family Pseudomonadaceae; genus Pseudomonas; species Pseudomonas sp. Q1. The sequence goes on along the minus strand of NZ_QODI01000009.1, from coordinate 115,071 downwards.
TGGCCAGGCGCTCGATGGTCAGGCGTTGTTTCTTGCCCACCGGAATCTGCGGGGCCCGACTACCGCCCGTCGGTTGGAAGCGCAGGCCTCTTTCGTGCTTGGCCATCAGTTGGGTTCGTCGAAAATGCCGGTCGACAGGTAACGGTCGCCTCGGTCACAGATGATCGCGACGATCACCGCGTTTTCCACTTCCCTGGACAAGCGCAGCATGCCCGCCACCGCGCCACCGGAAGACACGCCGCAGAAGATGCCTTCTTCACGGGCCAGACGGCGGGTGGTGTCTTCGGCTTCACGCTGAGCCATGTCGATGATGCGGTCTACGCGCGTCGCGCTGTAGATCTTCGGCAAGTACTCTTCGGGCCAACGGCGGATACCCGGGATCGACGCGCCCTCCATCGGTTGCAGGCCGACGATCTGGATCGCCGGGTTCTGCTCCTTGAGATAACGCGAGTTGCCCATGATGGTGCCGGTGGTGCCCATGGAGCTGACGAAATGGCTGATGGTGCCCTGGGTCTGGCGCCAGATTTCCGGGCCGGTGCTGGTGTAGTGCGCCTCTGGGTTATCGCCATTGGCGAACTGGTCCAGTACCAGGCCACGACCTTCGGCGGCCATGCGCTCGGCGAGGTCACGCGCGCCTTCCATGCCTTCTTCCTGGGTGACCAGGATCAACTGGGCGCCATAGGCGGTCATCGCCGCCTTGCGTTCGGCGCTGCCGTTGTCGGGCATGATCAGGATCATCTTGTAGCCCTTGATCGCGGCAGCCATGGCCAGGGCGATCCCGGTGTTGCCGGAGGTGGCTTCGATCAGGGTGTCGCCAGGCTTGATCTGCCCGCGCAACTCGGCGCGGGTGATCATCGACAGCGCCGGGCGGTCTTTGACCGAGCCGGCCGGGTTGTTCCCTTCGAGCTTGAGCAACAGGGTATTGCTGGTTTCACCCGCCATGCGTTGCAAGCGGACCAGGGGCGTGTTGCCGACGCAATCGGCGATTGTTGGGTACTGCAAGGTCATGGCGTATTCGCAATCCAGACTGCGGGGGCGAACATCATACCGGGAAAGGTCGGCGGGCCATATCACGCAAAGTGTGGTGTTTATTACTTATTGGAATATGTGGATTAATGGGCGCCTGTGCCACCGCTATCGGGAGCAAGCCCCCTCCCACAGAGGATCGAGTGACACCATTGGAATGCGGTCATCTGTGGGAGGGGGCTTGCTCCCGATAGCCGCACCTCGATCTCCGGGCTAACCCGACTGCCCATCACCATGATTTCTCTGAAACACCTCCTCACCCATCGCCGCAATCTGCCCCTCGATCAGCGCTTCAAAGGGTTTGAGCAACGGTTCGAACGATACCGGTGCCTCCAGCACCTGCAGCGCTTGAACAATCGCCTCCAGCGTCGACAGCGCCCCCGGCCCCGGCGCCTTGCGCAGCCGGTAACGCGAAACACCGCCCTCGGCCAGTGTCACCCTCGGCAACGCCGCCAACAACGGATTGAGGTGCAACAGTTTACGCGCCTTGCGCCAGGTGCCATCGGGCACTACCAACAACAAGGGCTGCTCGTCCGGCGCATAGGCCTGCAAAGGCTGGGCATCATCCGCCGGGAACAATAACCGCGCCCGATAACCGGGCGGGTTCAGTAAAGTCGGCAAATCTGCAAACACCTCGCCCACTACGAACTGCGCATTGTTCAACCCCAACGCCGCCAAGCGTGCGGTATTCAGCGCATGGTTGACCTCGCTCGGGTGCTGCAACAGCAACACTCGCGTGCGACTGTCGAGGCAGGGAATCAACGGGCACAGGCAATGGGTGACGGGCCTGAGGCAACAGGAACATTGGGGTCTGGACATGATTTTCAGGCCTGGTTGAGCTGGGCTTTGAGCAAGTCGCGGAACGTCTGGATCAACGGCTCGCGGCTGCGGCCCCGACGCATGATCATGGAGAACGGCGCCTGGTAGCCGAAGGTCGCCGGCAGCAACACGCGCAGGTCGCCCTTGTCGGCCCACGCCTGGGCATAGTGCTCGGGCAGGTAGCCGATGTAAGCACCGGACAGCACCAGGATCAGCTGCGCCTCCATACTCTCCACCGTCGCGGCGCTGTGCTTGAAGCCATGGCGCGCCAGTTCCGCCTGGCTCCAGTAGCCGCGGCCGACCATGCGCTGCTGGGTAATCACTTGTTCGGGGATGCGCCGCTCGTTGAACAGCGGGTGCCGCGTGCTGCAATACAACCAGTGCTGCTCGCGATACAGCGGCATGTAGATCAACCCGCTCATGCGATTGGAAAAAGCGCCGATGGCCAGGTCCAGGCGATTGTCCTGCACCCCCAATTGCAATTCGTAAGGGCTCATCACCGATAGATGCAAATGCACCGCCGGGTGTTCCAGGCTGTAGGCGCCGATCACTTCGGCAAATGGCAACGCCTTGTCGCTGACAGTGGAGTCGAGCACGCCCAGCTTGAGGGTGCCGCGCAACTCGCCTTTCAACGCGGCGGCGTATTGCTCGAAACCTTCGAGTTCACCAAGCAGGCGCAGGGTTTCCTGATAGAACAACTCGCCCTTGCTGGTCAGGCTGAACCCGCCCCGCCCGCGATGGCACAGCACCAGGCCCAACGCCGACTCCAGTTGGCTCATGTAGGTGCTGATGGCTGACGTCGACAGGTTGAGTTCGTGCTGAGCATTGGCGAAGCCCTGGTGGCGCACCACGCTGACGAAGATGCGCAGCAGTTTCAAGTCGGGCAAGGCGTTGGCCATGGGCTCTCCACAATGTTCAGTTGGCTTGTAGTGAGCGGGCTTGCCCCGCGCTGGGTGGCGAAGCCGCCCCAAACCCGGGCTCCTCGGTTCTTCTGAAATACCGCGGCGTCTTTGTTGGGGCGGCTTCGCCACCCAGCGCGGGGCAAGCCCGCTCACTACAACCCAGAGAGTTTAACCGCTGGGGATTAGTTTAGAAAAACCTGAACTAAGTATTTGCCCCTGCCGATTCTTCCCGCCACGGGCTTTTCGCAGAATCGGCCGCTAATAAACAAAACAACGATGAGGCACTCCCGTGGACAAGATTTTCCACCAACCACTGGGCGGCAACGAAATGCCGCGCTTCGCCGGCATCGCCACCATGATGCGCCTGCCCCACCTGCAAACGGCCCAGGGCCTGGACGCCGCCTTTATCGGCGTGCCCTTGGATATCGGCACTTCACTGCGTGCCGGCACACGCTTCGGGCCGCGTGAAATCCGCGCCGAATCAGTGATGATCCGCCCCTACAACATGGCCACCGGTGCCGCCCCATTCGACTCGCTGTCGGTGGCCGATATCGGCGACGTGGCGATCAACACGTTCAACCTGCTCGACGCCGTGCGCATCATCGAAGAAGCCTACGACGAGATTCTTGACCACGACGTGATCCCGCTGACCCTGGGCGGTGACCACACCATCACCTTGCCGATCCTGCGCGCGATCCACAAAAAACACGGCAAGGTCGGCCTGGTGCACATCGATGCCCATGCTGACGTCAACGACCACATGTTCGGTGAGAAAATCGCCCACGGCACCACCTTCCGCCGCGCCGTCGAAGAAGGCTTGCTCGATTGCGACCGTGTGGTGCAAATCGGCCTGCGCGCCCAGGGCTACACCGCCGAAGACTTTAACTGGAGCCGCAAACAGGGCTTTCGCGTGGTCCAGGCCGAAGAATGCTGGCACCACTCCCTCGCCCCCTTGATGGCCGAAGTACGTGAAAAAGTCAGCGGTGGCCCGGTGTACCTGAGCTTTGATATCGACGGCATCGACCCGGCGTGGGCGCCCGGTACCGGCACCCCGGAAATCGGCGGGCTGACCACCATCCAGGCGATCGAGATCATCCGCGGCTGCCAGGGCCTGGACCTGATTGGTTGCGACCTGGTGGAAGTTTCGCCACCGTACGACACCACCGGCAACACCTCGCTGCTGGGCGCCAACTTGCTGTACGAGATGCTCTGCGTACTGCCTGGCGTGGCGCATCGCTGATGAGCACGCAAGCCGTGCTGAAAGCTGCCGCCGACCTGGTGTCGGCGTTTGCCCGCAATGACCGCGCCGCTTATTTCGACGCGTTCACGGCCGATGCCACCTTTGTGTTTTATACCCTCCCCGAGCCACTGCTCAGCCGCGACGCCTACCAGGCGTTGTGGGACAGCTGGCGCCAGGACGAGGGGTTTGAGGTGCTGTCCTGCACCTCAAGCAACGCCACTGTCAGCCTGCAAGGTGAGGTGGCGATATTGATTCATGACGTGGCCACCGAGCTGCGCATGAACGGGGAGCAATTCAATAGCCAGGAACGCGAAACCATTGTCTTCAGACGGCAACGGTTGCGCGCAGAACAACAAGAGGGCCTGTGGCTGGCCTGTCACGAACATTTATCCGCTATGCCGGAAGGGCTGCCGCCCCATTAGCCAATGTGATCGGAGCTGATCATGAATAATAAAAACAACGATAAAAGTATTCGAAAAATAGAAACCAACGGGGTCGAACAGATCCCGGACCACGAACGTACCGCCAGCCCCAAGGATCTGTTCCGTCTGATCTTCGGCGGTGCCAACACCTTTGCCACCGCCGTGCTGGGCTCATTTCCCGTGCTGTTCGGCCTGTCGTTCCAGGCCGGCGCCTGGGCGATCGTACTGGGCGTGCTGGTGGGCGCGTTGATCCTGGCCCCCATGGGCCTGTTCGGGCCGATCAATGGCACCAACAACGCAGTGTCTTCCGGTGCGCACTTCGGGGTGCACGGGCGGATTGTCGGCTCATTTCTGTCGCTGCTGACCGCGATTGCCTTCTTCTCACTCTCGGTGTGGAGTTCGGGTGATGCCTTGGTCGGTGGTGCGAAACGTCTGATTGGCCTGCCGGAAACCGATCTGACCCTGGGTTTGGCCTATGGCCTGTTCGCCCTCCTGGTGCTCACGGTGTGCATCTACGGCTTTCGCTTCATGCTGTGGGTCAACCGTATCGCCGTATGGGCGGCGAGCCTGTTGTTCCTGCTGGGGATCTTCGCGTTTGCGCCGGCCTTCGACAGCCAGTTCGCCGGCACTGTAGCGCTGGGTCAGCCGGGTTTCTGGGCGGCGTTTATCGGCGCCGCATTAGTGGCCATGAGCAATCCGATTTCCTTCGGGGCGTTCCTGGGTGACTGGTCGCGCTATATCCCGCGTGAAACACCGAAAGGTCGAATCATGCTGGCGGTGGTCCTCGCGCAAATCGCCACTTTGATCCCGTTCCTGTTCGGCCTGGCCACCGCGACCATCGTGGCGATCAAGGCGCCGGACTACATCGCGGCCAACAATTATGTCGGCGGCCTGCTGGCGGTGGCGCCGAGCTGGTTCTTCCTGCCGGTGTGCCTGATCGCGGTGATCGGCGGCATGTCCACCGGCACCACCTCGCTGTATGGCACCGGGCTGGACATGTCCAGCGTGTTCCCACGCCTGCTGTCGCGGGTCAAGGCCACATTGCTGATTGGGGTGATGTCGATAGCCTTCATCTTTATCGGACGTTTCGCCGCCAACCTGGTGCAAAGCGTCTCGACCTTCGCCGTGTTGATCATCACCTGCACCACGCCGTGGATGGTGATGATGATCATCGGCCTGATCGTACGCCGGGGCTTCTACTGCCCGGACGATCTGCAAGTGTTCACCCGCGGTGAGACCGGCGGTCGCTACTGGTTCAACCATGGCTGGAACTGGCGCGGGCTCGGGGCCTGGATCCCGAGTGCACTGGTGGGCCTGTGCTTCGTCAACCTGCCGGGGCAGTTTGTCGGGCCGCTGGGCAACCTGGCGGATGGCATCGATATCAGCCTGCCGGTGACGCTGGGGCTGGCTTGCGTGGTGTACCTGACCTTGCTGCGGCTGTTTCCCGAGCCGGCCTCGGTTTATGGGCCGGCTGTCGTGGCGAGGGAGCGTTCACTCTCACCACCGCATGTTCCCTCGCCACAGCAAGCGCCTTCAGCACAATAAAAAATAATCGGAGAACCGCCGTCATGGCTTTGGATTTATTCGTCGTACTCATCTACGCCGCCGGCATGCTCGTGCTCGGCTATTACGGCATGCGCCGCGCCAAGACCCACGAGGACTATCTGGTGGCCGGCCGCAACCTGGGGCCGTCGCTGTACATGGGCACCATGGCGGCCACCGTACTGGGCGGTGCATCGACCGTCGGCACCGTGCGCCTGGGTTATGTGCATGGTATTTCCGGTTTCTGGCTGTGCGCCGCGCTGGGCGCCGGGATCATCGCGCTGAACCTGTTCCTGGCCAAGCCGCTGCTGAAGCTGAAAATCTTCACCGTCACCCAGGTTCTGGAAAAGCGCTACAACCCCATGGCCCGTCAAGCGAGTGCGGTGATCATGCTGGCCTATGCCTTGATGATCGGCGTGACCTCGATCCTGGCCATTGGCACCGTACTGCAAGTGCTGTTCGGCCTGCCGTTCTGGGTCTCGGTGCTGCTGGGCGGTGGCGTGGTGGTGGTGTACTCGACCATCGGCGGCATGTGGTCGCTGACCCTCACCGATATCGTGCAGTTCGTGATCAAGACCGTCGGCCTGATGTTCATCCTGCTCCCCATCTGCCTGTACCGCGTCGGCGGTTGGGATGAGCTGGTCGCCAAGCTGCCGGCATCGAACTTCAGCTTCACCGAAATCGGCTGGGACACGATCATCACCTACTTCATGATCTACTTTTTCGGCATCCTGATTGGCCAGGACATCTGGCAGCGAGTGTTCACCGCCCGCGATGAAAAGGTCGCCAAGTACGCAGGCACTTTCGCCGGTTTCTACTGCATCCTCTACGGCCTGGCCTGCGCGCTGATTGGCATGGCGGCGCATGTACTGCTCCCCAACCTGGACAACGTCAACAACGCCTTCGCCGCCATCGTCAAAGCCTCGCTGCCGGATGGCATCCGCGGCCTGGTAATTGCTGCGGCCCTGGCCGCGATGATGTCCACCGCCAGCGCCGGCTTACTGGCGGCCTCCACGGTATTGACCGAAGACCTGCTGCCGCGCTTGCGTGGCGGCAAACCGTCGAGCCTGGCGGTCAACCGCCTGTTCACCATGCTCACCGGCATTGCCGTACTGGGGATCGCACTGGTGGTCAACGATGTGATCAGCGCGCTCACCCTGGCCTACAACCTGTTGGTAGGTGGCATGCTGATCCCACTGATCGGCGCGATCTTCTGGAAGCGGGCAACCACCTCAGGCGCGATCACCTCCATGACCCTGGGCTTTGTGACGGCGCTGGTATTCATGATCAAGGATGGGTTGGACGCGAATACGCCGATCTACTACAGCCTGGCGATTGGGCTGGTGAGCTTCGTGGTGGTGAGTATGTTGTCGCGCAGCCCCCAGGCATCGGTAGCCCGGGCGGTTTGAGGCGCAACAGGATTTAAAGCGGTTGCTTCAGCGGGTGCGACGTCGGGTGTCGCGCCCGTTTTTTTGGGGGCTACTGCCAAGCCTTCTCAAACAGATCGCCGCAGGTCTTGCATTCGGAACACGATAATAAAAAACGCGGCCGCGTAAGGCATAAGGAGCACGGAAGGCACTCCGAAGAGAACCCACGCCCTCAACGCCCGCATGATCACGGCCACGATCACGTGAGCGCCTCAGGGATTACCTGCGACGGGGACGGCGTTGCTCATCATCCGTACGAATAGGCACCGGTTGCAGCGGCGGCTCGATCAAGCCGAGTGCCACGCCGAGGTCATGGAGCCAGTTCTGAATTTTCTCTTTCATGGTGGTGCCCCCCTTTGAGGGTAATGCGGGTCGGCGCTAATTCTGTCGCCGCTTCCTACAGATAGTAGCCTTAAGTCTTACGTATTGCTTGTACGAAAACACAACGAACTATTACTGAATTCATCTAAATCCTGACGGATCGCTCAAGCGATCGCGCGCGTGTCTTGCAGGATCTCGGCTCTGCCTGCCTGCTGCAGGTCAATCCATGCATTGAGGTTAGCGCCGAGCATCCCCTTTCGCCACATGAGCCAGGTAGTCGCAGTGGCAAAAGGCCCGGTCAGGGGATGAACGGACACACCGTCCTTGCCCGGCAGGCTGTCGAGCATGGATTCAGACATCAATGCCACACCGGAACCGGCAATCACGCAGGCGAGCATGCCTTGATAAGACTCGATCTCGATCGCCCGGCCCATGGCCACACGGTCGTGGGAAAACCAGGTTTCAAGGCGTGCGCGGTAAGCACAACTGCGGCGGAAGGTGAATACCGAGCGGCCCGCCACATCCTGGGGGCCGCGCACGGGTGGGTGATCGGCTTCGCAGATCAACACCAACCGCTCTTCGCACAGGGGCACACCATCAAGGGTGGCGATGGTGATGGGGCCGTCCACCAGCGCCGCGTCCAGGCGACCGGCGATCAGGCCCTCCAAAAGCTCACCGCTGGGCGCCGATTGCACCTGCAGGTTCACCATCGGGTAGGCCTTGTGGTAACGCGCCAACAACTTCGGCAAATGAATCGCCGCAGTGCTGTACATACTGCCCAGCACAAAATCGCCGGCCGGTTGCCCGCCCTGCACAGCGCCGTGAGCTTCGTCGTGCAGCGCCAGCAGACGGGTGCTGTAGTCCAGTAACACTTTGCCCGCTGGAGAAAGCTGCAAACGCTGGCGCTCGCGCACGAACAACTCAACACCGAGCTGCTCTTCCATCTGCTTGAGGCGTGTCGACAGGTTCGACGGCACTCGGTGCAAGCGTTCAGCCGCACGGGTGATGGAACCCTCCTCTGCCACGGCCTGGAAAATACGCAATTGACTGAACTCCACACTATTCTCCAAAACTGAACAAGTTACTCAATATTATTCATTTTTACAGAAAGTAAACTCGATTTAGCCTGAAGGTCAATCGCTGCTTTGCAGGAAACCTGAACATGTCCCCCCTGACTCGCTTACTCGCCAGCTTTATCGCCTTGATGATGGCCATGGGCATTGGCCGCTTCGCGCTGACCCCGCAGATGCCCCACCTGCTCAGTGAAGGCCAGGTCGACCTGACCGGCGCAGGGCTGATCGCGGCGGCCAATTACCTGGGCTACTTCGTGGGTGCAGTGGATTCGATCTTCGCCCGCAGCCATCACCACGTACGAGGTCGGATGTACGGCGGGCTGTGGCTTTGCGTGCTGCTGACCCTGGCGTCGTATTGGGCACAGGGCTTCTGGCCGCACCTGTTGCTGCGCTTTGGCACCGGCGCCGCCAGTGCCTGGGCGTTGGTGATGATCACCAGCTTGAGCCAGCCCCTGGCGATTGCCGCCGGGCGAGCACGCCTGGGCGCCTTGGTGTTTGCCGGCCCGGGGCTGGGCATTCTGCTGACCGGGCTGCTGGCATTGGGCTCGAACCGCCTGGGGCAAAGCTCGGCAACGCTGTGGCTGGTGTATGGCGTGGTGGCGCTGGTAATGCTGCTGGCGACCCTGCCGTTCCTGCCTCAACCGATCGCGCCAGTTGCCCACGTCCATCACACGGGTGGCAACGCCAGCATCGCGCATCTGTGCTGGATTTACTTCCTGTATGGCCTGGGCTACATCATTCCGGCGACCTTCCTGTCACAAATGGCCAGCGCGCAATTCAACGGCGCCTGGCAAGCCGATCTGTTCTGGCCATGCTTTGGCCTGGCTGCCGCGATGGGCGTGGTGATCGCCAGCCTGCGCCGCAAAGACCCGCACACCACCCGCCGCTGGCTGATGAGCACGTTATGGCTACAAGCAGCCGGGGTGTTCGCCTGCTTGCTGGGCAATGGCTGGGGCTTGGCGCTGGGCGTATTGCTGTGCGGTGCACCGTTCCTGGCTTGCATGCAGTTGGTGATGGCACGCTTGCGGGAAGTCGCCCCCCACGGCTACCAGCGCAGCACCGGGCTGTTGACCGCCAGCTTTGCCGTCGGGCAATTGAGCGGCCCGTTGCTGGCGTCGCTGAGCAGTCACTGGAGCGGCGGCCTGCAACCGGCCTTGCTGATTGCCGGCGGCGGCCTGATATTGGCGGGCGTAATACTGATCAACCGGCAACCAGCGGCGTCGGCGAGCGAACCTGCTCGCGCCGGGCAAGCACCAGGAAAAACAGCCCTCCCAGGAAACAGCCGGTAAACCAGGCAAAGTTGGCCATGCCCTGCAGCGCCGGCGTAAAGGTGATTGCAACCCCCACCAGCGTCGCGGGCACCAAGGCTTTGACCGCCGTCCAATTCACCCCGCCGTCGAAGTAGTAGCGCCCGCTCGGGCTGTCATCGAACAGCGCATCCACATCGATCTTCTGCTTTTTGACCAGGTAGAAGTCCACCAGCAGAATCCCGAACAACGGGCCAATGAACGCTGCAAGGATGTCCAGGGTGTAGTGGATCATCAGTGGGTTATTGAACAGGTTCCACGGGGTGATGAAGATCGATGCCACGGCGGCGATCATCCCCCCGGCCCGCCAGCTGATTTTGCTCGGTGCCACATTGGCAAAATCAAACGCCGGCGACACGAAATTGGCCACGATATTGATGCCGATGGTCGCGGTGACGAAAGCAAAGGCTCCCAGCAACACAGCCAGGCTGTTGTCGATGCGCGAGACGGTGGCGATCGGGTCGTGAAGCATTTCGCCAAATACCGGCAGCGTGCCCGAAACGATCACCACGGTGACCAGGGAAAATGCCAGGAAATTCACCGGTAGCCCCCAGAAATTACCGCGCCGTACGTCGCGCATGCTGCGGCAATAGCGGCTGAAATCACCAAAATTCAGTGTGGGGCCGGAGAAGTACGACACCACCAGCGCCGTCGCCACGATCACCTGACCGAAGGCTTGCCAGCCCGACAGGGATTTTTCCGCCAGGGTGAAACTGATATTCGCCCAGCCGGCCTTCCATACGATCCAACCGGCCAAGGCAAACATCACCGCGTACACCACCGGCCCAGCCCAGTCGATAAAGCGGCGGATCGACTCCATGCCGGCCCAGAACACCGCTGCCTGCAATACCCATAAGCTGAGAAAGCCAAACCAGCCCAGATAGGACAACCCTGCAAAATGCGGCTCTGCATACACCGCCATCTGTGGGAAAAAGCGCAGCACCACGATGATCAAGGCACTCGACGCCAAGTACGTCTGAATGCCGTACCACGCTACAGCGATCAACCCACGAATCACCGCCGGAATATTCGCTCCGAACACACCAAACGCCAGCCGACAGATCACCGGATACGGCACGGCAGCCTGCTGGCTCGGCTTGGCCACCAAGTTGGCGATCAACTGCACGATGCAGATCCCGGCCAGCAAGGCGATCAACACCTGCCAACTGGCCAGGCCGAGCGCGAACAGGCTGGCGGCGAAGACATAGCCGCCCACGCTGTGCACATCACTCATCCAGAAGGCGAAGATGTTGTACCAAGTCCATTTTTGCGGCAAAGGCCCCAGGTCCTGGTTGTACAGGCGCGGGCTGTAGCCTTTGGGGTGTTGTTCGGTCATCGCTGGGCTCCTCGAAATACCGGCCAGCGCTGTCGTCGCAGCGTGCATACGTTAGGCGGCGCGGTTTGTATACGAGGCATTCAGCAGAATACGTGCCAATGGCACACAATCCCTCTGAATCAGCGTTCCACAGGGACTACAAAGGCTTTACAAGCAGGATGGGCGCTCAGCAACGGTGCATTAAAATCCTGTACACAATCAGTGTTGCACCCGATGTGCACACAGGTAGCCGGCAGCACAACATACCGCCGTCAGAAAGGTGCCCCAGGCCATGTCCATCACCGCCAAACCGGCAGACCAGCCTTGCAGCGTGGCCCAGTTGCTCAAGTCATAAGTGCCGTAGGCCACCAGGCCGAGCAGCGCCCCCAGGCGTGCGGCGCGTTGCCAGCTGGCGCTTGGCAGCACGACCAATGCCACACAACCGGCGGCGTACAGGAGATAGAACAGCACCGCCGGCAGTAGGCGAGGTTGATCGAGCATCAGCGAGCCGAGCAGGGACTTATAGGTAGGGCCCATCAGGACGCCGAGCCAGAGGCCGTCGAGCAGCAGAAAGGCGAGCAAGGTGCCGAGGTAAGCGAAGAGTGTTTTGCGCATCATTTATGTAGCCTCTGTAGGCGCCGATGGGCGCCTACAGAAGAGCAAGCCGGGCTCAGCTTAGTTCAATGCGATCGGCATGAATCACAATCTGACCTTGCTTGTAGAGCGCACCAATGGCCTTCTTGAAGTTGCCCTTGCTGACGCCGAACAAGTTGCTGATCAGCGCCGGGTCGCTTTTGTCGCTGACCGGCAAGGTGCCGTTGTTTTCGCGCAACTTGGCAAGGATCTTCGAATTGAGGCTGGACGCTGCTTCCTGGCCAACCGGCTGCAGGCTCAGGCTGATGTTGCCATCGGCACGGATCTCTTTGATAAAGCCTTTTTCCTGCTTGCCGGGGCGCAGGAACTTGAACACTTCGTTCTTGTGGATCAGGCCCCAGTGCTTGTTGTTGATGATCGCCTTGAAACCCATGTCGGTGGCTTCGGCCACCAGCAGGTCGACTTCCTGGCCTACCTGGTAGTTGGCCGGCGTTTTGTCCAGGTAACGATCCAGGCGTGCAGTGGCGGTGATGCGTTTGGTGTGCTTGTCGAGGTAGACATGCACTACGCAGTAATCACCGGCACTCAATTGGCGTTTTTCTTCCGAATACGGGAGCAACAGATCCTTGGGTAAGCCCCAGTCAAGGAATACACCAATGCTGTTGACTTCCACCACTTTCAAACTGGCAAATTCGCCCACTTGAACTTTCGGTTTTTCAGTCGTGGCAATAAGTTTGTCATCGCTGTCCAGATAAATGAAAACGTTAAGCCAGTCTTCATCTTCGCTGGGAATATCTTTGGGGATATACCGATTCGGCAAGAGGATTTCACCATCTTGCGCGCCATCCAGGTACAAACCGAAGTTAGTATGTTTAACCACTTGCAAACTGTTGTAGCGCCCGACTAAAGCCATGTCCAATACCCTCATTACGTCGGCGGCATTCTACCCGAGTTGCGCCTACCACGCGCGTGCGCCTGAAAAATCGCGGGCTGGCACGGGCTTCCAGCGGCGACGCCCCGCTCGTCTGATCAAACGCCTGAGTTTTTCCAGGGATGCGAAGCGCCGTATGCCCCGTGGTTTCGAGTTAAAACAGTAAGTTAGGCGATTATTTGATAGATAGACTTCGGCTATTTTCCGCCGCGCCAGTTATTCCCAGGGGATATTTGCCAAGCAATTGTCAAGTATTTCCTGTACGATGCCTGGCCAAGTTAATTTTCTACAGGTTAGTGGCCGCCATGCGCGTAAAAGCATCCAACAGCAAAGCAAAGCCAGCTCCCGCCGTTGAAACCAGCGAATCGATCAACAGCCAGATTGCAGCGTTTCTCAAGTCCGGTGGCGAAATCCAGCAAATTGCCAAGGGCGTAAGCGGCCAGACTTTCGGCCCGTCCAAGCAGATCAGCCTGGGCAAGAAATAACACCTGTCTACCCATCTGGTCCCTAAGCGTCTTGCCTTCAAGGCGCTAGGACTGGAGCCCGAAACACCTTCTCCATATTTGTGCCAATCGACGAACGGGGCTCACCGCCTGGCATTCGCCGGTATGCTTGCACACGTCTAGCACGGGCACTTGCCCGATTTTTCCGTTACGGCTCCTCGCTTTTTATGGAGTGAAGCGTGCTCAAACCCTGCATTGTATTGATCAGCATCCTGGTGGCGAGCCCACTGGCCGAGGCGCAGATTTTCCAGCGCGAACTGGGCGACTTCGATCTGAAATTAGGCACCACCCCCAGCCGCAGCATGGCCCAAGGCCTGGTCAAACCCACCTCGCCAGGCAGTGACTCGTTCCACGGTGGCCTGGACCTGAGCCATGACAGCGGCCTGTATTTCGGCCAGTTCTCCCCCAGCATGGGCTTGTCCTCCAGCAAAAACTTCGAAGTCGATTCCTACATGGGCTTCAAACGCCCCTTCGACCAGACCCTGGGCTACGAAGTCGGATTGATCCACTACAGCCATCCCAAGCTCAGCCCGCTCGACAGCCAGGAGATCTATGGCGGCCTGAACCTGCTGGGCAATCGCTTCGGCGTGTCCTTGAGCAACGACCCGGACCGGCAGGACAGCACCCTGTTCGCCGACCTCGGCGGCACGCAGCCCTTCGGCATCGGCGTCAGCATGAAGTACACCACGCATCAGTTGGGCAGCCCGGTCTCAGTGGAGGGAGGCTCGATCAGCAGCTTCAACGATTGGTCGGTACAGTTCTCGCGCGAATGGAAAGGCATCGACCTGGACCTGATCTACAGCGGCTCCAGCCTCAGCGGCAGCGACTGCTCGGCATATTCCGGACACAACTCGCAATGCGATGGCCTGTTGACCTTGAAGGCTGCGCGGTCGTTTTATTAATCGGCTGAACTGTCGCGCCCGGCGTGGGTTCACATGCATGAACCCCACTGCGCAAGGACCTGCCCATGCTGCGTCGGCTCAAACTTCTGGTGATACTGCTGAGCCTGAGCCTGATACTGGCCGGCTGCAATCGCGTAGGCCTGGCCTACCGCAATCTCGATGTGATCATCCCCTGGACCCTCAGTGACTACCTGGAGATGAACGCCGGGCAGAAGAGCTGGTTCAACGACACACTCAAGCAACACCTGGCCTGGCACTGCACCACGCAATTGCCCGGCTACCTGGATTGGCTCGACCGCCTGCAACAGATGGTCGACGAAAACAAGGTCAGCGACGCCGCTCTGCAATCGCGTACCCTGGAGGCCAAGCAGGCGATCGCCGAGATTGCCCGGCAAATCACCCCGTCAGCGGTCGAGCTGTTACAAGGCCTGGATGATCAGCAAGTCAAGGACATGCAGGACGCCTTTGCCAAGGACCTGAAAAAACGCCAGGACGAATACCTCAAGCCACCGCTGGAGCGGCAGATCAAGGAGCGCGCCGAGCGTATGAGCAAACGCCTGGACGCCTGGATCGGCCCGTTGAGCACCAGCCAGCAGAACCGCGTGACAGCCTGGTCCATCGCATTGGGCCCGCAGAACCAAGCCTGGATCGACAACCGCGCGCGCTGGCAGGCGCAATTTATCGAGGCCCTGCAACAACGCCGCAACGCCGACTTCCCGCAGAAGATCGAGCAATTGCTGGTGAACCGCGAAAGCCTTTGGACCCCGCAGTACCGCACCGCCTATACACAAACAGAAGCGGCAGCGCGCAGCCTGATCGTCGACCTGATGGCCGAAAGCAGCGTGCAACAACGTCAGAAGCTCACCCAGAAAATCGACAAGGTGCGCGCCGATTTCCAAGCGCTCAAATGCCTGAAGAGCACGCAGCCCTAGGTCGGCGCCAGCGTCCCGAGCCAAGCCACCAACGCCAGGATCAACAGCACCGCCGCAAATTCCAGGGCGATGCTGCGGCGTAAGGCTGTACACGCGGCGGCGTGGTCGCCCTGCGCCAGCGAACGCTGGAGCAACGGCGTCAGATGGGAACGATTGAGCGCCGCCAGCCCCAGCATCAGGCCGAACAATCCCAACTTGAAACACAACAGGATCGCGTAGACGCCACCCGTGATGCCATCCAGGTTCGGCCCGACCACAAACAGATAGTTCGCCACGCCCGTGGCAATCAGCACCGCGACGAATGCCACACCCACGCGCTCGAAGCCCGCCAAGGTGTGTGCCAATACCTGCACCGCCGGCGCGGACCTGCGCATCAGCAATAAACCGAACGCCGCCAATGCCCCGACCCAGCCCGCCGCCGCCAACAGGTGCGCACTGTCACTGAGCAGATGCCATACCCCAAGCGCGCCCTCATGCATCACCCCATGCCCGGTCCACGCCAGAGTCACCAATGCCAGGCCCCCGAACCAAGTGGCCAAGCGGCTGCTGAGCACCAACCAGAACAGCGCAACAATCCGTAGCCACCAGCTCCAGCCCAGTTCGGTCTGCCAGAGCATCATCTGCAGGTGTGGCCACAGCGTCGACCAATCCTCGGCACCGCTCATGGCCTGGGTCATCGACAACAGCGACGCCACCGAAAGCAGCACCCCCAGGCTTGCCAACACCCGCAGCAACCACTTCAGATCCAGCGGCCGGCTATCGGCATACAGGCCAAACAGCCCCAGGCCAAACACCAGCATCAGGTCCAGATAAAGAGCAAAGCGCAGAACAACCGGAAGCAGTTCACTCATGGCTGGACGCTGAACACCACGTTGCCGAGGATCGGGTGGGTGTCGGACGACACGGCACGCCAGTCGACCCTATAGGTACCGGTCACCAGTGTAGAGGCCGGCTTGATCAGCATCACCTTGGGGTCGGCACTGGCCGCGACACTGGCTTTTACCGGCATCGGCGAATTCGGCATACCGGGCATATCGGTCATGGTCAGCTTGGCGCCGGAAAACTGCGTCAGCAGGTTCTCCGAAAAACGCAGCTCGATCACGGCCGGTGGCGCCCCCTTGGCCCCCTCAACCGGGGTCGACGACAACAGTTTCGGATGGGCCGAGGCCGCCTGGCTGGCGATCAGTCCCGCCCACAGCACAGCGCCCGCCAGGGTGGTTTTCAACATTGACATGCAAGGCTCCAGGCCGCTCGTGGCGGCGAGTTATAGAAAGAGTAAAGCGTCAGAACCACAGGCGTACGCCCACCACCCAGCGCACCTGACGGGTGTCTGCGCCTTCATCCCGTGCGTATTGCGCAGTCTGGCCGTAGCTGCGGCTCCAGGTGACACCCACGTAGGGCGCCCATTCGCGGCGGACTTCATAACGCAGCCTCAAGCCCAGCTCGCTCTGCGCAAGGCCAGAACCGATGCCGCGCTGCGGATCGTTACGGCCATAGAAATTGAGTTCGGCGGTGGGCTGCAGGATCAGCCGGTTGGTCAGCAGGAGGTCGTAGTCGCCTTCCAATCGGGCTGCGGTACGCCCCGCCTCGCCGACAAACACCGTGGCTTCAGCTTCAAAGTTGTACAGCGCCATGCCCTGTGTACCAAAAGCTGCCCAGGTTTGCCCGTCCCCCGGCTTGAAGTCCTGGCGCACACCGCCCACCAGATCCCACCATGGGCTGATGGCATGCCCCCACAGCACCTGGGCTTCCGCGCTTTCAGTACGACCGGCACTGCGCTCGCCTTCACTGCGCAACCACAGGCGGTCGATGTCGCCACCGACCCAACCCTTGATATCCCAGTTCAGCGCACCCTCGCCGTCGCCGTCTTGCCATTCCAACTGGTTGATCAGCAACAGTGAGTTGATCGCACTGTCGTGAACCTTGTGCCCACCGGGAGCGTTGTACACCGCGGCGCGATCAGCGTCGGTCAAGGTCGGGATCGGCGTGCGGCTCTCGCTGAGCGCGGGTGTCGCCGGGCTCATGCCTTGAAACTCATCCGCCAGGGCCAGCGGGCTGAACGCCAACCCGATGAATGCCCATAAAACACGCCGGCTCATGCTCGCTTGCTCATTCATGTACGCGCACCTCGCGGAACATGCCCATCTCCATGTGGTACAGCAGATGGCAGTGATAGGCCCATCGCCCCAGCGCATCAGCGGTTACGCGGTAGCTGCGCCGGGAACCCGGCGGCATGTCGACGGTATGTTTGCGTACCTGGAACTGGCCGTTTTCGTCTTCCAGGTCACTCCACAGGCCATGCAGGTGAATGGGATGGCTCATCATGGTGTCGTTGACCAACACCAATCGGACCCGCTCGCCATAAGTCAATTGCAAAGGCTCGGCATCGGAAAACTTCACCCCATTGAACGACCAGGCGAACTTCTCCATATGCCCGGTGAGGTGTAACTCAAGGGTGCGGCTGGGGTCGCGGCCGTCAGGATCCTCGAAGGTACTGCGCAGGTCGGCGTAAGTCAGAACACGCCGGCCGTTGTTACGCAGGCCGATGCCGGGGTCGTCGAGCCTGGGGACCGGGTTCATGGCTTGCATATCTACCAACGGGTTGTCCTGCTCGCTGGCGGGGTGGGCCTGCATCGGCATCGCACTGTGGTCCATGCCTTCCATACCCGGCATATCCGCCATGGCACCGTGATCCATACCGCCCATGCCCATATCACCCATGGTGATCCAGGGGCGCGGATCCAACTCCGGGACTGAGGCAATCGCCCCGGGCTGACAAGCCAGGGTGCCGCGGGCGTAGCCGCTGCGGTCCATCGATTGGGCAAACAGCGTATAGGCTGGCGCCGTCGGCTCGACCAGCACGTCGAAAGTCTCCGCCACGGCAATGCGGAACTCGTCGACACTCACCGGCTGCACCGGCTGGCCATCAGCGGCAATCACGGTCATCTTCAGCCCCGGGATGCGCACGTCGAAATAGCTCATCGCCGATCCGTTGATAAAGCGCAGCCGAATCGTTTCCCCCGCCTGAAACACGCCAGTCCAATTGCGTCCGGGAGGCTGGCCGTTGAGCAGATAGGTGTAGGTCTGGCCACTGACGTCGGCCAGGTCCGTAGGGTTCATCTTCATCTGTGCCCACATCAAGCGATCGTCGACGGTCGCTGACCAGCCCTGCTTACCCACATCCCGTACAAAATCGCCCACGGTCGGCTTGTGCCGGTTGTAGTAATCCGACTGTTTCTTGAGGGTTTTCATCAGCGCAACGGGGTCTTCATCGGTCCAGTCCGACAGCATCACTACGTAATCGCGCTGGTAGCTGAACGTCTCGGGCACCTTGGGATCGATCACCAGCGGGCCATACACCCCCCTTTGCTCCTGGAATCCGGAATGACTGTGGTACCAGTACGTGCCGTGCTGCTTGACCGTGAACCGATAGACAAACACGCCACCCGGTTCGATGCCCTGAAAGCTCAGGCCCGGTACACCATCCATGTTCGACGGCAGGAGAATGCCGTGCCAGTGGATCGACGTCGGCTCAGCCAGGCGGTTTTTCACGCGCAGGGTCACGGTATCGCCCTCGCGCCAGCGCAACAGCGGGCCGGGCAGGCTGCCGTTGATCGTCAGCGCGGTGCGGTCGCGGCCT
This sequence comes from Pseudomonas sp. Q1, assembly GCF_009935975.1. Taxonomy (NCBI): domain Bacteria; kingdom Pseudomonadati; phylum Pseudomonadota; class Gammaproteobacteria; order Pseudomonadales; family Pseudomonadaceae; genus Pseudomonas; species Pseudomonas sp. Q1. The sequence continues at coordinate 96,175 of NZ_QODI01000009.1, read as the reverse complement.
GTGAGGTTGACCGGGGACTGATCGATAAACAGATCAAATTGCGTGCCCGCGAGCACGCTGGGCTGGCCGGGGCTGGCCAACGCCCAGACCGGGGTGCGCCAGAGCCCGAGGCCGCCCAGCAAGCCGCTGGCGGCCAAGCCTTTGACGAATGTTCGTCGGGTGGTTTTGGAGTGCATGCCAATTCAATTCCATACGTTGAATGGCAGCAGATTAGGCACGCACGGCTGTCAGCCACCTTAGCGGCAGATTACCGATCTGACAGTTTCGCCCGACACCCCACATCGGCGCGGGCGTTGGGCATCAGGCGATCTGGGCCTTGGACGCAACGGTGGCAAAGGTTGCCGGGTCCAGTGCATCAGGCTGCTCGTCGAGTACCTGGCGCGGGTGGTCATTGCCCGGGATCGAACTGTCGATCAACGCCAGCAACTGCGCACCGAGCGCGGTCAGGATGAAGTTCTCGCCATTGCCGCCCTCTTCCTCCGGGCGCGACTCAATAAAACCACGCTTGAACAGCAGTGCTTCGTAATCCGCGGCGGTCTTTTTCAGCGCATCCAGATTGCCGGTAGGCTCACCCGCCGTAGCCTTCTCGGCCGCCTCCTGCTCGGCGTATTTGCGTGGGGCGAAGCTACCTTCGCCGTTCTGTACTTCATGCAGCAGACGTTCGATCAGATCCCAGTTGTAAGTCGTCATCCTGATTCCTCCCGCAGGCCGATGGAAAGTAGCCCGTCAAAAGGTGTGACAGGCCACGTCAGCGGCCGTTCAGCTGAGTAGACAGGCGTCATTTCTATGAACTTTCCACGCCCCCGTCACCTCCACTGAACATCACTGCCAAGGAGGTCCGACCATGAATGCCCTGATGAAACTGGCGATTGCCGCCACGCTGCTGTCCGCCCTGCCCGCCTGGGCCTGCACTCCCGAAGAGGCCACCGCCAAGCGCGAACAACTGGCCCGGGAAGTCACCCAGCTGACACAGCAAAACCCGGCCAAGGCCGAGCAAATCAACGCCGAGCTGAAGAAAATGGACGTGGACACCACCGCGGCCGACTTGCCCGACAAGTGCCAACTGATCGATCAACGCCTCAAGGATCTGGAAGAGGCCGCCGCCAAGAGCAAAAACTGAGGCCATAAAAAAACCGGACAATGTCCGGTTTTTTCACTTCACCCCTGCCTTACTCGGCAGCTGGCGCTTCTGGCTTGCGGCGCTTGAGCGGGGCCATGCCGTCCTTGCTGACGAGCGACAGGTTGTCGGTCTTCGGCCGGTTGGCGATCCTGCGCTTGGTCGGCGACTTGGCGCCGGTCTTCTTCTTGTCGCCCTTGGCGTCGGTTTTTTTCTTCTTCACACCGACAGCCTTGCCCGACGCCTTGACCTTCTTCGGACCGGTGTAGGTGCCTTTGACTTCCTTGATGGTACGACGCTCGAACGACTGCTTCAGGTAGCGCTCAATGCTCGACATCAGGTTCCAGTCGCCGTGGCAGATCAGCGAGATCGCCAAGCCATCGTTACCGGCACGCCCGGTACGGCCGATACGGTGCACGTATTCGTCGCCGCTGCGGGGCATGTCGAAGTTGATCACCAGGTCCAGGCCGTCGACATCCAGGCCACGGGCGGCAACGTCGGTGGCCACGAGGATTTTCACGCCGCCGGCCTTGAGACGGTCGATGGCCAGTTTGCGGTCCTTCTGGTCTTTCTCGCCGTGCAGCACGAACGCCTTGTATTCCTGGGCCACCAGGCGGCCATAGATACGGTCGGCGGCAGCACGGGTGTTGGTGAACACGATGGCCTTCTGATAGGTCTCGTTGGCCAGCAGCCAGGTGAGGATCTGCTCTTTGTGCACATTGTGGTCGGCGGTGACGATCTGCTGACGCGTGGTCGCGTTCAGGTCGCTGACGTTGTTGACCTGCAGGTGCTCAGGGTTTTTCAACACCTGGGCGACCATGTCGCGCAGGGTCGAGCCACCGGTGGTGGCGGAGAACAGCATGGTCTGCTGGCGATTGACGCACTCGCCCACCAGGCGCTGCACATCATCGGCAAAGCCCATGTCGAGCATGCGGTCGGCTTCGTCGAGCACCAGCACTTCGACTTCCTTGAGGTCGAGGTTGCCGGCGTTGAGTTGTTCGATCATGCGGCCTGGGGTGCCGATCAGGATGTCCGGCACCTTGCGCAGCATGGCGGCCTGGACCTTGAAGTCTTCGCCGCCGGTAATGATGCCGGACTTGATGAAGGTGAATTGCGAGAAACGTTCCACTTCCTTCAAGGTCTGCTGGGCCAGCTCACGGGTCGGCAGCAGGATCAGGGTCTTGATACTGACGCGAACTTTGGCCGGGCCGATCAGGCGGTTCAGTACCGGCAGGACGAAAGCGGCGGTCTTGCCGCTGCCGGTTTGAGCCGTCACCCGCAGGTCACGCCCTTCGAGCGCGAGCGGGATGGCCGCTGCTTGCACCGGCGTAGGCTCGACAAATTTAAGCTCGGCCACGGCTTTGAGCAGGCGTTCGTGCAGGGCGAATTGGGAAAACACGGGTGCTACCTCGAAGAAATACAAAATATCAGCTGCATAGGGTAACGGTTTCGGGCGCCCAAACCGAGTTTCTTTACGCGAACGGGGCTAATCAGCTGCTTTTTTGTTAGAGCTTTTGTCCATAAAGCCAACATTGTCGCCGTTAAATGCTCTAATCGGCCCCGTCTTGCATTTAGAGGAATCGGTTTTACCCATGGATATCAAACAGCTCTGGCTCAACGTCCAAGGCCTCTGGGGCACCCTCGACGAACATCCGATGCTGCACGCCGGCCTCGGTCTGCTGGTGTTGCTGGTAGCCGCCTTGCTGGTCGGGCGGGTCGCGCGCTACCTCATCCTGCACGCGGTCAAAATGCTCGGGCGCCAGCCGGCACTGCATTGGCTCAACGACTTTCGCCATAACAAAGTCTTCCACCGCCTGGCACAGATGACGCCGTCACTGGTGGTCCAGTTCGGCCTGTATCTGGTGCCGGACCTGAGCAAGACCGCCGCCCTGTTTATCGGCAACGTGGCGCTGGCGTTCACCATCCTGTTCATGACGCTGGCCGTGAGCGCCCTGCTCAACGCCCTGCTGGACATCTACGCCCGTACCGAACATGCGCGCACCCGCTCGATCAAGGGTTATGTGCAATTGGCGAAGATGGTGCTGTTCGTATTTGCCGCGATCATCATCGTCGCCACACTGATCGACCGTTCACCGCTGTTGCTGCTGTCCGGGCTTGGCGCCATGTCGGCGGTGATTCTGTTGGTGTACAAGGACACCCTGCTGTCGTTCGTCGCCAGCGTGCAACTGACCAGCAACGACATGCTGAGGGTCGGCGACTGGATCGAAATGCCTCAAGTAGGCGCCGATGGTGATGTGGTGGATATCACCCTGCACACGGTCAAGGTGCAGAATTTCGACAAGACCATCGTCTCGATCCCCACCTGGCGATTGATGTCCGAGTCGTTCAAGAACTGGCGTGGCATGCAGGCCTCCGGTGGCCGTCGCATCAAGCGCAGCCTGTACATCGACGCCAGCGGTGTGCGCTTCCTGCGTGACGATGAAGAAGTGCGCATGACCCAGGTGCATCTGCTCACCGACTACATCAGCCGCAAGCAGGCCGAACTCAAAGCCTGGAACGAAGCCCAGGGGCACAGTGCGCAGCTGTCGGCCAACCGCCGCCGCATGACCAACCTCGGCACCTTCCGTGCCTATGCGCTGGCGTACCTGAAAAGCCATCCGGAGATCCAGCCGAACATGACCTGCATGGTGCGCCAGATGCAAACCACCGCCCAGGGCGTGCCGCTGGAGATCTACTGCTTCACGCGCACCACGGCGTGGGCGGATTACGAGCGCATCCAGGGCGATATCTTCGATTACTTGCTGGCGGTATTGCCGGAGTTCGGCCTGAGCCTGTATCAGCAGCCGAGTGGTAATGATCTACGGGCGGGGGTGTTGCCGGCGGTGTTGGGGGCCAGCCATTTACCAGCCCCTGAGAGTCGCGCCGGCTAAGCCACGCGACGATGGGGGGCCTTGGCGCCCAACCGGCTGATCCACACCGCCCCCAGAATCACCAAGCCGCCCAGCGCCAAGCGGCCCAGCGGTTCGTGCTGGTTCCAGATCAGCAGGTTGAGCAGCAGGCCCACCGGCACATGCAGGTTATTCACCACCGCCAGGGTGCCGCCATTGACCAGGCAGGCGCCCTTGTTCCACCAGTACATGCCCAGCGCGGTGCTGACCAAGCCGAGAAATAACAGCACGCCCCACTGCAGCGGCGCTTCGGGCAGGAAGTTGGCCTTGCCGAACAGCAAGAACGCCGGCAACACCACCAGCAGCGCACCCAGGTAGAAATAACCGAAGCGCCGATAATGCGGCTGATCACTCGGGTAGCGCGCCACCAGATGCTTGTACATCACCTGCCCGGCGGCATAGGTGAAGTTGGCCAGCTGGAGCAGCAAGAAACCCATGAAGAAATTCGGTGTGATCTGATCGAAACGGATCACCGCTGCGCCGCCCACCGCCACCAATGCGGCAATCAGCGCCCAGGGATTGAAGCGCCGGTTGAGGGCGTCTTCGATCAGGGTCACGTGCAACGGCGTGAGGATGGTGAACAGCAGCACCTCAGGCACCGTAAGCACGCGAAAGCTCAGGTACAGGCACACGTACGTGACGCCGAACTGCAATGCGCCGATGACCAGCATGCCGCGCATGAACGCGGGTTCCACCGAGCGCCAGCGGGTCAGCGGGATGAAGACCAGCCCGGCCAACAGCACGCGCACCAGCACGGCGAAGTAACTGTCGACGTGGCCGGCGAGGTATTCGCCGATCAAGCTGAAGGAAAATGCCTGAATCAGAGTGACAACCAGTAGATAACCCATGCGCGCCTCGTTTCGAATGGGCGGGACATTAAAGGTTTTCGGCGCGGCACGAAACTCACGGCAAAAAAAAGCCCGACCTCGCTATAGCGGCAGTCGGGCAGGAGCACTCAGGAGCAAAAAGTGCAAAGGGAGGTTCGATACGCGTACTTGAAGGGTTGGCGTGGAGCTAGATAAACACCGCGCGATTATCTGACGATTAACGGATCAAGCGACCTGGGCCAGCAACGCCTTGGCGTGGTTGATGCCTTTTTCCTGGAAGTCACCGCTCAGGTTCACCCCTTCAGCGTGAATGAACGTCACGTCGTGAATCCCGATGAAAGCCATGACCTGGCGCAAATACGGTTCCTGGTGATCAGACGTCGCGCCGGTATGAATGCCGCCCCGCGCAGTGAGCACGATGGCACGTTTACCCGTCAGCAAGCCCTGGGGCCCGGTGGCGGTGTACTTGAAGGTCACACCGGCGCGCAACACGTGGTCCAGCCAGGCTTTGAGCGTACTGGGGATAGCGAAGTTGTACATCGGCGCAGCCATCACCAGCACATCGGCGGCGAGCAATTCGTCGGTCAATTCGTTGGAGCGGTCCAGGGACGCCTGTTCGATGGCGCTGCGTTGCTCGACCGGCTTCATCCAGCCGCCCAGCAGATTGGCGTCCAGGTGCGGAACCGGGTTGAGCGCCACGTCTCGCACGCTGATCTGATCCGCCGGATGCGCGGCTTGCCATTGGCTGATGAATTGCTGAGTCAGTTGGCGGGAAATCGAATCCTGCTGGCGGGCACTGCTTTCGATGATCAGAACATTGGACATGGCTATGTAGGCTCCATCTGTACTTGCTGTAAGTCGATGGAGAAAAGATTAAACAACGCCCATTCGATAAAAAAGCGCAAAAAACTGCTATAACCCATCTAGAAATTTGTTAATAAGCGGAGTATTGCTAAGCGCAGGCTCCGCTGTCGCCTCATTTGGGAGCGCAGGCCAGGGCGATACGCATTTTGATAATGGCGCGGTTGAACTTGACCGTCGTGTTGGTGCTTTTACCCGCCAGCACCGTAACCGTACGACGACGTGGAGATTCCGGGCCGTTGGTAAAGGTTACCGAACAGACGGCGTCATTCGTGCCGTAGTTATTCAACTGGATCGAACTGATGTCGCCGTCCACGTCGGACGCGGTGTAATCAATGCTCACACCGTCGATCTTTTTAGTCACGTCGATCGGGTAGGCAAACGCGCTCATCGGCAACAGCGCCAGCCACACACAACAGAATTTTCTCATTCGGCAGTCTCCATAAAGGCTGCCAGCTTAGGACAAGAGGAGCTCATCTTGAAAGCGCCCCGCGTTACCCTCGATCAATGGCGCACGCTGCAAGCCGTGGTCGACCATGGTGGCTTCGCCCAGGCGGCTGAAGCGCTGCACCGTTCGCAGTCCTCGGTGAGCTACACCGTGGCGCGTATGCAAGATCAACTCGGGGTGCCATTGCTGCGCATCGACGGGCGCAAGGCAGTGCTCACCGACGCCGGTGAGGTGCTGTTGCGCCGCTCGCGGCAACTGGTGAAAAACGCCAGCCAGCTGGAAGACCTCGCCCACCATATGGAACAAGGCTGGGAAGCGGAAGTGCGCTTGGTGGTCGATGCGGCTTACCCCAATGCGCGTCTGGTGCGCGCCCTCTCCGCCTTTATGCCGCAGAGCCGCGGTTGCCGCGTGCGCCTGCGCGAGGAGGTGCTGTCGGGTGTTGAAGAACTGCTGATTGAAGGCGTGGCCGACCTGGCGATTTGCGGCTTCAGCATCCCCGGTTACCTGGGCACGGAAATGAGCGATGTGGAGTTTGTAGCCGTGGCCCATCCCGAGCACACGCTGCACCGCATGAACCGCGAACTGAGCTTCCAGGACCTGGAAAGCCAGATGCAGGTGGTGATCCGCGATTCCGGACGGCAGCAGCCGCGGGATGTCGGCTGGCTCGGTGCCGAACAGCGCTGGACCGTCGGCAGCCTGTCCACTGCCGCCACGTTCGTCAGCAGCGGCCTGGGCTTCGCCTGGCTGCCCCGACACCTGATCGAACGTGAACTCAGGGACGGCCTGCTCAAGCAGCTTCCCTTGGAAAAAGGCGGCAGCCGCAACCCCACGTTCTACCTTTACTCAAACAAGGACAAACCCCTGGGGCCGGCCACGCAGATCCTCGTGGAACTGCTGCGCACCTTTGACACGGCCCCTCTGGATGCGCCTTTCGCCGCCCCACGACAAGCCTGAAACGGAGTTTATGCATGCCCTGGTTCGACCACGAAGGCTGCAGCCTGCACTACGAGGAATATGGTCACGGCGCACCGCTGATCCTGATCCACGGCCTGGGCTCCAGCAGCCAGGACTGGGAATTGCAGGTCCCAGTGCTGGCCAGACATTACCGCCTGATCGTGGTGGATGTACGCGGTCACGGGCGTTCCGACAAACCCCGTGAGCGCTATAGCATCGCAGGCTTCACCTTTGACCTGATCGCCCTGATCGAACACCTGGACCTGCCACCCGCTCATGTGGTCGGCTTGTCCATGGGCGGTATGATTGCCTTCCAGCTGGCAGTGGACGAACCCGGCCGGGTCAGGAGCCTGTGCATCGTCAACAGCGCACCCGAGGTCAAGGTGCGCAGTGTCGATGATTACTGGCAATGGGCCAAACGCTGGAGCCTGGCGCGCCTGCTCAGCCTTGCGACCATCGGCAAGGCGCTCGGCGACCGGCTGTTCCCCAAACCGCACCAGGCCGACCTGCGCCGCAAGATGGCCGAGCGCTGGGCAAAAAATGACAAACGTGCTTATCTCGCCAGCTTCGACGCGATTGTGGGCTGGGGCGTACAGGAACAACTTTCCAGGATTACCTGTCCAACCCTGGTCATCAGCGCCGACCACGACTACACCCCCGTGGCGCATAAAGAAAACTATGTAAAACTGCTGCCCGATGCGCGTCTGGTGGTGATCGAGGATTCCCGCCATGCCACGCCGTTGGACCAACCCGAAGTCTTTAACGCGACCTTGCTCGATTTTCTGAAGACTGTCGAAACCACTACCCAGGATCACTGACCCATGTTGAAAAAAATCGCCTTCTTTACCGGCTCCGTTCTGTTCGCAGCCAACCTGATGGCCGCCGAACCCGCCAAGGCGCCTCACGTGCTGATCGATACCACCAACGGCCAGATCGAGATCGAACTGGACCCGGTCAAGGCGCCGATCAGCACCAAGAATTTCCTGGCCTACGTCGATAAAGGTTTCTACACCAACACGATTTTCCACCGTGTGATCCCGGGCTTCATGGTCCAGGGCGGCGGGTTCACCGCGCAGTTGTCGCAGAAGCCCACCGACGCACCGATCAAGAACGAAGCCAGCAATGGCCTGCATAACGTACGCGGCACCTTGTCCATGGCGCGTACCAATGACCCGAACTCGGCCACCAGCCAATTCTTCATCAACGTGGCCGACAATGCCTTCCTCGACCCGGGTCGTGACGCCGGTTATGCCGTGTTCGCCAAAGTCGTCAAGGGCATGGACGTCGTCGACATCATCGTCAACTCCCAGACCACCACCAAGCAAGGCATGCAGAACGTGCCAATCGATCCTGTCGTGATCAAGTCGGCCAAGCGCATCGACTGAGGCCGGCAGGCCGCTTCGCGCGCGGCCCACAAGGCCGCGCGTACCTTTGAAAGGAGAGCCCGCACGGCGGGCGTCAAACTTAATGCTCTATCGTCGCTTTGAACAACTGATCGATATCTTCCGCGACGCACCCAGCGCGGCCCCTCCCGATAAAGTCCTGCCCTTCTACCTCTACTACCTGCGCCAGGTGTGGCCGCATTTCGTCGCCTTGCTGGTGGTGGGCCTGATCGGTGCGCTGATTGAAGTCGCGCTGTTCAGCTACCTGAGCCGCATCATCGACCTGGCCCAAGGCACGCCACCTGCCAACTTCTTCCAGATGCACAGCGCCGAGCTGATCTGGATGGCCGTGGTCGCGCTGCTGCTGCGCCCGATTTTCGGCGCCTTGCATGACCTGCTGGTACACCAGACCATCAGCCCGGGCATGACCAGCCTGATCCGTTGGCAGAACCACAGCTACGTGCTCAAGCAGAGCTTGAACTTCTTCCAGAACGACTTCGCGGGGCGCATCGCCCAGCGCATCATGCAAACCGGCAACTCCCTGCGCGACTCCGCCGTGGCGGCGGTAGATGCGATCTGGCACGTAGCGATCTACGCCATCAGCTCCCTGGTGCTGTTTGCCGAGGCTGATTGGCGCCTGATGATCCCGCTTGTGACCTGGATCGTCTGCTACAGCCTGGCGCTGCGCTATTTCGTGCCGCGGGTGAAGGAGCGTTCGGTGATTTCCTCCGAGGCGCGCTCCAAACTGATGGGCCGTATCGTCGACGGCTACACCAACATCACCACCTTGAAGCTGTTTGCGCACACCCATTTCGAACAGGAATATGCCAAGGAAGCGATCATCGAGCAGACCGAAAAGACCCAGCTGGCCAGCCGTGTGGTGACCAGCATGGACGTGGTGATCACCACCATGAACGGCCTGTTGATCGTCACCACCACCGGCCTGGCCCTGTGGTTGTGGACCCAGTCGCTGATTTCCGTGGGCGCAATTGCGTTGGCGACCGGCCTGGTGATTCGCATCGTCAACATGTCCGGCTGGATCATGTGGGTGGTCAATGGCATTTTCGAAAACATCGGCATGGTGCAGGACGGCCTGAAAACCATCGCCCAACCGCTGGCGGTGACCGACCGCGACAACGCTCCACGCCTGAGCGTGCCCCGTGGTGAAGTGCGCTTTGAGCAGGTGGATTTTCACTACGGTAAAAAGAGCGGGATCATTGGCGGCCTGGACCTGAACATCCAGGCCGGGGAAAAAATCGGCTTGATCGGCCCCTCGGGCGCCGGCAAGTCGACCCTGGTCAACTTGCTGCTGCGCCTTTATGACCTGCAAGGCGGGCGCATCCTGATCGATGGCCAGAACATAGCCGAGGTGGCCCAGGAAACCCTGCGCGAACAGATCGGCATGATCACCCAGGACACCTCGCTGCTGCACCGCTCGATCCGCGACAACCTGCTGTATGGCAAGCCGGATGCTACCGATGAAGAGCTCTGGGCCGCCGTGCACAAGGCCCGCGCCGATGAGTTCATCCCATTGCTGTCGGATGCCGAAGGCCGCACCGGGCTGGACGCGCATGTGGGGGAACGCGGCGTGAAGCTGTCCGGCGGGCAGCGTCAACGCATTGCGATTGCCCGCGTGCTGCTTAAAGACGCGCCGATTCTGATCATGGATGAAGCGACTTCGGCACTGGACTCGGAAGTCGAGGCGGCGATTCAGGAAAGCCTGGAAACCCTGATGCAGGGCAAGACGGTGATTGCGATTGCGCACCGGCTGTCGACTATTGCGCGAATGGACAGGTTGGTGGTGCTGGAGAAAGGCCGGATTGCCGAAAGTGGCAGCCATGCCCAATTGCTGGCCCATGGCGGATTGTATGCACGTTTGTGGCAGCACCAGACAGGGGGTTTTGTAGGCATCGACTGACCCCGACGGGTCATGGCTGCGCCACCAAATCCGAACAATTCTGACAGTTTTCTCTATCGAACGGGTGATGGGCCACAATCCTGCTGTACTACAAGCAGGAACCAGGATGGCCCTGACGTAACACTGCAAGGAAGCATCACCTACCCGTTAACTAGATAGAGCAATCTACTAAGGAAGTGTTCATGTCTACTTTGTTGAAACGTTCCGTTACGGAAGGATTGGGCACGTTTTGGCTGGTACTGGGTGGCTGCGGGAGTGCGGTGTTGGCCGCAGCGTTCCCCAACGTCGGGATCGGTCTGCTCGGTGTGGCCCTGGCATTCGGGCTCACGGTGCTGACCATGGCCTTTTCTATCGGTCATATCAGCGGTTGTCACCTCAACCCGGCAGTATCGGTGGGGTTGGTCGTGGGCGGAAGGTTTCCGGCCAGGGAATTACCGGCGTACATCGTGGCCCAAGTCATCGGCGGCATCGTCGCCGCGGCACTGCTGTACTTCATTGCCAGTGGCGAACCGGGTTTTGAACTGGCCGGCGGCCTGGCTTCCAATGGTTATGGCGAGCACTCACCCGGTGGATACTCGATGGCGGCAGGCTTTGTCACCGAACTGGTGATGACGGCGATGTTTGTGCTGATCATCCTCGGCGCCACCGACCGCCGTGCCCCTGCGGGCCTGGCACCCATAGCCATTGGCCTGGCCTTGACCCTGATCCACCTGATCTCGATCCCCGTCACCAACACCTCGGTCAACCCGGCCCGCAGTACCGGCCCGGCATTGATTGTCGGCGGGTGGGCGATCCAGCAGCTGTGGATGTTCTGGCTCGCGCCGATCCTCGGCGCAATCGTCGGCGGTGTGGTTTATCGCTGGCTGGGCAAAGAAGAGACGGCCTGAAGCAAAGGAGTTCAGCCCTGCCGATAAGGCAGGGCTGCCGTGAATCACATCATCCTTGGTGGGCCTGCATGTACTGACGCAAGAGCTGATTGATTCGCGTCTGATACCCGGTACCCTGGCCTTTAAACCACTCCAGTACATCAGCATCAAGTCGAATCGTGACCGTCTGTTTCACCGGGACACGCAATTCGGCACGCCGGAAAAAGTCGGCGTCGAGCTCCGGAATATCGCTGGTGTCAATTTCGTCATCATTCATCTTGGCCAAGCGCTCCCAATCAGTTTTCGATGTTTGCGTCATAGTATTTGGCCTCCTTCTTGGTTGCTTTTCGGGCGGAGATGATACGGATCACATCACCACACCGTTCGGTGTATACGACTACACCCATTAACAATTTGATCCAGCCAATACTGACCCAACGCTCCTCACCATAATCCGCTCGATCATCGCGCAAGGCCAGCATTGGATGCCTGAAGATATCCGGAACGTCATTAAAATCGATGCCGTGCTTCAATATATTGGCTTTATTCTTGGATTCATCCCACTCAAAAAGCATGGCACGCCCTGTATTTACTTTTGTACATACAGAATAGCGACGTACCAGCGTCTTGGAAGTATTGCCTGACCGATGGTTCAGCCCTGCCGATAAGGCAAAGCTGCCCTCGCCTCTTCGGCATACACCAGCACTCCCACCCGCTCACGCGCCAGGAAATCCTCCACGGCGTGCTTCAAACCCGGATGGCGCAGGTAGTGCCATGAACGGGTTATCACCGGTTCGAACCCGCGTATCAACTTGTGCTCGCCCTGGGCACCGGCGTCGAAACGCTGCAAGCCGTTGGCGATCGCGTAGTCCATGCCCTGGTAGAAACATGTCTCGAAATGCAGACGATCGAACTCCGCCAGGCAACCCCAATAGCGACCATAGAAGCTATCGCCACCGATCAAGCTGAAAGCCATGGCCACCGGACGCGCCCCTTGCCTGGCCAACACCACGCGGATCGCCTCGGGCATGCGCTCGGCCAGCAGGCTGAAAAAGGCGCGGGTCAAATAGGGGGATTGGCGGCGCACGGCGTAGGTATTGGCGTAGCAGGCGTAGACAAAGTCCCATTGGGCCTCGCTCAGTTCGTGGCCTTGCAGCCATTCGAAATCGATCCCCTGCCCCGCCACTTGCTCACGCTCTTTTCGCATCTGTTTGCGCTTGCGCGAACTGAGGGCATCGAGGAAGTCCTGAAAGTCGCGATAACCCCGGTTCTGCCAATGGAACTGACAGCCCAGGCGCTGCAACCAGCCCTCTTGCCGGGCCAGTGCGCTGTCGGCCAGTGGGTCGGTGAAGTTGATGTGCGCACTGGAAAGCCCTTCAACTTCGAGGTAGCCCGGCAGGCTTTTAAGCAATTCAAAACCGTCCTCGGCATTCGCTGCCAACAACCTTGGCCCGCTCACCGGGCTGAACGGCACCGCCGTCAACAGCTTGGGGTAATAGTCGATACCGGCGCGCTCACAGGCATCCGCCCAGCCATGATCGAACACGTACTCGCCGTAGGAGTGCCACTTGCGGTAACTGGGCAAGGCCGCCACCAAGCGATCACCTTCCCAGTGCAGCAAGTGCTCAGGCTGCCAACCCGACTGCGCGCCCAGGCTGGCGCTGTCCTCCAACGCACTTAGAAATGCATGCCGCACGAAGGGCTGAGCATGCGGCACCAAGGCGTCCCAGGCATTTGGGGCAATTTCGGACAAGCTGTCCAGACGTTGCAGCGGCATCGGCGTCCTCGCGGGTGTTGGGCGTAAAAGCCTGGCGAGTATCGCCTATCACAGCGCGGGGCACACCTCGAAACCGCAAGGACAAACCTCGAAACAATTAGTTCCATTCTTAAATAATTTGTCATGCAGATGAAATCACTTCGCCACTACCTCGTCATAAACGATCGCAATACTGACGCCTGTTTTTTAGAGCGCCTGGTTCTATAAGGCGGCTATTTTCCGTCCGTCATCGGTCGGTTGTGTCCTGGATGGTTTGCCATCCCTCCTCACTTTCGGAGATTGATATGCGTCTTGCTTCCACTAAAACTGCGGCGGTCCTGTGCGGCGGCCTGCTGATGGCCCTGAGCATTCCAGCCAGCGCTGCAGTCGACGCTAAATTGCTCGACATGCTCAAGGCCAACGGCCAGATCACTGCGGCGCAGTACACTGAACTGCAAGCGGAATTGGCCAAAGACCAGAAAGAAAAGCAGATCGCACAGCAAGCTCAACAAGAGACCAACGAGCAGATCGCGGCCACCGCGAAAAAAACCAACGACCTCAGCGTTTTCGACCAGAAGCTGGCCTGGGCCGCGCGCACCCAACTCAAGGGTGACGTGCGTTTCCGTCAGGAAACCGTGAAGATCCAAGGCGAATCCAACAACGGCGGCCGTGACAAAGACCGCCAACGTATTCGCGCACGCCTGGGCGCCTACACCGAAATCAACTCGCAAGTGGACACCGGCATCCGAATCGCCACGGGCAGCAACGACGATGCCCGCTCCACCAACCAGGACCAGGACAACTACTTCGACAAGAAGTCGATCTGGCTGGACCTCGGCTACATCGACTACCACCCGGACCAGATCAAGAACTTGCACGTGATCGGCGGCAAGATGCTCCAACCCTGGGTGAACATGGGCGACGTGATCTGGGATAGCGACATCAACCCGGAAGGTCTGGCCCTGACCTACAAGTACCCACTGGGTAGCAGCGCCGAACTGTTCGGCAGCATCGGCAACTACAACCTCAAGGACAACGTTGACGGCGACGGCGTGCAGTTCCGCCACGACCTGCGCCTGACATCCGGCCAGCTGGGCACGCGCTTCTCGGTCACGGACAACCTGAAAATGACCCTGGGCGGCAGCGTTTACGCCTACCAGAACGATAAAGACAGCCGCTGCACCACAACCACCACGCCTTGCGCACTGGCGGTCAACGGCAACTCGCCCGACAACCAGTTCCGCCTGTACGAAGGCTTTGCCCAAGCCGATATCGGCGGCCTGGCCGTGCCTCTGGCGTTTTATGGTCAGTACGTGAAAAACAACGATGCCGTGACCGATCAGGACACCGCCTGGTTGCTGGGTGCCAAATCCAAAGTGTTCGGTTTCAACCTGGACTACAACTACCGCGATACCCAACGTGACGCGGTCGTTGGCGCTTTCACCGACTCGGACTTCGCCAACGGCACCACCGGTTCACGCGGTCACAAGTTCAAGGTCAGCTACGACATCGACAAGAACTTCGCCCTCGGCGCTACGTATTTCCTGACCAAGGCCGACTACGCCAGCCGCACCCAGCGTGATGCCAACACCAACACCCTGCAGTTGGATGCTGAAGCCAAGTTCTAAATGTGTGTGTAACAAGCCTTGGGCCAGGACGGCCCGAGGTGGTTTCAACAGCCTTGCGTGGGTGGGTCGCCCCTCATCCGTTCGACTCCCTACGCAAGCCTGTCTTTACCCGCCTTTAATGATCTGGCGCCGCTCGGCAGCCAGTCGCTCAGCCAACGCATCGGCATCCTTGACCGGGGCTTGCGGCATGATCTTCAACGTCGCCTGCAACAAGCGCATCTGACGGATAAATCGCCGGCAGTTGGGGCAGAACATCAGGTGATGACGCACCAGCAAACGCTCGCGAAAGGTCAATTGCCCATCGAGGTAGTCACTGGACCGCGCCACTTGTTCTTTACACGTCAACATTCGCCCGTTTCCTCAAAATGCTCCACCGTGGCGAAGACTTTAAGCCGCGCTCGATGCAACAGCACACGGACATTGGAGAGCGAGAGCGTCAGAAGATTACAGATCTCTTCCAACTCCAGGCCCTGGCGTTCACGCAGCACCAGCACGCTACTTTGTAACTCCGACAGACTCAGAATCGTATGCTCCAGGCATTCACGCAGCTCGTCCTCGGTCAGCAAGGCTTCCGGGGTGTCCTGATGCCAGGCGTAGGGGGCGACGGCCCAGTGGCCGTCGTCGGGTACGAAGCGGTCATCCCCGATGGTGCCGTGGGGCGAAGGCAAATCGTCGAGCAAGACTTCACGACGATTCTGTTTATAACGGCCTTTGGCAGCGTTGGCGGTGATGGTCAGCAACCAGGTCTTGAGGCTGGAGCGCCCTTCGAACTTGGCCAGGTTGCGCACCACCGACAACCAGGCGTCCTGCACCACTTCGTCGGCGTGGCGTTGGCCGACGATGGCATAGGCCACCGCCCGCATCGAGCTCTGGTAGGTGGTGACCATGTCCTTGTAGGCCCGCTGCTCGCCCTTGAGCAGTCGTTCAAGCAGGTGCGCGTCGTCCGCTGCCGCCATTCAAGACCTCGATGTTTATCGCTTGCGCAGGATCACGCTGCCGATGGAATACCCAGCGCCAAACGAGCTGAGCACCGCCACGGAGCCCTTGGGCAGGTCGTCCTGGTAAGTATGGAACGCAATCACCGAACCCGCCGAACTGGTGTTGGCGTAGGTATCGAGAATGACCGGGGCCTCTTCCACCGTGGCTTCGCGGCCCAACAGTTTCTTCACGATCAGGTGGTTCATGCTCAGGTTGGCCTGATGCAGCCAGAAGCGCTTCACGTCGGTGACATTCAACTGGTTCTGCGCCAGGTGGGTGCTGATCAATTCGGCAACCATCGGGCAGACATCGCGGAACACCTTGCGACCTTCCTGCACGAAAAGCTTGTCGGGCGCGCCGATGCCCTCTTCCGCCGCGCGGTTGAGAAAGCCGAAGTTGTTGCGAATATTATTGGAGAACTGGGTCAACAGCTTGGTGCTCACCACCTCGAACTGATGCTCGGAGGTCGCAAGGTCAGCGCACTCAAGCACGACGGCAGTGGCCGCATCACCAAAAATGAAGTGGCTGTCACGGTCACGGAAGTTCAGGTGGCCGGTGCACACTTCCGGGTTGACCATCAGGATCGCCCGCGCCTGGCCCAACTGAATGCTGTTGGCGGCGTTCTGGATGCCGAAGGTGGCCGAGGAACACGCCACGTTCATGTCGAAACCGAAACCTTCGATGCCCAGTGCGCTCTGGACTTCGATAGCGATGGCCGGGTAGGCACGCTGCAGATTGGAACAGGCAACGATCACACCGTCGATGTCGGCGGCAGTCTTGCCTGCACGCTTGAGGGCCTGCTCGGCGGCGCCGACCGCCATCTGGCAGAGCACCGACCACTCGTCATTGCTGCGCTCGGGCAGGCGCGGGGCCATGCGCTGCGGATCAAGGATGCCCTCCTTGTCCATCACGAAGCGGCTCTTGATGCCCGACGCCTTTTCAATGAACGCCGCGCTGGACTCGGTCAACGCCTGCACTTCACCGCGCTCGATAGCAGCGGCATTGTCGCTGTTGAACTGTTGCACGTAGGCATTGAAAGACTGCACCAGCTCTTCGTTGGAGATGCTGTTGGCCGGGGTGTACAGGCCAGTGCCGCTGATGACGACGTTATGCACGGTCGTTCCTCTAAATCTGTCAGGCAGAAGATATTGGTACCGTCGTACCAAACTGTAAGTAGTCCGATTCCGCGCGGCGGACATCAGACTGGCAACGCTTTATTCCATCGCGCCGCAGCTCTGTGCGACGATCCCGGCATTTATAGCGGCGAAGTTTGCCACAAATGCCGGGATTTGGCGCCACGTCCCAGACAAGCACCGTTTTAATGTGCAAGTGAGCCAGCCCGACCCACGTCAGAATCAGGGCTCCACCTGGCTCCACTGCTTGCTCAGGCGCTTGTCGGAAATTGGCACTTTAGTGCCCAACTGCTGGGCAAACAACGACACCCTGTACTCTTCCAACCACCAACGATAAAGCTCCAGTTGCGGGTCGCGCTTACCTTCCTGGGCGTGTTTTTTCAGGCGGTTTTCGTACTGGGTCCACAAGCCTGCCAACTCGCCGCTCCACACCCGGTCCTTTTGTACCTGGCTCGGCAATTTCTCCAGGCGCAACTCGATGGCCTTGAGAAAACGCGGCAATTCCTTGAACCACTGCGCTGGGGTTTCCCGCACAAAACCGGGGTACACCAGTTGGCTCAGTTGCTGCTTGATATCGTTCAACGCCACGGCCTGGGCCAGGTCGATCTTGCCTTTGAAGCGCTTCTGCAAACCGTGCCAGAGTTTGAGCACTTCCAGGGTCAGGCGCGCCAGGCGTTCGGCATGTTCGGTCCAATGGCCGCGCTTGCGCTCGGCCAAGGCGGCCAAACCCGCGCCATCACGGGGCAGGCTGGCTTCACCTTCCAGCACGCAGGTATCGAGGCTGGCCAGCAGAATGTCTTCCACCAACGCGTCAACGCGCCCCAATTCGCGGTACATCAAACCCAGCTCGGTCAGCCCGGGTAATTTTGCGCGCAGGAATTTCGCCGGTTCCGCCAATTGCTGCATCAGCAGGCGCTGCAAAGCACGGCGGTGCTGGAACTCGGCCTCGGCAGCGGTGGAGAAACGCCCTTCCTTGACGGTGCCATTGTCCTCCACCAGCGCCGGGTAAACGGTCATCGACAGGCCGGCGATGTTTTGCTGGGTTTTCTCGGCCACCGCCGCAAACACCTTGGCCTGCACCGGTTGCTGGCTTTTTGCAGTTTGCGGCACGGCCAAGGCGGCTTGGCTGGCTTGTGCAAAGCGTGCGGTCAACTCCGCCAGATCGCGGCCTTCGCCCAGGAACTTGCCCTGGCCATCGACCACTTCGAGGTTCATCTTCAAGTGGTTTTCCACCTGCTGAGCCGCCTCCGCCCAAGCCTCATCGCTGACCCGTGCGCCGGTCATGCGCAGCAATTCGTGCCCCAGCGCCTGGGGCAACGAACCCTGGCCAAATTCGATGCGCTGCAGCGCCGCCTTGACGAAGTCCGGCACCGGCACGAAGTTCTTGCGCAGTGCCTTGGGCAAATTACGCACCAGGGCAACGCATTTGGCTTCGATCAGCCCCGGCACCAGCCACTCCAGACGCTCCGGCGGCAGGGCCGGCAGCAGCGGTGCTGGCACGCGTAGGGTCACGCCGTCACGCGGATGGTTGGGCTCGAAGTGGTAACTCAACGTCAGGGCCAGGTCGCCCAGGTGCAGGGTATCCGGGTAATGCGCGGCGGTGACTTCACTGGCTTCGCGTGCCAGCACGTCTTCTTCGCGCATGATCAGCAGTTGCGGGTTTTTCTGGCTGTTGACCTTGTACCAGCTGTCGAAGGTCGCGGTCTGGTGGATCTCCGCCGGCAGGCGTGCGTCATAGAAGGCGTAGAGGGTTTCTTCATCGGCCAGGATATCGCGGCGGCGGGCCTTGGCTTCCAGTTCGTCAAGCTGCTCCAGCAACTGCTGGTTGGCCGCCAGGCACTTGGCACGGGACTGGATTTCCCCACGCACCAGGCCTTCGCGGATAAACAGCTCGCGCGACACCACGGGGTCGATCGGCCCGTAATGCACCGGCCGACGTCCGACCACGATCAACCCGAACAGGGTGATCTGCTCAAATGCCACTACCTGGCCACGCTTCTTCTCCCAATGCGGCTCAAAGTGGTTTTTCTTGATCAAATGCCCGGCCAGCGGCTCGATCCAGTCGGCGTCGATCTTCGCCACCATGCGTGCATACAGCTTGGTGGTTTCCACCAGTTCGGCGGTCATCAACCATTGCGGGCGCTTTTTGCCGATGCCCGAAGACGGGTGAATCCAGAAACGCCGCTGACGCGCACCGAGGTAGTCGCCGTCTTCGGTTTTCTGGCCAATCTGGCTGAGCAGGCCGGACAGCACCGCCTTGTGCAGCTTCGGGTAGTCCGCCGGGGCCTGGTTGATGGCCAGCTGCATGTCGCGGCAGATCAGGCTCAACTGGCGATGGGAATCGCGCCATTCACGCAGGCGCAGGTAATTGAGGAAGTTCTTGCGACACCAGTTGCGTAGCGGGCTGGCGGTCAGCGCCTGGCGCTGCTCTTCAAAGCCGCGCCACAGATTGACCAACCCGGCGAAGTCGGAATCGGCATCCTTCCATTGTGCGTGCGCCTGGTCGGCCGCCTGTTGGCGCTCCGGTGGGCGTTCGCGCGGGTCCTGGATCGACATTGCGCTGGCGACGATCAGCACTTCCTGCAAGCTGCCAAGCTTGGCGGCTTCAAGCAGCATGCGCCCCATGCGTGGGTCCACCGGCAAACGCGCCAACTGACGGCCCAACGGCGTGAGCTGACTGTTGCGGTCCACCGCCGAAAGCTCTTGCAGCAGATTGAAACCGTCGCTGATGGCCTTGCCGTCCGGCGGTTCGATAAACGGGAAGTCGGTGATCTCGCCCAGGCGCAGGTGCAGCATCTGCAGGATCACGGCGGCGAGGTTCGTGCGCAGGATTTCCGGGTCGGTAAATTCCGGACGCCCCATAAAGTCTTCTTCGCTGTACAAGCGTACGCAAATGCCCGGCTCGACCCGGCCGCAACGGCCTTTACGCTGATTGGCGCTGGCTTGGGAAACCGCTTCGATCGGCAGGCGCTGCACCTTGGCGCGGTAGCTGTAACGGCTGATGCGCGCAGTGCCGCTGTCGATCACATAACGAATGCCCGGCACCGTCAGCGAGGTTTCCGCAACGTTGGTCGCCAGCACCACGCGCCGCCCTGGGTGCGACTGGAAAATCCGCTGCTGCTCGGCCGGTGACAGGCGCGCATACAACGGCAGGATTTCGGTGTGCTTGAGCTGGGCCTTGCGCAGCATCTCGGCGGCATCGCGAATCTCGCGTTCACCCGGCAGGAACACCAGGACGTCGCCTGGGCTGCGCCGCTCGCTGCGTTCATAGGCGGCGATTTCATCGAGGGTGGCGAGGATCGCCTGGTCGACGGTCAAGTCGTCCTCGACACGGTTGCCCTCCTCGTCCTGTTCCAGGGTCAGCGGGCGATACCAGGTTTCCACCGGGAAGGTACGGCCCGAAACCTCGACAATCGGCGCATCGTCGAAGTGCTTGGAAAAGCGCTCCAGGTCGATGGTCGCCGAGGTGATGATCACCTTGAGGTCGGGGCGTCGCGGCAGCAGGGTTTTCAGGTAGCCAAGCAGGAAGTCGATGTTCAGGCTGCGCTCGTGGGCTTCGTCGACGATGATCGTGTCGTAGCGTTCGAGGTAGCGGTCGTTCTGGGTTTCCGCCAGCAGGATGCCGTCGGTCATCAGTTTGATCAGGGTGTTGGAATCGCTCTGGTCTTCAAAGCGCACCTGATAGCCGACCAATGCCCCCAATGGCGTGCCCAACTCTTCGGCGACGCGGGTGGCCACGCTGCGCGCGGCGATGCGACGCGGCTGGGTATGACCGATCAGGCCGAATTGGCCACGACCGATTTCCAGGCAGATCTTCGGTAGCTGGGTGGTTTTACCCGAGCCGGTTTCACCGGCAATGATCAGCACCTGATGCTTGTTCAGTGCAGCTTTGATCTCATCGCGCTTGGCGGCAATCGGCAGGCTGTCGTCGTAGCGAATCACCGGCAGGCTGGCCCGCCGCGCCGTGACCTGGGCACAGGACGCCTGCATCCGCGCCACCCACTGCGCCAGCTTTTCCTCGTCAGGCTTCTTGCGCAATTCAAGCAACTGCCGCCGCAAGCGGTGGCGGTCGGCGAGCATGGCGTGGTCGAGGGTCTTGAGCAGTTGATCGATCGTGGGTGCTTGGTCAGTCATCAGGTGCGTTTGGGTCATCTATTTATGCAGGGGGCGGATTGTCGCAGAAAAGCAGCTGCGAGCGGCAAGCTTCAAGCGGCAAGTCAGGAAAGATCTGCTTTTACTTGCCGCTTGAAGCTTATGGCTGCTCTTTTCTCTTATAAGGGAATACATCAATCACCTTGCCGGCGCGAATCGCCTCCTGCAGGCCCTTCCAGTAATCGGCGTTGTACAGCTCGCCGTGCAACTCATCGAACAGCTTGCGCTGGGCGGCGTCGGCAAACAGGAACGGCGGAAACTCTTCGGGGAAAACATCAAGCGGGCCGATCGAATACCAGGGCTCCGAGGCCATTTCATCCTCGGGGGTACGCGGCGGCGGGATGTGGCGGAAGTTGGCTTCGGTGAGAAAACAGATTTCATCGTAGTCGTAGAACACCACGCGACCGTGGCGGGTGACGCCGAAGTTCTTCAGCAGCATGTCGCCGGGAAAGATATTCGCCGCCGCCAGTTGTTTGATCGCCAGGCCGTAGTCTTCCAGGGCTTCACGCACCTGCGCCGGGTTGGCGTTGTCGAGGTAGAGGTTGAGCGGGGTCATGCGTCGCTCGGTCCAGCAGTGGCGGATGAGCACCGTGTCGCCTTCCACTTCGACAGTGCCCGCAGCGACTTCCAGCAGCTCGGCCAGGCAGTCGGGCTCGAACTTGCTCAGGGGGAACCGGAAGTCGGCAAACTCCTGGGTATCGGCCATGCGCCCGACCCGGTCGACGCTTTTGACCAGGCGGTACTTCTCGATCACCGTGGCGCGGTTGACGTTTTTCGAGGGCGAAAAACGGTCCTTGATAATCTTGAACACGGTGTTGAAGCCCGGCAGGGTAAACACACTCATGACCATGCCGCGCACGCCGGGAGCCATGATGAAGCGGTCATCGGTGCTGGCCAGATGGTTGATCAGCGCACGATAGAACTCCGACTTGCCGTGTTTGTAGAAGCCGATCGACGTGTACAGCTCGGCGATATGTTTGCCGGGCAGGATGCGCTTGAGAAAGCCGATGAACTCGGCGGGCACCGGCACATCAACCATGAAGTAGGAACGGGTGAACGAGAAGATGATCGAGACTTCGGCCTCGTCGGTGATCAGCGCATCGATCTGAATACCGCGCCCTTCGCGGTGCAGCAATGGAATCACCAGCGGCCACTGCTCGTCGTGCGTGTAGAGACGGCCGACCAGATAAGCGCCTTTATTGCGGTAGAGCACTGAGGAAAACAGCTCGACGCTCAGGTCCGGGTCTTTGCACACCCAGTCCGGCAGGTTTTCCCGCAGTTGGGCTTCCAGGCGGCGCAGGTCGGCGGGCAGGTCGGCGTAAGGTTCGCTGAAGCTGTAGTCGGCAAAGATCTGCGCCAGCATCTCGGCCACCTTGCCATCCGGCGTGTACAACCGCGTTTGCGCCGCACGCGCCCGGCGCAGGCTCGGCCGCGTGGTGTGAATGAACATACAGCCGTCGCTGATCAGGTCATGGCTGAACAGGCCGCAGAAGATCGAGTTGTACCAGGTCTCCGACAGCTCATCATCGAAGCGCAGGTCGATCAGGCCGATATACGCGCTCTTGACCAAGGGCCACTGATCGACCTCCAGCAGCACCGCTGCCGGGAAACCGGCCCGCAGGCGCGCGGTGACTTCGCCGACTTTCTCTTCATACAGGTTGATACGCGCCGCCGACGCCGCCTGGCCTTGCTGCCATTGAGCCTTTTCGAAACGCTCGCGGGCACCATCGGTGATTCGGCGGAAGTGCTCACGGTAATCGTCGAAGCCATCCAGGATCATCCGGGCAATTGCGAGGGCGTGCTGCGACATGCGGAAAACCTCAAGCGGCGTCAGGGAAACCTGAGCTTAGCCAGTGAACCGTGGCAGGAGAAGGATGATTTTTCCAACCTCGCTGTACAGCCTTACTGGTTTTGTACATTTATTTTCAATTTTTATAACTCGACCAAGCAGTCAATAAATGCACTTGGCGTAGCCGCGCCCTCCGCGCTGTGAGCCAGCAACGGCGGTGCCTGAGGTTTGTGCGCTGCAAAAACAACCCGGCTTCGCAGATGAAAGTCCCGGCAAGGGTGGTGATACAGCGTAAGGGAAACCCTGATTACTACATTGATGGCACTTTGATATACAGCGCCCCCTTCTCCCACCCTAACAAGGTCAGAAGACCGATCCGGGAACAGGTACTAATCACCCAAGGAGCGTTGAGATGTCATTGAGGAATATGCGGATCGGTCTACGTGCCAGTCTGAGTTTTGGGATGCTGGCCGGCTTGCTGGTGATTGTCGGGATGTTCGGCCTGGGCCAGATGGCCAAGTTGCGACAAAGCGCGCAGGTCATCGAAGCGTCGTGGATGCCCAGCATCGAGAACATTCACGACAGCGCGGCCCTGGTGGCCAGTATTCGCCTGGAGGCCCTGCGCCTGGCGACCACCGACGAATCACGCATCCGTGACAACAGCAAAGCCCTGATCACGCGCCAGCGCGCCGAGCTGCAAACCCTGCTGGACCATCACAAGGCCCTGCTCAGCGACGACGAAGAGCGCGGCATGCTCAAGCAGCTCGAAGACAACGTAAATACTTATCTGACGCTCGTCGCACAGATCGTCGCCCTGGTCGACAAGGATCAGCAACAGGATGCCATTGACCTGCTCAACAGTCGTCTCGCACCACAGGGCCTGATCCTCGGCAAGAGCCTGGAGGACATGATTACCTTCAACCAGAACGGCGTGGAAACCGCAGTGAACGCCTCCGCGCAGACCTATTTCAGCGCGCAGTGGATTGTCGGCCTGATCATCCTGTGCGCATTGATCGCCACCTTGCTGCTGGCGTGGCTGCTGACCCGCAGCATCACCGCCCCGCTCGCCCAGGCGCTGACCGTGGCACGCAGCATCGCCGGCGGCAACTTGAGCCAACCGATCAGCGTCAGCGGCAAGGACGAGCCCGCCCAACTGCTGGCGGCCCTGGCCACCATGCAGGCGCAGTTGCAGGGCACTATCCGTGGCATCAGCGAATCGGCGCAACAGCTGGCCTCGGCGGCCGAAGAGATGAGTTCGGTGATGGAACAGAGCACGCGTGGCCTGCAGGCGCAGAACGACGAGATCGAACAGGCCGCCACCGCCGTCACTGAAATGAGCACTGCCGTGGACGAAGTGGCCGGCAATGCGGTGTCCAGCGCCGAGGCCTCCAAGGCGTCGGACGAAGACAGCAAGCACGGTCATTACCAGATCAGCGAAACCATCAGCTCGATCCAGAACCTGGTCGACGAAGTGCTCGGTGCCTCGACCAAAGCCGAGGGCCTCGCGGTACAGGCGCAAGACATCAGCAAGGTGCTGGAAGTCATCCGCGGTATCGCCGCGCAGACCAACCTGCTGGCGCTCAATGCCGCCATCGAAGCGGCGCGTGCCGGTGAGGCCGGGCGCGGGTTCGCCGTGGTGGCCGATGAAGTACGCTCCCTGGCGCAGCGCACCCAGGACTCCACCGAAGAAATCGAACAGATGATCAACGGCATCCAGCAAGGCACTCAGAACACCGTCGACGCCCTCAACAGCAGCGCCGAACACGCGGGCCAGACCTTGCAGCGAGCCAACAGTGCCGGCAGCGCGCTGGAGAAAATCACCGCCGCCATTTCACAGATCAGCCAGCGCAACCTGGTGATCGCCAGTGCCGCCGAGCAGCAGGCGCTGGTTGCCCGCGATGTGGACCGCAGCCTGGTCAACATTCGCGACCTGTCCACCCAGACCGCCGCCGGTGCCACCCAGACCTCGGCAGCCAGCCATGAGCTGTCTCGCCTGGCCGTGGACCTCAATGGTCTGGTCACGCGGTTTGTCCTGTAATCCGTCACCGGGTCATGCAACACTCGCCGCCTTATTGATGTAGGAGTGTTCCGTGAGACCCCTCGACACCTTGTACCTATTGGGGCTGGCTGCCATCTGGGGGGCCAGCTTCCTGTTCATGCGCATCATCGCGCCGGAAATCGGCACCGTGCCGACCGCGTTCTTTCGCGTGTCGATCGCCGCCGCCGGCTTGCTGGTGATCCTGACGATCATGCGCGTCAACTGGGACTTCCAAGGCAAGTTCAAAACCGTGCTGCTGCTGGGTGTGATCAACTCGGGGATTCCCGCGACGATGTACTCGGTGGCGGCCCAGGTCTTGCCGGCGGGCTACTCGGCGATCTTCAATGCCACCACGCCGCTGATGGGCGTGCTGATCGGCGGGTTGTTCTTCAGCGAACGGCTGACGTCGGCAAAAATCGCCGGTGTCAGCCTGGGTCTGCTGGGCGTGGGCGTGCTGACACGCGCCGGGCCGGTGGCGTTTGACCTGCAATTGTTGATGGGCGCGCTGGCCTGCCTGCTGGCGACGACTTGCTATGGTTTTGCCGGTTTCCTGGCGCGGCGCTGGCTGGATCAGCGTGGCGGATTGGACAGCCGGCTCGCCGCATTGGGCAGCATGCTGGGGGCTACGCTGTTTCTCCTGCCCCTATTCGCCTACAGCGCAATCAGCCATCCCCCGGCCAGTTGGGGTGGTTGGCAGGTGTGGTTGTCGCTGCTCGGGTTGGGGTTGGTGTGTACGGCGTTCGCCTACATCCTGTACTTCCGCCTGCTGTCGTCCATTGGGCCGGTAAAATCGATGACCGTGACCTTCATGATTCCGCCGTTCGGGGTTTTGTGGGGCGCATTGTTGCTGGATGAGCCGCTGTCGATGGCGCATCTGTATGGTGGAATATTGATCGCCGGGGCGTTGTGGCTGGTACTGCGCCCGAAAAAACCTTGAACACCTCTGTAGTGAGCGGGCTTGCCCCGCGCTGGGTGGCGCAGCCGCCCCAAAACCAGGCGCCTGAGCTCTTCCTGGAAGAACGCGGTGGCCGGTTTAGGGCGGCTGCGCCCCCCAGCGCGGGGCAAGCCCGCTCACTACATGCGTCAGTTTTTACGGAAGACGAAGACCAGGCCGATGATGATCAAGCCCATGCCTGACAGGCTCAACACTGCGAGCTTATTGCCGAAGATCAGGTAGTCCATGACCGCCGTCACCGCCGGCACCAGATAGAACAGGCTGGTGACGTTCACCAGGTTGCCCCGGGCGATCAGGCGGTACAGCAACAGCGTCGCCAACAACGACACCACCAGCCCCATCCACAGCACCGGCAGGTAAAAGCCGGCGCTGTGTTCATAGTGGAATGGCTGAAACGGTACAAACACCGCGCACAACAACAAGCCAGCCAGGTATTGCACCGGCAGCGTGCCCAAAGGGTTGTCGGTGATGCGCTTTTGCATGATCGAGCCAAAGGTCATGCTCGCCAGCGCCAGCAGCCCGAACAGCATCCCCGCCAGGGACATCCCGGACAAGCCGATGCCTTGATAGACCACCATGATCAGCCCCGCCAGCCCCAGGCCCAGGCCGAGCATCCGGCGCAATGAACGCTGACGTTCCATCAGCACCACGGTGAGGATCGGTTGTACCCCCATGATGGTTGCCATCACCCCCGGGGTGACTTTGAGGTCCAGGGCCAGCAGATAGAAAATCTGGTACGCGCCCAACAACACCAGCCCGGTTGCCACCGCATACCACAGCGGCTTGCCGGGACGCGGCAGTTTCAGTTTGAAGAGCGGTATCAGCAGCACCAGCCCGACCAGGGCGATAGCAAAACGGATCAACAGAAAAGCGAAGGGCGATGAATGGGCCAGGCCCAACTTGGAGAAAATCGCCCCGCTGCTCCACAGCAGCACAAACAGGCTCGTCGAGGCCGCCGCGGCCACGGATTGTTTCGAAAGAACAGACATGTTTACCACCTGTAATCAGGCAAAAAAAGCCGACTCAGCAAAGGCTGAAGTTCAATGGTTTTTTTCAGGCGGGCAGAGGGGAACAGCGATCAGCTGATCAGCCCGCGATGCCAACACCCGGCGGTGATACGACTGCGTACACCGGCGTGCTGCTGACAGGTGGGGGGTAATGACCGAACTGCACAAGCTGTTGGTTCCCGCACGGCACGACCACAGCGTTGACCGCTGAATCGACTACCGCTGTGCGTGGGGAAGCTGGCATGTGCTGATCTTTTTGAAGGGATAAAGACGCACCGACTATAACCAGCCGCAAACACATTTTGCAATCACCTGATCGCAACTATTGCGTGGAGGAGTTTTCATGCCTGGCTGGACTTGCGGCCGTTATAATGCCGCCCAGTTTTTTCCAAGGATGTCCCATGATCACTCTGCCCTGGCTGTACCTGGCGCTTCTTTCCATCGGCTACGTACTGGCCCTGACCTACGGGCAACTGGGCCTGCTGGCGGTCGTCTCGGTCGCCCTGCTGCTGATCGCCGGGTACGCCGTACGTCAGCAACGCACCCCTTGGGCGCGCTACCTCGGCCACGGTCTGTTCATAGTGTTGGCCCTGGGCCTGGCCATGCATTGGCTGCCGGGTTTCTACAATGGGCGCGGCATTGCCCCGCAGCGCTTCACCGCCGATGCAGTGCCTTTCTCGATGTACCTGAATCAGGACAAACCCCTGATCGGTTTCTGGCTACTGCTGGCCTGCCCGTGGATCGTGGCACGCCGTTCGCTGCGCCTGTCGATCTGTGTCGCCGCCCTGGCGCTGGTGCTGACAGCGGTTGCCGCGCTGGGTGGAGCGGCGTTGCTGGGCATCGTCAGTTGGGCGCCGAAATGGCCTGAACAGGCCTGGCTGTGGGTACTCAACAACCTGCTGCTGGTGACCCTGGTGGAAGAGGCGCTGTTCCGCGGCTACATCCAGGGCGGCCTGAGCCAACGCTTGAAGCACCTGCCCTATGGCGAAAACCTCGCGCTGCTGCTGGCCTCGCTCCTGTTCGGCCTGGTGCACCTGGGCGCAGGCTGGCAGTGGGTGCTGCTGGCGACCATTGCGGGTGCCGGATATGGCCTGGCTTATCGCTTTGGTGGCTTGGGCGCCGCAATCGCCACGCATTTTGGCTTGAATCTGCTTCACTTCGGGTTGTTTACCTACCCGATGCTGGCCGGCTGATTGTTACAAAATTAAGTTAAATAAAAGCCTGCCGCGACCGATAACCCCTGAAAGCCTTGCGGATTGAACAATCATGCGTAATAACCAACCCGTTACACAGCGCGAACGTACCTTCCCCGCTCAGCAACGGTTGATCTCCACCACAGATGCCAAAGGGGTCATCACCTACTGCAACGACGCTTTCGTCGAAATCAGTGGGTTCTCCCGCGACGAACTGCTCCGTGCTCCGCACAACCTGGTGCGTCACCCGGATGTGCCGGCTGCGGTGTTCGGGCATATGTGGTCAACGCTCAAACAAGGCTTGCCATGGATGGGCATTGTCAAGAACCGCTGCAAGACCGGCGATCACTACTGGGTTAACGCCTATGTGACGCCCGTCTTCGAGGGCAACCAGGTGGTCGGCTACGAATCGGTGCGCGTCAAACCCACCGCCGAGCAGATCCGCCGGGCCGAAGCGCTCTATCAACGCATCAACCAGGGCAAGTCGGCGATTCCCCAGCGTGACAAGTGGCTGCCGGTGCTGCAGGACTGGCTGCCGTTTATCCTGGTGAGCCAGTTGAGCTTCATGATCGGTGCGTCACTCAACTCCCACTGGGGCTTTGCCCTCGCGGCGGGGTTGTCGGTGCCACTCGGCCTGCTGGGCCTGAGCTGGCAACAGCGCGGCCTCAAGCGCCTGATGCGCCTGGCCGAGCAGACCACTTCCGACCCGTTGATCGCGCAGATGTACACCGACAGCCGCGGCTCACAGGCGCGCCTGGAGATGTCGATCCTCAGCCAGGAGGCACGCCTGAAGACTTGCCTTACGCGCTTGCAGGACACCGCCGAACACCTCAACGACCAGGCCGCACAGTCCAACACCCTGGCGCATAACAGCTCCAGCGGCCTGGAACGCCAGCGCGTGGAAACCGAACAGGTGGCGACCGCCGTCAACCAGATGGCGGCGACGACCCAGGAAGTGGCCAGCCACGTACAACGCACCGCCGACGCCACCCAGGAAGCCAATCGCCTGACCGGTCGTGGCCGCGACATCGCCGGGGAAACCCGCGAGGCGATTCAGCGCCTGTCCGTTGCCGTGGGTGAAACCGGCGTGACCGTCACCCAACTGGCCAAGGACAGCGATGAAATCGGCGGCGTGGTCGATGTGATCAAAGGCATCGCCGACCAGACCAACCTGCTGGCACTCAACGCCGCCATCGAAGCGGCCCGCGCCGGCGAAATGGGGCGTGGTTTTGCGGTAGTGGCCGACGAAGTACGCCAGTTGGCGCAACGTACGGCCGAGTCCACCGGGCAGATCCACACGTTGATCGCCAAGCTGCAGCAGACCGCCAGCGCCGCAGTACAAACCATGGACGCCGGGCATCGCCAGGCCGAAGAGGGTGTGGCACGGGTGATGGAAGCGGATCAGGCGTTGGTGGGCATCAGCGAAGCGGTCGCCCATATCACCGACATGACCACCCAGATCGCCGCCGCCACCGAGGAGCAAAGCTCGGTTGCCGAAGAGATCAGCCGCAACATCAGCACCATTGCGCTGTTGGCGGACCAGACCTCGGAACAGGCACTGAACTCGGCGCAATTGAGTGAAGAGCTGACGCATACCGCCAATACCCAGTACTCGTTGGTAGAGCGTTTCAACCGGTAGATCGCGATCGGGGGCAAGCCCCCGATTGGGCCCTATCAGGCACCGAGAAACTCAGCCACCTGCACCGCCGCAGCCTCCAGATGCTGCTCATGGCTGAACCCCGACGCCTTCAACGGCTTCAAATCATGATCCCCCGCCACCAGCCACATCACCTCGATGCTCGGCGATAACGCATACCCCTCGACCGCCTCCCGATTACCCAGGGCATCGCGCTCGCCCTGCACAATCAACGTCGCGGTCTTCAACCCGGCCAGGTGCTCGACCCGTGGCTTTTGCGGCTTGCCCACGGCATAGAACGGATAACCCAGGCACACCAGCCCATCGGCAGCCAATTCATCGGCCAACAAACTGGCCATGCGCCCGCCCATGGACTTGCCGCCAATCGCCAGTTTCCCAGCGACATGACGTCGCACCTCGACATACACCTCACGCCACGCCTGCAGCAGTTTCGGGGCCGGGTTCGGTGGGCGCTTGCCGCCGTCCAGCCGGCGCTGGGCCATGTAGGGAAATTCAAAGCGCAACACGTTCACGCCATGCCCGGCAAGGCGTGCAGCCATGTCGTTCATGAACGAGGAGTCCATCGGCGCACCGGCACCGTGGGCCAGGATCAGGGTCACAGGCTCACGCGCGCCCGCCCCTTGCGCGACATCCCACAACCAGCCGCGTTCCTGCACGCAGTGCGCCCATTGATCCCCGTCAATACTGGCCTTGTGCTCTTTGCCCATGCTTGCCTCGCTTTTTAGTCTGCCTATAACTCCAGCCCAAGTGCCGCATTGGCTTGGGTTGAACCGTGGATGGGGAACCATGAACACTACTTTAAGTACCGCCTATAACTACAAGGTGGTCCGCCAATTCGCCATTATGACGGTGGTGTGGGGCATCGTCGGCATGGGGCTCGGGGTTTTTCTCGCCGCCCAATTGGTCTGGCCTGCACTCAACTTCGATTTGCCCTGGACCAGCTTCGGCCGCTTGCGCCCGCTGCATACCAACGCGGTGATCTTCGCCTTCGGTGGCTGCGCGCTGTTCGCCAGTTCTTTTTACTCGGTACAACGCACCTGCCAGACGCAGCTGTTCGCGCCGAAAATCGCCGCGTTCTGCTTCTGGGGCTGGCAACTGGTGATTGTGCTGGCGGCCATCAGCCTGCCGTTGGGCTACACCACCTCCAAGGAATACGCCGAGCTGGAATGGCCGATCGCCATTTTGATCGCCATCGTCTGGGTCGCCTACGGTGTGGTGTTCTTCGGCACGGTGATGAAGCGCAAGACCAAGCACATCTACGTCGGCAACTGGTTCTTCGGGGCGTTCATCATCACCGTGGCCATCCTGCACATCGTCAACCATGCCTCGCTGCCGGTAAGCTGGACCAAGTCCTACTCGGCCTACGGCGGTGCGACAGATGCCATGGTGCAATGGTGGTACGGGCATAACGCGGTCGGCTTTTTCCTGACGGCGGGCTTCCTCGGCATGATGTACTACTTCGTGCCCAAACAGGCCGAACGCCCGGTGTATTCCTACCGTTTGTCCATCGTGCACTTCTGGGCGCTGATCACCCTGTACATCTGGGCCGGCCCTCACCACCTGCACTACACCGCGCTGCCGGACTGGGCGCAGTCCCTGGGCATGGTGATGTCCCTGGTGCTGCTGGCACCGAGCTGGGGCGGCATGATCAACGGCATGATGACCCTCTCAGGGGCCTGGCATAAGCTGCGCAGCGACCCGATCCTGCGCTTCCTCGTGGTGTCCCTGGCGTTCTACGGCATGTCGACCTTCGAAGGCCCGATGATGGCGATCAAGACCGTCAACGCCCTCTCCCACTACACCGACTGGACCATCGGCCACGTACACGCCGGCGCACTCGGTTGGGTGGCGATGATCTCCATCGGCGCGCTGTACCACATGATCCCGAAAGTCTTCGGCCGCGAGCAGATGTACAGCCTCGGCCTGATCAACGCGCACTTCTGGCTGGCCACCATCGGCACCGTGCTCTACATCGCCTCGATGTGGGTCAACGGCATCGCCCAGGGCCTGATGTGGCGTGCAGTCAACGAAGACGGCACCTTGACCTACTCCTTCGTCGAGACCCTGGTGGCCAGCCATCCGGGCTTCATCGTGCGCTTGGTGGGCGGTGCGGTGTTCCTCACCGGCATGTTGCTGATGGCTTACAACACATGGCGCACCGTGCGTTCGGCACAACCTGTCGAAGTCGCCGCTGCTGCGCAGATGGCCTGAGGAGTCCGTGATGAAACACGAAACGATTGAAAAGAACGTCGGCCTGCTGATGCTGCTGATGGTGTTCGCCGTGAGCATCGGCGGCCTGACCCAGATCGTCCCGCTGTTCTTCCAGGACGTGACCAACAAGCCGGTCGAAGGCATGAAGCCCTACACCGCGCTGCAACTGGAAGGCCGCGACATCTACATCCGCGAGGGATGCGTACAGTGCCACTCGCAGATGATCCGCCCGTTCCGCGCCGAGACCGAGCGTTACGGTCACTACTCGGTAGCCGGCGAGAGCGTGTGGGACCACCCGTTCCTGTGGGGCTCCAAACGCACTGGGCCGGACCTGGCGCGCGTCGGCGCACGCTACTCGGACGATTGGCACCGCGCGCACTTGTACAACCCGCGCAACGTGGTGCCGGAGTCGAAAATGCCGGCCTACCCGTGGCTGGTCACCGCCCCCGTGGACAGCAGCCACACCGAAACCAAGTTGAAAGTGATGCGCACCCTCGGTGTGCCGTACACCGACGACGACATCAGTGGCGCCGTCGCCAGCCTCAAGGGCAAGACCGAGATGGATGCGCTGGTTGCGTACCTGCAAGTACTCGGCACTGCCATCAAGAGCAAGAGGTGAGCCATGGGATTTGAATTCGATGCGGGCACCATCCGCGGCCTCGGCACGCTGGTGGTCGCCATCGCCTTTATCGGCCTGTCGCTGTGGGTGTTCAACAACCGGCGCAATGCGGAATTCGAGCAGGCACGCCTGCTGCCGTTCGCCGATGAACCCTCTCCATCCGACGCTCAAGAAGAGCCTGTAACAAGGAGCACTCGGCCATGACTACCTTTTGGAGTACATGGATCTGCGTACTGACCCTCGGCAGCCTGATCGGCCTGACCTGGCTATTGATCGGCACCCGCAAGGGCGAGACCAAGGGCAGTGTCGACCAGACCATGGGCCATGCCTTCGATGGCATCGAGGAATATGACAACCCGCTGCCCCAGTGGTGGTTCATGCTGTTCGCCGGCACCCTGGTGTTCGCCGTCGGCTATCTGATCCTCTACCCGGGCCTGGGCAACTGGAAAGGCGTATTGCCGGGCTATGAAGACGGTTGGACCCAGAATAAGGAATGGGACAAGGAAATGGCCAAGGCCGACGCCAAGTTCGGGCCGATCTTCGCCAAATTCTCAGCCATGCCCGTGGAAGAAGTCGCGAAAGATCCGCAAGCGCTGAAAATGGGCGGCCGCTTGTTCGCCTCCAACTGCGCGGTGTGCCACGGCTCGGATGCCAAGGGTGCCTATGGCTTCCCGAACCTGGCGGACAATATCTGGCGCTGGGGCGGTTCACCTGAAGCGATCAAGGCCACGATCTTGAACGGTCGTCACGCGGCAATGCCGGCCTGGGGTGAAATACTCGGCGAAGACGGGGTAAAAAACGTCGCCGCCTATGTGCGTCATGACCTGGCCAAGCTGCCATTGCCGGCCGACAGCACTGCCGACCTGGCCGCAGGCCAAGCGGCCTTCAACACCACGTGCGTGGCCTGCCACGGTCCGCAAGGCCACGGCATGGAAGCCATGGGCGCGCCGAACCTGACCGAGCCTGCCGGGTTTATCTACGGCACCAGTCTGGCGCAGCTGCAGCAGACCATCCGCCACGGCCGCCAAGGCCAGATGCCGGCGCAGGACGTGCTGCAAGGTAATGACAAGGTGCATCTGTTGGCCGCCTACGTTTATAGCCTGTCGCACAACGCTGATGGCGCAACGCCAGAAAGCCAGTCGCAATAACCCCTGAACGCCGCCCCACTGCGGGGCGGCAACTTACCAGTGGCGAGGGAGCTTGCTCCCTCGCCACAGGGGGACTTTTAACGCGACCAAGTGTCACACCCTTCCAAAGCACAACTTTCCCCTCTCGCCATTCGGGTCTACGCTTGCTTGCACAGCGGACTGATCCTGGCGTACGCACGACTATTGTTGCGGCCCCCAAATTTTCTTGTCCACTCGATCAGCTTTTTATTTCGGATTTTGTCCTTACACCAAACATGGAAAGGGCGCAGAATCTGGCGTGGAACGCATTGATACAGGTCAGTCATTGCGTTGCAATGACCCCTCGCTTTCTACATACTTGCGGCCGATTTTACCTATAAAAAAACCTAAACCGTGGAACCTTAGAATGAGCACAGCAATCAGTCCGACTGCTTATAACTATAAGGTAGTCCGCCAGTTCGCCATCATGACGGTGGTCTGGGGGATCCTTGGCATGGGGCTCGGGGTGTTCATCGCCTCGCAACTGGTCTGGCCGCAATTGAATTTCGGCTTGCCATGGACGACCTTCGGCCGCCTGCGCCCGCTGCACACCAACCTGGTGATTTTCGCCTTCGGCGGATGTGCATTGTTTGCCACCTCCTACTATGTCGTGCAGCGAACCTGCCAGACGCGACTGATCTCCGACGGCCTCGCCGCATTCACCTTCTGGGGCTGGCAAGCCGTGATCCTCGGCGCCATCATCACCCTGCCGCTGGGCTACACCACCACCAAGGAATACGCCGAGCTGGAATGGCCGATCGCCATTTTGCTCGCCATCGTGTGGGTGACCTACGCCGTGGTGTTCTTCGGCACCATCGTCAAGCGCAAGACCAAGCACATCTATGTGGGTAACTGGTTCTACGGCGCGTTCATCCTGGTGACGGCGATGCTGCACATCGTCAACCACGCCTCCTTGCCGGTGAGCTGGTTCAAATCCTACTCGGCCTACGCCGGGGCAACGGATGCGATGATCCAGTGGTGGTATGGCCACAACGCCGTAGGCTTCTTCCTCACCACCGGTTTCCTGGGGATGATGTACTACTTCGTGCCCAAGCAGGCCGAACGGCCGATCTACTCGTATCGCCTGTCCATCGTGCACTTCTGGGCACTGATCACCCTGTACATCTGGGCCGGCCCGCACCACCTGCACTACACCGCGCTGCCGGATTGGGCGCAGTCCCTGGGCATGGCGATGTCGATCATCCTGCTGGCCCCGAGCTGGGGCGGCATGATCAACGGCATGATGACCCTGTCGGGCGCCTGGCATAAATTGCGCACCGACCCGATCCTGCGCTTCCTCGTGGTGTCCCTGGCGTTCTACGGCATGTCGACCTTCGAAGGCCCGATGATGGCGATCAAGACCGTCAACTCGCTGTCCCACTACACCGACTGGACCATCGGCCACGTACACGCCGGCGCCCTCGGTTGGGTGGCGATGATCTCCATCGGCGCGCTGTACCACATGATCCCCAAACTGTTCGGCCGTGCGCAGATGCACAGCGTCGGGCTGATCAACACGCACTTCTGGCTGGCCACCATCGGCACCGTGCTCTACATCGCCTCGATGTGGGTCAACGGCATCACCCAGGGCCTGATGTGGCGTGCGATCAACGATGACGGCACCCTCACCTACTCCTTCGTCGAAGCGCTGCAAGCCAGCCATCCGGGCTACATCGTCCGTGCCCTGGGCGGTGCGTTCTTTGCCGCCGGCATGCTGTTCATGGCCTACAACGTCTGGCGCACCGTGCGTGCCTCGGACCCTGCAGAAGCCGAAGCCGCCGCCAAGATCGCCGTTGTGGGAGCCCACTGATGAAGCATGAAGTAGTCGAGAAGAATATCGGCCTGCTGGCCTTCTTCATGGCCATCGCCGTGAGTATCGGCGGCCTGACCCAGATCGTCCCGCTGTTCTTCCAGGACGTGACCAACAAACCGGTCGAAGGCATGAAGCCGCGCACCGCCCTTGAACTGGAAGGCCGCGACGTCTACATCGCTAACGGTTGTGTCGGCTGCCACTCGCAGATGATCCGCCCGTTCCGCGCCGAAACCGAACGCTACGGCCACTATTCGGTTGCCGGTGAAAGCGTGTGGGACCACCCGTTCCTGTGGGGTTCCAAGCGTACCGGCCCGGACCTGGCCCGTGTCGGCGGGCGTTACTCCGATGACTGGCAGCGTGCGCACTTGTACAACCCGCGCAACGTCGTGCCCGAGTCGAAAATGCCGGCGTATCCGTTCCTCGTGGAAAACAAGCTCGACGGCAAGGACACCGCGAAGAAGATGGAAGTCTTGCGCACCCTGGGCGTGCCCTACACCGATGAAGACATCGCCGGTGCAGCCGCCGCCGTGAAGGGCAAGACCGAAATGGACGCATTGGTGGCCTACCTGCAGGGCCTTGGCACCCTCATCAAAAGCAAACGGTGACCTACATGGATATCGGGATGATTCGAGGCCTGGGCACCGTTGTGGTGATGGTGGCCTTTATCGGCCTGGCGCTGTGGGTGTTCAGCCCCAAGCGCAAGTCGGAGTTTGACGACGCGACCATGCTGCCCTTTGCGGATGATCCCGAAGCCATCAAGCACGTCGAGCAAGCTTCTAGGAGTAACAAAGAATGACTACGTTCTGGAGTCTGTACGTCACAGTCCTCAGTCTGGGTACCATCTTCGCCCTGACCTGGCTGCTGCTGTCCACCCGCCGGGGCCAGCGCGCCGAGCAGACCGACGAAACCGTCGGCCACTCGTTCGACGGCATCGAGGAGTACGACAACCCGCTGCCCAAATGGTGGTTCATGCTGTTCGTCGGCACCATCATCTTCGCCCTCGGCTACCTGGCGCTGTATCCCGGCCTCGGCAATTGGAAGGGCTTGCTGCCCGGCTACAACTACCTCGACACCGACAAGCAAACCCCATTCGCCAACGGCCAGACCGGCTGGACCGGCGTGCACGAATGGGAAAAGGAAATGGCCAAGTCAGACGCCAAGTTCGGCCCGATCTTCGCCAAGTTCGCCGCAATGCCGATTGAAGAAGTCGCCAAGGACCCGCAAGCCCTGAAGATGGGAGGTCGCCTGTTCGCCTCCAACTGTTCGGTGTGCCACGGTTCCGACGCCAAGGGCGCCTACGGTTTCCCCAACCTGACCGATGCCGATTGGCGCTGGGGTGGCGAACCGGCCACCATCAAGGAAACCATCATGAAAGGCCGCCACGCGGTGATGCCGGCGTGGGCCGAGGTGATCGGCGAACAAGGCGTGGCTGACGTGGCAGCCTTTGTGGTGACCAACCTCGACGGCCGCAAGTTGCCGGAAGGGGCCAAAGCCGACGCGGCCAACGGCGCGAAACTCTTCGCCGCCAACTGCGTGGCCTGCCACGGTCCCGCCGGTAAAGGCACCCCGGCGATGGGCGCCCCCGACCTGACCCACCCGGGTGCATTCATCTACGGCTCCAGCTTCGCCCAACTGCAGCAGACCATCCGTTACGGCCGCCAGGGCCAGATGCCTGCTCAGGAGCAACTGCAAGGCAATGACAAGGTGCATCTGCTGGCGGCATATGTCTACAGCCTGTCCCATGGGGATAAGCAGACCGAAGAGCAGTAAACCTGACTATCAACAAAGCCCTGCGCAGCGACAGCTACGCAGGGCTTTGTTGTTTGTTCCCCCACAGAATGACCGCTCGTAGCCTCGGACTTGCTCCTGCTCGAACCTAAGTAGTAACGTGCCTACATAAAATCTGACGAAGGGGGATACCCCATGACCATCACCACCATTTCCAGCCGGGAATTCAATCAAGACACAAGTGGTGCCAAAAAAGCCGCTCGCCAAGGGCCGGTTTTTATCACCGATCGCGGCAAGCCTGCCCATGTCCTGCTAAGCATTGAGGACTACCAGAAACTGACAGGCCTCGATGCTGACATCGTTGACTTGCTGATGATGTCGGAAGCGGCCGATATCGAGTTCGAAACCGAACGCGCCGTGATCATCCATCGACCTGTGGACCTCTCTTGATGTACCTGCTCGACACCAACGTAATCTCTGAACTTCGTAAACCCCGGGCTGACGCCAAAGTCGTCGCCTGGGCAAAAAGTGTCATTGCTCCACGCATGTTCATCTCGGCTATCACCCTCAAGGAGCTGGAGACCGGCGTCTTGCGCATTGAACGTCGAGACCCGGTGCAAGGGAAGGTGTTACGAACCTGGCTGAAAAAGCACGTAATGCCCGCCTTTGATGCCAGGATCCTGCCTGTCGATGCCGCAGTTGCGTTGCGTTGTGCGCAATTGCATGTACCCGACCAGGCTAATGAAAGTGATGCGCTGATCGCCGCGACAGCGCTGGTGCATGGGCTGACCGTCGTGACGCGCAATGTCTGCGACTTTCAGTCCAGCGGCGTTCCGTTGCTCAATCCATGGAACGAATGACCCGCCTTGAGGCAAAAACCGTCCATACTTCCCAAGTCAATTGATCCAGATCACATATACCATCAATTGAATTCCCCCAACGCGACCAAAGGTCGCACCCTTAGCGCACCACCGGGGGCGTATCATTAGGCCACTGCCACACCCCTATTTGACCCCGGCTGGCACGTACTGGCCGAGGCAAGTCTCCACCGCCGTGGGATGCAATGATGAGCAACCAGATACCGGTACATGACGTTACCCCGCCTGCCAAAAACGCCAGCAACACGGTCGATCTCTACGCCTCGCGAGAGAAGATCTACACCCGCGCCTTCACCGGCCTGTTCCGTAATTTGCGCATGCTCGGCGGTGCCGGTCTGTTCCTGCTCTATTTCGGCACGGTGTGGCTGAACTGGGGGGGCCACCAGGCGGTGTGGTGGAACCTGCCGGAACGCAAATTCTTCATTTTTGGCGCGACCTTCTGGCCCCAGGACTTCATCCTGCTGTCGGGCCTGTTGATCATTGCCGCATTTGGCCTGTTCTTTATCACGGTGTACGCCGGTCGCGTGTGGTGCGGTTATACCTGCCCGCAAAGCGTGTGGACCTGGATCTTCATGTGGTGCGAAAAGGTCACCGAAGGCGATCGCAACCAGCGCATCAAGCTCGACAAGGCACCGATGGGCGTCAACAAGTTCCTGCGCAAATTGAGCAAGCACAGCCTGTGGCTGTTGATCGGTTTTGTCACCGGCATGACCTTTGTCGGCTACTTCTCGCCGATCCGCGAGCTGGTGTTCGACTTCTTCACCGGCCAGGCCGATGGCTGGTCCTATTTCTGGGTAGGCTTCTTCACCCTCGCCACCTATGGCAACGCCGGCTGGCTACGCGAACAGGTGTGCATCTACATGTGCCCGTACGCACGCTTCCAGAGCGTGATGTTCGACAAAGACACCTTGATCGTCTCCTACGACCCGCGTCGCGGTGAAGTGCGTGGCCCGCGCAAAAAAGGCGTCGACTACAAGGCTCAGGGCCTGGGCGATTGCATCGATTGCACGATGTGCGTGCAGGTCTGCCCGACCGGGATCGACATCCGCGACGGCCTGCAAATCGAATGCATCGGTTGCGCCGCCTGTATCGACGCATGCGACAACATCATGGACAAGATGGACTACCCACGCGGCCTGATCAGCTACACCACCGAGCACAACCTGTCCGGACAGAAGACTCACAAGCTGCGACCACGATTGATCGGTTACGCCCTGGTCCTGCTGGCGATGATCAGCCTGCTGGTCACGGCATTTTTCATGCGCTCGCTGGTGGGCTTCGACGTCAGCAAAGACCGCGTGCTCTACCGCGAAAACGCCGAAGGCCGCATCGAAAACGTCTACAGCCTGAAGATCATGAACAAAGACCAGCGCGACCACACCTACGTGCTCGACGCAGCGGGCCTGCCGGACCTCAAGCTGCAAGGCCGCCGCGAGATCAAAGTCGCCGCCGGGGATATCTTCAGCATGCCGGTGGAACTGTCCAGCGCCCCCGAGCAACTGCCGTCGAGCACCAACGAGGTGCAATTCATCCTCAAGGATGCCGATGACGACAGCGTCCACGTTGAAGCCAAGAGCCGATTCATCGGCCCCCAGGTCCGATAAACAAAAAGCCCGTTAAAAGAGAGCGCCACAATGCCCGCAGCAACTGCCGCAAGCCCTTGGTACAAGCACCTTTGGCCCTGGATCATCATTGGCATCCTGGCCTGCTCGGTGACCTTGACCCTGTCCATGGTGACTATCGCGGTGAAAAACCCCGACAACCTGGTCAACGACAACTATTACGAGGCCGGCAAAGGCATCAACCGCTCCCTGGATCGCGAACAACTGGCGCAGACCCTGCAACTGCGTGCATCGGTGCACCTGGACGAGCTGACTGGCGAAGTCGACCTGCGCCTGACCGGCAACAGCAACCCGAATACGCTGGAGTTGAACCTGATTTCGCCAACCCAGCCGCAGAAGGACCGCAAGATCATCCTGACCCGTAGCGACAGCGAACCCGGGCGCTACATCGGTCAGGTCACCGACAAGGTCGACGGCCGACGCTTCGTGGAACTGCTCGGCGTAGAAGGTGACAAGACCTGGCGCCTGTTCGAAGAAGAGCAGGTCAGCCACGACAAGGACCTGCTGTTGGGTGACGAACCGCTGCAAGGTGCTGAAGACCAGTAACCCGACCATGACCAGCCCCATCCCCTGCTACCACTGCGCCCTGCCCGTCCCGGCGGGCAGCCGGTTTACCGCGCAGATCCTGGGTGAACCCCGTGAGTTGTGTTGCCCAGGCTGCCAGGCGGTGGCCGAAGCCATCGTTGCCGGTGGGCTGGAAAGCTACTACCAGCACCGCAGCGAAGCCTCGGCCAACCCCGAGGCGTTGCCGGTGCAACTCGTGGACGAATTGGCGCTGTACGACCGCGCCGACGTGCAAAAGCCCTTTGTACGCCACGAAGGCGAACTGGCGGAAGCCACCCTGTTGATGGAAGGCATCAGTTGCGCCGCGTGTGGCTGGCTGATCGAAAAACACCTGCGCAGCCTGCCCGCTGTGGCGGAGGCGCGGCTGAACCTGTCCAACCATCGCTTGCAAGTCCGCTGGGCCGACGCTCAATTGCCGTTGAGCCGGTTGCTCGGTGAACTGCGTCATATTGGCTATGCCGCCCACCCCTATCAGGCCGACCGCGCAGCCCAGCAATTGGCCGGCGAGAACCGCCTGGCCCTGCGCCAACTGGGGGTGGCCGGTTTGTTGTGGTTCCAGGCGATGATGGCAACCATGGCGACCTGGCCTGAATTCAACATCGATTTGAGCCCGGAACTGCATGTGATCCTGCGCTGGGTGGCGATGTTTCTCACAACCCCCATCGTGTTCTACAGCTGCGCGCCGTTTTTCAAGGGCGCCCTGCGCGACTTGCGTACACGTCACCTGACCATGGATGTGTCGGTGTCCCTGGCGATTGGCGGCGCGTACCTGGCGGGCATCTGGACCGCGATTACCGGGTCCGGCGAACTGTATTTCGACGCGGTGGGCATGTTCGCGCTGTTCCTGCTGGCCGGCCGCTATCTGGAACGCCGCGCTCGTGAGCGCACCGCCGCCGCCACCGCGCAGTTGGTCAACCTGTTGCCCGCCTCGTGCCTGCGCTTGAACAGCGGTGGGCAGAGCGAGCGCATCCTGCTCAGTGAGTTGGTGTTGGGTGATCGGGTATTGGTACATCCGGGCGCCGTCCTGCCGGCCGACGGGGTGATTCTCGAGGGTCAGTCGAGCATCGACGAGTCGCTGCTGACCGGCGAATACCTGCCGCAATCGCGCTTTATCGGTGACACCGTCACCGCCGGTACGCTTAACGTCGAAGGCGCGCTGACCGTCGAGGTGCGCGCCTTGGGCCATGACACCCGCTTGTCGGCCATCGTGCGCCTGCTGGAGCGCGCCCAGGCCGAGAAACCGCGCCTGGCGCAAATCGCCGACCGCGCGGCGCAGTGGTTCCTGTTGTGCTCACTGGTCGCCGCGCTGCTGATCGGCCTGGCGTGGTGGCAGTTGGACCCGACGCGGGCGTTCTGGATCGTCCTGGCAATGCTGGTGGCGACCTGCCCTTGTGCGCTGTCGCTGGCCACCCCGACCGCCCTCACCGCCGCCACCGGCACCCTGCACAAACTCGGGCTACTGCTGACCCGCGGCCATGTACTGGAGGGTTTGAACCAGATCGATACGGTGATTTTCGACAAGACCGGCACCCTGACCGAAGGTCGCCTGGCGTTACGTGCCATACGTCCCGTGGGCGCGTTGAACAGCGATGACTGCCTGAGCCTCGCCGCCGCCCTCGAAAACCGCTCCGAACACCCCATCGCCCGAGCCTTCGGGCGCGCGCCGTTGGCCGCTGAAGAAGTCATCAGTGCCCCAGGGCTGGGGCTGGAGGGGCGCGTGGGCGAACGCCGCTTGCGCATCGGCCACGCCGCCTTTGTCTGCGAACTGAGTGGGTGCCCGCTGCCTGAGGCACCGGACGCAGCCGGCCAATGGCTGTTGTTGGGCGACAGCCATGGCGCCCTGGCCTGGTTCGTGCTGGATGACCGCTTGCGCAGCGATGCACCGTCCCTGCTGGCTGCGTGCAAGGCCCGTGGCTGGCGCACGCTGTTGCTGTCCGGTGACAGTTCGCCAATGGTCGCCAGCGTCGCCGCCGACCTGGGCATCGACGAAGCCCACGGCGGCCTGCGCCCGGATGACAAGCTGCGGGTGCTGCAACGCTTGCACCAGGAAGGCCGCACCGTGCTGATGCTGGGTGATGGCGTCAACGATGTACCGGTGCTGGCCGCCGCCGATATCAGCGTGGCCATGGGGTCGGCCACGGACTTGGCGAAAACCAGCGCCGACGCCGTGCTACTGTCCAACCGCCTCGATGCCCTGGTGCAAGCCTTTAGCCTGGCGCGGCGTACCCGGCGGGTCATCATCGAGAATCTGCTGTGGGCCGGGCTATACAATAGCCTTATGCTGCCGTTTGCCGCCCTGGGTTGGATCACCCCGATCTGGGCCGCGATCGGCATGTCCCTCAGTTCCTTGACTGTGGTGCTCAATGCGCTGCGCCTGGCTCGCCTGCCGAATGTGCAGCCAGCCGGTGCCCCTTTGGTAACCCGCCCGCTGCCGGTTTGAGGCGTGCGGGCATGGAGTGCAGATGCCAGCTCTATACGTGATGATCCCGGCGGCGCTGCTCTTAGTGGGCGTGGCCATTTACATCTTCTTCTGGGCCGTGGACAGCGGCCAGTACGAAGACCTCGACGGCCCGGCCCACAGCGTGCTGTTCGAAGATCAGGACCCGAACCACCTGGCCGCCATCGACGAAGCGAACGGCCCGGAACAACCGCCCAAAGACCCTCCCCATGCTTGAGCTGCCCCCCCTGCTGGTCTCGGCGCTGATCCTCGGTTTGCTCGGTGGCGGCCATTGCCTGGGCATGTGTGGCGGGCTGATGGGTGCGCTGACCCTGGCGATTCCCAAGCACCAACGCGGCCGCAGGTTCCGCCTGCTGCTGGCCTACAACCTGGGGC
Organism: Pseudomonas sp. Q1; assembly: GCF_009935975.1. Classification (NCBI taxonomy): domain Bacteria; kingdom Pseudomonadati; phylum Pseudomonadota; class Gammaproteobacteria; order Pseudomonadales; family Pseudomonadaceae; genus Pseudomonas; species Pseudomonas sp. Q1. Next base: position 53,173 of record NZ_QODI01000009.1, on the reverse strand, counting down.
GCATCCTCAGCTACGCGACGGCCGGGTTGTTGATCGGCCTGGCCGGCTGGGCGCTGGCCAACAGCCCCGCGGCGATGTTCATGCGCGTGCTCGCCGGGCTACTGCTGATCAGCATGGGCCTGTACCTGGCCGGCTGGTGGAGCGGCCTGACCCGCATCGAAAGCCTCGGACGCGGCCTGTGGCGCTATATCCAGCCCGTCGCCAGCCGTTTGCTGCCGGTGTCCAGCCTGCCCCGCGCCCTGCTGCTGGGCGCGCTCTGGGGCTGGTTGCCGTGTGGCTTGGTCTACAGCTCCCTGCTGTGGGCGGCGAGCCAGGGCAATGCGCTGGACAGTGCACTGCTGATGCTGGCGTTTGGCTTGGGCACTTGGCCGGTGTTGCTGGCGACCGGCCTGGCAGCCGAACGCGTCACCGCCTGGCTGCGCAAACGCAGCGTGCGTGTGGCCGGTGGCGTATGGGTGATTGTGTTTGGCTTATGGACCCTGCCCGGCCCGCATCAGCACTGGTTGATGGGCCATTAACGGCCATGTGGCATAGCGCCGCTCCCCGTTGATGCAAATCAACATGCCACCTGCGGCTCGCCCCTAGACTCGGCCCACTAGCCTATCCGGGGGACCGCCCGCATGCTCGACGCCATTCGTTGGGACACACATCTGATTCACCGCTACGACTTGGCGGGGCCGCGTTACACGTCCTACCCCACCGCCGTACAATTCGACAGCCAGGTTGGCACCTTCGACCTGCTGCATGCCCTGCGCGAAAGCCGCAAAGCCGCCCGCCCCTTATCGCTGTATATCCACGTGCCGTTCTGCGCGAACATTTGCTATTACTGCGCTTGCAACAAGGTGATCACCAAGGACCGTGGCCGCGCCCAGGCCTACCTGCAACGCCTGGAGCAGGAAATCCAGTTGGTGGCCTGTCACCTGGACCCGAAACAGCCCGTGGAGCAGCTGCACTTCGGCGGCGGCACCCCGACCTTTCTCAGCCATGACGAACTGCGCCAGGTGATGACGCACCTGCGCCAGCACTTCAATTTGCTCGATGATGACTCGGGCGACTACGGCATCGAGATCGACCCCCGCGAAGCCGACTGGGCCACCATGGGCCTGTTGCGTGAACTGGGTTTCAACCGCGTGAGCATTGGCCTGCAGGACCTTGACCCGGAGGTGCAACGGGCGGTCAACCGCCTGCAAAGCCTGGAAGAAACCCGCGCAGTGATCGACGCCGCGCGCACCTTGCAGTTTCGTTCGATCAACATTGATCTGATCTACGGCTTACCCAAGCAAACGCCGTTGAACTTCGCGCGCACCGTGGAAGAAGTGATCAGTCTGCAACCGGATCGCCTGTCGGTGTTCAACTACGCGCACCTGCCCGAGCGCTTTATGCCGCAGCGGCGCATCAACACCGACGACTTGCCTTCGCCTGCGGCAAAACTGCTGATGCTGCAAACCACCATCGAGCAATTGACCCAGGCCGGTTACCGCTACATCGGCATGGACCACTTCGCCCTGCCGGATGACGAATTGGCTGTTGCCCAGGAGGAAGGCAGGTTGCAGCGCAATTTCCAGGGCTACACCACCCACGGCCATTGCGACTTGATCGGGCTGGGGGTATCGGCGATCAGCCAGATCGGCGACCTGTACTGCCAGAACAGCAGCGACTTGAACCAGTACCAGAACGCCCTGGCCGGCGCGCAACTGGCAACCAGCCGTGGCTTGGTCTGCACCACCGACGACCGCTTGCGACGCGAGGTGATTCAGCAGTTGATCTGCAACTTCAGCCTGAACTTCGAGCAGATCGAACAGGCCTTCAACATTGATTTTCGCGGCTATTTCCTTGAGCTGTGGCCACAGCTGGAGACCATGGCGGCAGACGGCCTGATCGAACTGGATGCCCACAGCATTCGCGTGCTGCCGGCCGGACGCTTGCTGGTGCGCTCGGTGTGCATGGTGTTCGATGCCTATCTGGAGCACCAGAACAGGCAGCGATTCTCGCGGGTCATCTGAGCCCGGTTAGCGCGAGGCCAGGCTCATGGCTTCCAATTGAGCCGACGGTGGCTGGTCTTTCATGGCCTTGGCCAAAGCGGTCTGAGCCAAGGTCAAGCCAGCCTGTAATGCCGACACGCCAGCCTGCAGGTTGCCCACCTTCACCAGGCGCGCCTCAGGCGTCATGGAATTATCGGCCATGACCGCTGCCATTTCGGCCATTTTTTCGGCAAGCTGCTTTTTGAGTTCACGGATCATTTTCAGCAACTGCTTGACGCTATCGCTCAGGCTGCTGTTGTCGATATCGCTATTGTCCGATTGCTCGGCCTTCGATGCGCCCATCGCCTCTCCGGAGATGACCACCTTTACCCCCTCGGTGGTCTTGGGTTCGGCGGTTTCTGGCGCGGTGGGTGCCTTGGAGGCGGCGTCTTTGTCCTTGGAGGCATCGGCGGCCTTCCAGACCGACACTGCAGCCACATTAATCTGTGGGTTCTGGACACTGCTGACGGACATGATCTGAGCTCCTGCTCGTTGAGAGACAACAATGTATCGGCAGCGATACAAAAACCTGTATACCGCTGCCGCTTTTTTGTACACGCTGGCCTCAGCTACCCTCGGTGCGTTACCCTTACGTCTTATGTGTGATTTCCCACAAGGATTTAAGAAATGTCCGAGCCAGTTAAACTGCGCGCTCACAGCCAGGCCCATTGCAAGGATTGCAGCCTGGCTCCCCTGTGCCTGCCACTTTCGTTGAATCTGGAAGACATGGATGCGCTGGACGACATCGTTAAACGCGGCCGCCCGCTGAAAAAGGGCGAGTTTCTGTTTCGCCAGGGCGACAAGTTTGACTCCGTCTATGCAGTACGTTCGGGGGCGTTGAAGACGTTCAGCCTGAGCGACAGCGGCGAAGAACAGATCACCGGTTTCCACCTGCCCAGCGAATTGGTGGGGTTGTCCGGCATGGACACCGAGATTCACCCGGTATCGGCCCAGGCTCTGGAGACGACGTCGGTATGCGAAATCCCCTTCGAGCGTCTGGATGAATTGGCCTTGCAACTGCCGCAACTGCGCCGCCAGTTGATGCGCGTGATGAGCCGCGAGATTCGCGACGATCAACAAATGATGCTGCTGTTGTCGAAAAAAACCGCCGACGAGCGCATCGCTACCTTCCTGGTCAACCTGTCGGCACGCTTCCGCGCCCGTGGCTTCTCGGCCAACCAGTTCCGCCTGAGCATGTCGCGCAATGAAATCGGCAACTACCTGGGCTTGGCGGTGGAAACCGTGTCCCGGGTGTTTACCCGCTTCCAGCAGAACGAGCTGATCGCCGCCGAGGGCAAGGAAGTGCACATCCTTGACCCGATCCAGCTGTGTTCGCTGGCCGGGGGGGCGCTGGAGAGTTGATCCAGCCACCTGCGGCCGCGCCAATCGGCGGGGCCGCAGGTATACTTCGAGTCCGTTTTCCGCTCCCAGGACTCTTCGACGATGACCTTCGATTCGTTCGACATCAAATCCCTGATCCGCCCTGTCATCGACTTCCCCAAGCCTGGCGTGATCTTTCGTGACATCACGCCGCTGTTCCAATCACCCCGCGCCCTGCGCCTGGTGGCCGACAGCTTTGCCCATCGCTATGTAGAAGCCGACTTCACGCATATCGGCGCGATGGATGCGCGGGGCTTTCTGATCGGCTCGATCATCGCCTACCAGTTGAACAAGCCGCTGATCCTGTTCCGCAAGCAAGGCAAGCTGCCCGCCGATGTGTTGGCCGAGGGTTACCAGACCGAGTACGGTGAAGCCTTTCTGGAGGTGCATGCCGACAGTCTGTGCGAAGGCGACTCGGTCTTGATGTTCGATGATTTGATCGCCACCGGCGGCACCCTGATCGCTGCCGCCAACCTGGTGCGTCGCATGGGCGCGAAGATCTTCGAAGCCGCGGCGATCATCGACCTGCCGGAGCTGGGCGGCTCACAGCGCCTGGAAGACATGGGCATTCCGACGTTCTGCCTGACCCAGTTCGCATTGACCGAGCGCTGATCAAAGCCCCATCTGCTTGCTGATGATTTCATTCATCACTTCGCGAGTGCCACCCCCGATGGACAGGATGCGGTTGTCGCGGTACAGCCGCTCCACCAGGTTGCCACGCATGTAACCCTGGCCACCGAGGATCTGCACCGCGTCATAAGTGACGCGGTCGGCCGTGTCGGTGGCGAGGTTCTTGGCCATGGAAATCTCCTTGATCACACTCTTGCCGGCGGCCATCTTGGCCGCCTGGCGATAGGTGAATTCGCGGGACACTTCCACGGCAGTGGCCATTTCCGCCAACCGATGCTTGAGCACCTGAAACTTGCCGATGGGCTTGCCGAATGCTTCGCGCTGGGCAGCCCACTCAAGGCTTTGCTCAAGCGCCAGTTGCGCGGTCATATTGGCCATCAACGCCAGGGCCAGGCGTTCGCTCTGGAAGTTGTCCATGATGCAGGCAAACCCCATATTCTCGGCGCCGATCAGGTTGCTCACCGGCACCCTGCAATCGTCGAAGAACAGTTCAGCCGTGTCCGACGCCCACCAGCCCATCTTCTTCAGGGGCTGACCGACCGTGAAGCCTGGGGTGCCTTTTTCAATGAGCAGCAGGCTGATACCGCCAAAGCCCGGCCCGCCGGTACGTACGGCGACGGTGTAGAAGTCGGCGCGGCTGCCACTGGTAATAAAGGTTTTGCTGCCGCTGACGCGGTAATGCTCGCCCTCACGGACCGCACGGGTTTGCAGGTTGGCCACATCAGAACCGCCGCTCGGCTCGGTTACGGCCAGGGCGATGATCTTCTCGCCGGACAACACCTGCGGTACGACACGCTCCCGCAACGCGGGCCTGGCCCATTTGACGACGGGTGGCAAGCCGATATCCAGCGAACCCAAGCCGGCCACTACCCCGCCAGAGCCGCAGCGCATCAACTCTTCACTGGCGGCCACCTTGGCGAACAGGTCACCTTCATGGCTGCCGCCAAGCGCTTCGGGATAACCGATGCCCAGAATCCCCGCAGCACCTGCCTTGAGGTACAACTCGCGGGGAAAGCTTGCGGCCTCCTCCCATTGCTCGATGCCCGGCAACATCTCGCGCTCGACAAAACGGCGCACGCTGTCGCGGACCAAGAGGTGGCTGGGGTCGAAGTAGTCCTGATAGGCAGACATCGGCAAACTCCACGCAGAGGTAGAGCGAACTTACCAAGCGCTTGCTTGGCTATCAAGCCGGACGCGAATACTGCCAACAATGCAAAACCAATGTGGGAGGGGGCTTGCTCCCGATAGCGGTGGTTCAGTCAATCAGGTATCGACTATAAGGTCGCCATCGGGAGCAAGCCCCCTCCCACAGTTTTTGCTGCGTTGTTCTTTAGAGGGCGATGGGCTTGCGGCCGGCAAAGGAGTGCGCCAAGGTGCCGCCATCCACCAGTTCCAACTCGCCACCCAACGGTACGCCATGGGCAATACGCGAGGTGACCAGGCCCTTATTGGTCAGCAGCTGCGCGATGTAGTGCGCCGTGGCCTCACCTTCCACCGTCGGGTTGGTGGCCAGGATCACTTCGGTGAAAGTGCCTTGCTCTTCAATGCGCGCCACCAGTTGCGGAATGCCGATGGCTTCCGGCCCCAGGCCATCCAGGGGTGACAAGTGCCCCTTGAGCACGAAGTAGCGCCCGCGGTAACCGGTCTGCTCCACCGCGTACACGTCCATCGGCCCTTCCACCACACACAACAGCGTGTCGTCACGGCGTGGATCGGCGCATTGCGGGCAGAGTTCTTCCTCAGTGAGGGTGCGGCACTGGCGACAGTGCCCCACACCCGTCATGGCCTGGCTCAGGGCCTGGGCCAACCGGGTACCGCCGCTGCGATCACGCTCCAGCAATTGCAGCGCCATGCGTTGGGCGGTTTTCTGACCCACGCCCGGCAAGGTACGCAAGGCGTCGATCAGTTGGCGAATCAGGGGGCTGAAGCTCATGGGCAATGGGTCCGACAAAACAACGAGACGCGGTTTATACCCGCGCCCCGGATTAGCGTCAAATGGTCAATCCTGCGCGAGGCGCACCACCAACTTGCCGAAGTTGCGCCCTTCCAGCAAACCAATAAAGGCTTCGGGGGCCTGCTCCAGCCCGTCGACCACGTCCTCGCGGAACTTGATCTTGCCGTCGCGCACCCACGGCGCCATCGCACTGAGGAATTCGGGCTGGCGGTCGCCATAGTCGTCGAACACGATAAAGCCCTGGATACGTACGCGCTTGGTAAGCAAGGTCCGTTGCAATGCCGGCAGGCGATCCGGCCCACTCGGCGCCTCATGGGCGTTATAGCCGGCGATCAGGCCGCACAGTGGAATACGTGCCTTGGGGTTGAGCAGCGGCACCACCGCATCGAAAACCTTGCCACCGACGTTTTCAAAGTAGATGTCCACGCCCTTGAAGCACGCCTGGGCCAGCTCATCGGCAAAGTGCTCGCTCTTGTGGTCGATACAGGCATCAAAGCCCAACTCGTCCACCACATAGCGACATTTATCCGCGCCACCGGCAATCCCCACCACACGCAAGCCCTTGAGCTTGGCCACCTGCCCCACCACCGAACCCACCGCGCCGGACGCCGCCGCCACGACCAGGGTCTCGCCAGGCTTGGGCTGGCCGATATCCATCAACCCCATATAAGCGGTCATGCCCGGCATCCCAAGCACGCCCAACGCCATCGATGGGCTCGCCAGGCCCTTGGGCACCGGTATCAGGTTGCGACCGTCGGAAATGCTGTGGCTCTGCCAGCCGGTAGAGCCGACCACCAGATCGCCCACCTCGAATTTGGGATTACGCGATTGCTCAATACGGCTGACGGCGCCACCGGTCATTACCTCGTCGATTTCTACCGGTGCTGCGTAGGACGGTGCGTCACTCATGCGTCCACGCATGTAAGGGTCGAGGGACAGGTACAGCGTCTTCAACAGCACCTGGCCGTCCGCCAAGTCCGGCAGGGTCACGCGTTCCAGACGGAAGTTTTCCGGCGTCGGCGCGCCTTGGGGGCGAGAAACCAGGACAATGCGCTGGTTCAGGACCGGTTCTTGAGGCATGAGGGGGCTCCTTTATCGAGTGCGTCGGTATAGGGTGCAGACCTTGCGCACCCCGCCAGGGTTCGATCGGATCACACAAACAAAAATGCCAGGCACGCGGCCTGGCATTGGAGTCTAGCTAACGCCGCCCGATCAGAACGGCAGCTTCATGCCCGGAGGCAGTTGCATGCCGGCGGTCACGCCGGACATTTTGTCCTGGCTGTTGGCTTCGATCTTGCGCACCGCGTCATTGACGGCGGCGGCGAACAAGGCTTCGAGCATTTCCAGGTCATCTTCGCCGACACCTGGCAATACGCTTGGGTCGATGCTCACGCGCTTGATGTCGTGACGACCGGTCATCACCACGCTGACCATATCGCCACCGGCTTTACCGGTGACTTCGGCGTTGGCCAGTTCTTCCTGCATCTTGGCCATCTTTTCCTGCATCTGCTGTGCCTGCTTCATCAGGCCGGCCATGCCACCTTTCATCATGGGAATCACCTCAAAGTACGTGGATCAATTTAGTAGCCCGGTGTCAGGATGCCTGGGGCACCGGGGCTTCGACAGGTTCAATTGTATCTTGGCGAACGACTGCGCCGAACTGTTGCATCATTTGCTGGATGAGCGGGTCACCATGGATCGAATCTTCCGCTTCGCGCTGGCGGTTGATACGCCGACGCGTGGCGGCCTGCGCCGGCGTTTCCTGCTCGGGCTTGATCAACTCGATGCTGATCGTCAGCGTGCGCTCATGGTACTGGTTCAGGGCATCGTTGAGACGACGCTGCTGTGTGGCGTTGAACAGCGCGCTATGGGCCGGGTCCAGGTGCAGCAGCCAGTGATCGCCTTCGATGGAGATCAGCGTGCAGTTGGCGGCGATACTGCCGGTCATGCCGGAAATCGGCAATTTCGGGAACAACTCCAGCCATTGCAACGCCAGGCCGGTGGCCGGTGCCGCAGCGGGCTCGGCTTCGGGCTCCGGGGCCGGCTCGGCGGTGTGTTCGCTGGCCAGGTCATCCAGGTAGCTGTAGGCCGAATCCATATCCGGCTCGATGTAGTCTTCGTCCAGCGGCGGTTCGTCGTCGAGGTCCATGCCTGGCGTGGCGGCATCTACCTGGGCCACGGTCGGCTCGGGAACCGGCGCGCTGACCCACTCAGGGGCGTCGGGCACCACGCTGTCCGGGGTCGGCGTGGGCATCGGCGTCAGTTCCGGCTGTTCGCCGGTGGTTTCCAGCACGGGCTCCACGGCCGGCGCCATCTCGGCTTCCACCGGATCATTCCAGGGCAGGTCGACGACCGGCTCGGGCTCGGGCTCGACGACAGGTTCCGGTTCCGGCTCAGGTTCAGCTACCGAAGCGGGCACAGGTTCAGGCTCAGGTTCATGAACCGGCACAACCGGCGCGGGCGCAGCAACCACTGGCGCGACCACCGCCGCGCCAGCCACTGGTTTGGCGGAATCAACTGTGGCCTGGCTGATCCCCACTGGCTTTAGCGGCTGTCTCGGCGCGTCTGCCGAGTCCGCAGGCCGGAAGGCCAGCATCCGCAGCAGGACCATCTCAAAACCGCTACGCGGGTCCGGTGCCAGGGGCAGGTCCCGACGGCCGATCAGGCCCATCTGGTAGTAGAACTGCACATCTTCGGCCGGCAATGCCTGGGCCAGGGCCAGCACGCGGTCGCGGTCGCCATGGCCGTTGTCGACGCCTTCAGGCAGCGCCTGGGCAATGGCGACCCGGTGCAGCACATTGAGGATTTCCGAGAGCACGCCGTTCCAGTCCGGGCCTTGCTCCGACAGGTGGCGCACGGCTTCGAGCAACGCCTTGGCGTCGCCGTCGATCAGCGCGTGCAGCACATCGAAGACCTGGCCGTGGTCGAGGGTGCCGAGCATGGCGCGCACATCGGCGGCCATGACCTTGCCTTCACCAAAGGCGATGGCCTGGTCGGTAAGGCTCATGGCATCGCGCATCGAACCATCGGCAGCACGACCGAGCAGCCACAACGCGTCGTCTTCGAACGGCACGTTCTCGACGCCCAGCACGTGGGTTAAATGCTCGACCACCCGCTCGGGGGTCATGTTTTTCAGGGAGAACTGCAGGCACCGCGACAAAATCGTTGCAGGAAGCTTCTGCGGGTCGGTGGTGGCCAGGATGAATTTGACGTAGGGCGGCGGCTCTTCCAGGGTTTTCAACAAGGCGTTGAAGGAATGGCTGGAGAGCATGTGCACTTCGTCGATCAGGTAGACCTTGAAGCGGCCACGACTCGGTGCGTACTGCACGTTGTCGAGCAGCTCGCGGGTGTCTTCGACCTTGGTACGGCTCGCGGCGTCGATCTCGATCAGGTCGACGAAACGCCCTTCATCGATTTCCCGGCACACCGAGCAGGTGCCGCAGGGTGTCGAGGTGATGCCGGTTTCACAGTTCAGGCATTTGGCGATGATGCGCGCAATGGTGGTCTTGCCCACCCCACGTGTACCGGTGAACAGGTAGGCGTGGTGCAACCGCTGGCTGTCCAAGGCATTGATCAGAGCCTTGAGCACATGGGTCTGGCCGACCATTTCGCGGAACGAGCGCGGACGCCATTTACGTGCAAGAACCTGATAACTCATCGAAAACCGTCGCAACTGGAGAGCAGAGGCCGGTAATGCTAGCGGAGCAAGGGGGAAATTGCATCCGGCACGCTCGTCTAATCTGATTTGGCAGGCCTGGCAGGCCCTGCAACAGGCTCGATACGCTCCTGACAAGAACTGACAGCACGGTCTTATAGACTCGGTTTCACTTATCCCCCCGTGCTCAAGGAGCCTGCATGAACACCGTCGGTCACTATTTCCTGCTGTACGTCGACAGTCCCGCCACCAGCGCCAACTTTTACAGCCGCTTGCTGGACAAGCCGCCGGTAGAGCTGGGCCCGACGTTCGCTCTATTCATCCTCGACAACGGCGTCAAGCTGGGCCTGTGGTCGCGGCACACCGTAGAGCCGGCCGCCCAGCTCACCGGGGGCGGTGGCGAAGTAGGCTTCTCGCTGCCTGACAAAGCAGCCGTCGATACCCTGCACGAGCATTGGCTGGAACGCGGCGCGACGATCATCCAGTCACCGACCGCCATGGATTTCGGCTACACCTTTGTCGCCCAGGACCTCGATGGCCATCGGCTGCGGGCGTTCTGCCTGAGTGACTGAGCCCCAGCGCCCTTCCAGGCTGATGGCAGCCACGCTGGCCAATACGACCACCCCGCCGAGCATCACCTGCAACGCAATGTGCTCGCCCAGCAGCGTTGCCGCCATCACCATCGCCACCGGTGGGATGAGGTACATCGCCACCGCTGCGCGACTGACGTCGACATGCTTCAACACATAGCCCCAGGCCAGGTACGCCAGGGCGCTGGGGAAAATACCCAGTACCAGCACCGAGAGGTTCTCCGGCCACGGCGCCTGCATCACCGCGGCCGGCAGGCCCGGCAGGTTCACGCCCAGCATCAACGTGCCGAACCACACCATGTAGCACGCCATGGTCAGCGGGCTGTAGTGGTGCGCATAGTGTTTCTGGATAGCGAAATAGACGCTCCACGAAACGGCCGCCAACAGGAGCAGCAAGCCACGCGGATCGATCTCCCCCACCCCCGCATCGCCCCAGATCACCATCAACACGCCGACCAACCCCAACAGCACACAGCCCCAACGCCAGGCACTGACACGCTCCTTCAAGCAGAACGCTGCGATCAACACACTGAACAAAGGCGCCGACTGAGCCAGCACACTGGACGCCGCCGCCGTCACCCACTGCTGCCCGTTGTTGAGGCTGGTGTGATGCAGGAACACGCCAAAAAAGCCCAGCACCAGCAACCACGGCAGGTCGCGCAGGCGCGGCCGATCAATACCCACTGCCAGCGCAACGCCGCCCATGAAGACCGACGCGATCAGAAACCGCAGCAATGCCAATTGGCCAGGGCTGTAGCTGCGCAGCCCCATATGTATGCCGATCGGCGAGTAGGCCCAGCAGAGGATGACGCTGGCGATGACTAGCGTAAGCTTGAAGGGTGACGGGGTATTCATTGACGGCATCCGCAAACTGAGTAGGAATGCACTCAGTCTTGGCTGGCATGGGACGCAGGACAATTAACCGTTTCTGACTTCTGAAATCACTGGAACTGAGCAATGGAACTGGCCCAACTGAAAATGGTGCGAGCCGTGGCGCAAACCGGCAGCGTGGCCCAGGCCGCCCTGCAACTGCACTGTGTGCCGTCCAACATCACCACGCGCATCAAGCAACTGGAAAGCGAGTTGGGCACGCCGCTGTTCATCCGCGCCGGACGTGGCCTGGCGATCAGCGCCGCCGGTGAAATCTTCCTGGAGTACTGCGAGCGCATCCTGGCGTTGGTGGAAGAATCCAAACGCGCGGTGGACGTCAACGCGATTCCCCGTGGCACCTTGCGCATCGGTGCCGTGGAATCCAGCGCCAGCGGGCGCCTGCCGCCCTTGCTGGCGGAATACCACCGGCGCTATCCCGAGGTCAGCCTGGAACTGGTCACCGGCGCCTGGGCGCAACTGCTGGACGACCTGCAACACCACCGCCTCGATGTGGCGCTGGTGGCCAGCGGCAACAAGCGCGCCAAGCTCGAACACAGCGTGGTCTACAGCGAACGCCTGGTGCTGATCGCCAGCGCCTCCAGCGAACCGATCAGCAGCGCCAAGGACCTGGCCGGACGCACCTTGCTGGTGTGGCCACCAGGCTGCCCCTACCGCGCCGCACTGGAAAACTGGGTCAAACCCCACGACTTCAAGCCGAGCATCGCCAGCTATGCCAGTTGGGGCACCATCATCGGTTGCGTGAGTGCGGGGATTGGCGTGGCGTTGGCGCCGGAGGGCATCCTGGCCCGCTATGAGCAGGCCAATCAGCTGGCGTCGTACCGGTTCGAGGAACTGCAGGCGGTGGACAACCTGCTGTTCTGGCACAAGGACACCCAACGGCATCTGGCGCGAGATGCCTTCGCCGGGTTACTGCGGGAAACCTTTGGCTGACGCCATTGGGTCTGTGTCAGCTCTTCGGGGCGGCCAGGCGTGCGTACTGGTCCTGGCTGATCCAGCCGGTGAACGAACGATCGTCGGCATTGATGAACTCGACTTGCGCCCAACCATCCTTGAACGCCAGCACGCCGACCACGTCATTCTTGACGATATACGGGCGCTTGGTCGCCTTGGCGCTGGGGGTCTTGAGCAGGTAAGCCTTGTCGGCGGACACCTTCACCAGGCCGATCCATTTCGTGTTGGCGGTCTGGGTCAGGTCCAGGCCGGTGGCGATCTCCGGCATCAGCACATTGAGGCAGCCAGGGTGCTGGCGGCCTTCTGCCACGGTCAGGGTCACACCGTCCGACGAGGGTGCCACGCTGCCAGGGTAGGCGTTGTCGAGCCAGGTCGTCAGCGCAGCGGGCTTGCCTTGCAGGTAGAACGCACAGCTGCGGGTCACGCCCTCGCCCATGGCTTCTGAGTAGTAGCCTTCAACCTGGTGCTCAGGCGTCACAGCCAGCATCAGCCCTTCGTACTTGCCTGAATGCAATGCGGGCGAACCGGCAAAGGCCGGTACCACGGCGCACAACGACAACACACCCATCGCTAGAAAACGCATCATCTTATTTTTTCCCTTCCAGTTTCTCGTAGGCTTTTTGCATCAGCACGTCGTAGTTGCCGTAGTCCTCGCCGTTATAGTTGCGCGCCATGCCGGTAAAGTCCTTGGCCTTCATGGCTTTCATCAACGCCGGGCTCTTGCTGCAAAAACCGAGGAACGCCTTTAGTTGGTTACCGGCATTCACTTTCAATGCCGCGGCGAATTCAAACACCGTCTTGTAACCGCATGACGCGTAGTTGAAGCCCATGATCTGAAACATACCCCAGGACGCCGACATCAACGCCGCTTCCTGATCCAGCGCGAAGGCGGTGGCCATGGTTTCCCAAGCCTTGGTCTGGTCCTTGTTATTGGCCTGCCACTGCGGTCCGGCCTTTTTCTTGTAGGGGTAAGACAGCAGCGGGTGCGCCTGGTCGTAGATGTGCTTGGTGTACTTGCGAAACAGGTGCCCTTCGAAGGCGATCACCGGCAACTTGGCCGGGCCAAACCCCGAACGTCCGCCGGATTCCACCGTGGCAAAGGCCTTGATGATATTCACCGAAATGCCGCCACCCAACTGCGTGGCGGCGTTCTGGAAGTCGGTATCACTGAGGGTCATGCCCCCGTCGCACGTGGCCTGGAGCATCAACTGGCGGTTACGCCGCTCGGCCTCGACCATCGCGCGCATGCGGTCCAGATAGACGTTGACCGTGGCCTGCACGGCGTCCCCCTGGTTGTTGCCGAACACATTGAGAAAGCTCGGAATGCGCACGCCCGGAAAGGCTTTGACCGGCACCTTCACCGCTTCTTCGATGAGGCTGTTGAAGGTACGACCGGTGGGGTCGATCACACCATCGGGGTGGGCATACTTGAGATGACGGAACTGGTACTGGCTGATGCACTGCACCAACTGGCCATCGCACTTGCCGTTTTCGGCCAGCGGAAAACCCATTTTGGGAATGATCAGATTGAATAAATACTGGACGCACTGCACATCGGCGGGCAAGTTGCGGGCTTTACCGGGAGCACCTACCGAAGCACTGATAAGTGGAGGCAAACCTTGCAGGCTTTTCATGACAGACATCCTTGTTAGTTAAAGAAGTGATAGCACTTCAATATCAAGTCCATACCCTTGTCATATTCTGAAACAAGCGGCTGGCGAAAACTAACAAGGCGGTTTTAGGTTGTCCAGAGGCGGATTGGAAAGTTGTGAATCAGCCACACTTAATCCGTCAGCAACCATGGCTCTCGCGAAACTTCTGGCCGCTGTGGTAATCGATCCATTCGACCACATCGTAGGGCAGGTAAAGCTGCGACCTGGCCCGGGAAATCGCTATATAGACCTCGCAGAGGCGCTGGTCGAACGCGTAGGCATCCTTGAACGGGACGTTGGTCAGCAATTCGGGGGTCAGCAGCACCCGTTCGAATTCCATCCCGCCCGCTTCGAGCGCCCGCATCAACAGGCAACGTGTGCCGGGACCGCCGCCAAGACGATTCAAACGCGTGACATCCGCGACATTGAAGCCTTTTTCCAGCTCGCCCTCGACCCACCGGAACGACTCATCGAACTGGTTGGCCTCACGCACCTGCTGCCAGTCGCCCATATCGGCGAAATAAGCGTGCGCGCCTTTTTCGTTGTGTTCGTCACTGTAGAAGTCCGGTTTGAACAAACCGATGACGCTGATCATGAAGCGTTCCAGATCCTGCTGCGCCGCGTTGCTCGGCAAACCGAAGGGGCAGTTGGCCTGGTGCAACTGGATCGCCCACTTCATGGTGTCCCAATAGGATGCGGTCAACACCACACAGCCTTCCGGCGGCACGAAACCTTGCGGGTAGTGCTCGATGCCGACGTCGGCATCGCGTGCGCCCTCAAAAGGCGTCTTGCACTTTTGCGAGTGCACGCTGATCAACGGGTTGACCAGACGCTCGACGTTGCGCCCCGAACGTACGGAGTAGCTGATGTCGCTTTGCCGGACCTCGCGCTTTCGCCTCACCATCACGCCACTGGCCGATTGGTATTCATCGCCGAGGGTAATCAGCACCTGACGACCACGTTCAATGATCTGCAGCAACGACGCCGGTATGTCCTGGCTTTCATCGATCAGTACATGGGTGTAACGGGGCGGCACCACACAACCGGCGAGGCTGGCGCGCTTGATCAGCAACAAGGTGGCGAAACCGGTCTGGCTGGCCCATTGCGGGTTGCTTTCCAGGTAGGTCCACACACGGCTTGAATATTCCAGCAGCACCTGTGCATCCATGCCGCTCAGCGCTTGCTTGAAATGCGGGAAGTGCCGGGCCGACAGGCTGTGATGAGCGGTGTGGCAATAGTTTTCCAGCACCTTGAGGCAGACATCCACGGTCGCCTGGCCGTCATGCCCGCGCCAACCGTAGATGTCCAGTGCCTGGGCCACCGCCTGCCGGGTGGGTAACCTGGTCGATGTATTCGCCACGGGCGGTCGTGGGCCGTGCAACAACGCCTTGGCGAAAGCGGCAAAAGTGGAACCGGCCTTGCTGTCGCGGGGCAACCCCATGCGCTCGCGCAGCGTTGCCAGCTTTGCCCCCGTGCGCGCCAGTATCAACGTCTGAGCAGGGCGCAGGCACTCGATCAGGGCACCCAGCAGATGGCTCTTGCCGACGCCGGCATAACCTTGAACGTGCAGGTCTTCATTGAGATTGGCGCGAAACGTGCGCACCAGTTTGTCCTGGGCCGGGCTTAGCCAACGTTCACGATGCCGGGGCGTAATCATCTGCTGGCTGAACGGATCATTGCCGCGCAGGTGACGGACCTTGTAGTCCATATCCCATTGGCCGCTGGGCAGCAGGTAATCTCGCGCCTGGACTTCTTCAACCGACAACAGGCGCAGGTTGATGCTTTTGAGCGCGTTGCAGCCAAAGTACAGTTTGCGCGGGTCGAACAACCGCTGTGCTTCGGACAGCAATGTGGCTGCGCCCTCTGCCTGTGTGTCCACCGCCCAGCCGATCAACTTGGCCAGGATGCGCTCGGCGCCCGTACAGGTCAGGTCTTTTTGCGTGGCCTGGGCCAGGTTCTGGATGACCAGCACCGCCGCCAGCTCCGGGTCCGTCAGGCCGAGCAGCGCCCTGGCGCCCTCGGCCCCCAGCAAGGCGGCGCAGGTTTCGTCAGTGACCGGCAGGAACACCGGGCTGGATAAATCAAAATGTTCCGGTTGCATACTTCCTCACAGCGTCGCTGGCGTCAGGCTTCGCCGGGTTCAACCTGAACACCCAGCTCAAAGCGATACTCGCCCAGAGATCCCGCCATGCCTCCGGGATACCGCCCCGCTGCACCGGCTGTATTGATCTGCTGCTGCAGTTCGAAAACCGCCATCTCGAACAACCTGCGCAAATCCTCGGTGCTCTGCGCGGCCACATTCAATTGCAGGGTGTACGCGCCGCTCAGTACGGGCGGCGTCGGCTCGGCGGCGGGAGTCGCCTGCGCGACCTGGATCATCTCGGCCTGGCTCAGGATTTCAGCGTGCTCGTCATCCATAAGGTCCAGCACCTTGGATAATTCCAGGGTCTGTTCCGGATGCGATTGAATACGGTCCTTGATTTCCAGGCGCCGCATCTGCCACTCGCGCAATTTTTCGCGAGTGAGGTCGTCGACTTTTTCCACGGGTACTGTCTCCAAATGCCAGGCACTGGAGTATGCCGCCATGGACTGCTCGATGGCAGATGACGTGAAAGCATTTTTTGAATTGAATTGAATTTGATGCGGTGCTGCCCGAAGGCATTAGGAGAAAGAGCGTTATGGAGGCAACCCCACCAGCCACACCCCGGCACACAATGTTCCCGCTGTGGCTGCTCCCTTCCGGGCCTGACCAGGTTAACGGGTAATCGTTGCGGGGGGACCGATGGGGTCACCATAACGACGCCTGCCTCTCGGCAAGCCGCGCCATTGTACCGATCTCATCGGAAGTTACAACTGTTGGTTCCCGATTAAAAATATTAAGGGCTTCAAGTACTTGCCCTAGCCACCAGCCTCCTCCCCGATTGGCTGATCATTGTGCCTGCAACACCTCATCCGCCCGGCCGCCCTCCTCCTGAATCACCAGATGGATAAAGTGCAGCTTGGCGATCACCGCCGGCGGCAACACAAAGGGATAGAAATCCGGCTGGCCCATGCTGCGCGACAGCTCGTTGAGCATGCCGGCCAGTTCGATCCAGGCGTTGACGAACGCCAGGAACGCCGGTCCGCCAGGGTGTTCGGGGTCGTAGAGGGTGGTGAGCGGGAATGGCTGGTAATCCAGTTCCATCTCACGCGCGCGCATGCCGAAGCCGAGGGCGGTGTCGACAGCGTCCATCATGTGCAGATAGTGCGCCCAGGTTTCCGCCCAATCTTCCCAGGGGTGCATGGTGGCGTAGGCGCTGACACAGGTGAGCTGCCAGTCCGGGCGCGGCCCATTCTGGTAGTGCTGGTCGAGGGCTTCGGCATAACTGGCGCGTTCGTCGCCGAACAGTTGGCGGAAGGCTGGCAACCAATGGGAATTGGCAATCAGGCGCTCCCAGTAGTAATGGCCGACTTCATGGCGAAAATGGCCCAGCAGGGTGCGATAAGGCTCGCGCATCTGTACCCGGACTTGTTCGCGGTGGGCATCGTCGGCCTCCTTGATGTCGAGGGTGATCAAGCCGTTGGCGTGGCCGGTCATGGGCGCGTTGCCTTCGAGGTCGATGCCGATGAAATCGAAGGCCAGGCCGGTGTCTTCATCGACGCTTTTGGGCACGACTTGCAGGCCCAGGCTGATCAATTGCGCCACCAGGCGCCGCTTGGCGGTTTCCACTTTGCGCCAGCGCTCGGGGTTTTCCGCAACCGAAAGATCGGGGATGGTGCGGTTCAGGCTGCAAGCCACGCACAGCGGCGCGGTGCTGTGGGCCGTGATCAACCAGTTGCAGGCGGCGGGGGTATCGAGGTTGGCACAGCGGCGGAAGGCGCCGGCGTCGGGATGGCCATCCTGTAGCCACGTGCCCTCCACGGGGCCGGGTTGCAGCGAAGCTAGGCGACTTTGCCGGGGTTCATAACCCAGCAGCGCCTGGCAGGCCAGGCATTGGCTGTTGCGAAAGAACAATGACTGACCGCAACGGCACTGCCACACCTTGCTATCGCGAGACGTATTGGCCACGAAGGGCGCCGCAATGCGTGAACTGAGTTGCTCGAAGTAGCGGAACATGGCGATCTCTCCCTGGGTGACTGAGACTAGATCATTTGCGGGTTGAGATCGTTCCACTTTCCTACACTGTCGCCTGTAGTGAGCGGGCTTGCCCCGCGCTGGGTGGCGCAGCCGCCCCAACAGGGACGCCGCGGTGTTGCAGAAAGACCGAGGTGCCTAGGTTTAGGGCGGCTGCGCCGCCCAGCGCGGGGCAAGCCCGCTCACTACAAGCCACGTTTTCAGACTGAGATGTTGTGCTTGGCCAGGAAGGCAACGAAGGCTGCCTCATCCAGCACTTTCAAGCCCAACTCACTGGCTTTGGCCAATTTCGAACCGGCGCCTGGCCCCGCGACCACGCAGTGGGTTTTCGCCGAAACGGACCCTGCAACCTTGGCGCCAAGGCTTTCGAGCTTGTCCTTGGCCACATCGCGGCTCATCAGCTCCAGGGAGCCCGTCAGCACCCAGGTATGGCCGGCTTCCGGCAAGCCTTCGATGACCTTCTTCTCGCTCTGCCAGTGCATGCCGAAGTCCTTGAGCTGCTGCTCAATGGCCAGGGCATGCGTGGCGTTGCCTGCGTTATCGAAGAAATCACGCACCGCCTTGGCTTGCTTCTCGGGCAGTGCCTGGCGCATATCCAGCCAGTCGGCCTTGATCACGCCCTCAAGGGTGCCGAATTTGTCCGCCAGTTTCTGCGCCGCCCCCGGGCCGACGCTCGGCACGTGAAGTTTGTCGAGCAGACCGCCCAAGGTCGTGCTGGCCGCGAATTCAGCGCTCAGCTCGCCCTGATCCTGCAATTGCAGGCCGCACTCCTGGGGTGACAGCAGCGCGCCGATCACGTCCTGGTTGTGGCTGTCTTCAAAGAAACTATGGATTTCATGCGCCACCTCCAGGCCGACATCCGGCAGGTACGTCAACACCTCCGGCAAGGCTTTCTGCACCCGCTCCAGGGACGCCAGGGAGCGCGCCAGTACCTTGGCGGTCTCCTCGCCCACGTCGGGAATGCCCAGGGCGTAGATGAAGCGCGCCAAGGTCGGCGTCTTGCTGTTTTCAATGGCCGTGATCAGCTTCTTGCTGGAGATGTCGGCAAAGCCTTCCAGGTCGATGATCTGCTCGTACTTGAGTTTGTAGAGGTCGGCGGGCGAGCCGATGAGTTTTTCATCCACCAGTTGCTCGATGGTCTTGTCGCCCAGGCCATCGATATCCATGGCACGCCGCGAAACAAAATGAATGATCGCCTGCTTGAGCTGCGCCCCACAGGCCAGGCGGCCGACGCAGCGGTACACCGCGCCTTCGCTGACGGTCTCCTTGCCTTTGCTGCGTTTGACCAGTTGCGTGCGTTCCACATGGGAGCCACACACCGGGCAGCTCTCGGGCACCTGCACGGCGCGGGCGTTTTCCGGGCGGCGCTCAAGTACCACCGAAACCACCTGCGGGATCACATCCCCGGCACGACGGATAATCACCGTATCGCCGATCATCAGGCCCAGCCGCGCCACCTCATCCATATTGTGCAAGGTCGCATTGGACACGGTCACACCGGCCACCTTCACCGGTTTCAGGCGCGCCACCGGTGTCACCGCACCGGTGCGACCGACCTGGAATTCCACGTCGAGCAGCTCGGTCAACTCTTCCATGGCCGGGAATTTATGAGCGATGGCCCAGCGCGGTTCGCGGGCGCGGAAGCCCAGCTCACGCTGGGAGGCAATGCTGTTGACCTTGAACACCACACCGTCGATTTCATAGGGCAGGCTGTTACGCCGCTCGCCAATATCGCGGTAGTAATCCAGGCAATCCTGAATGCCCTTGGCTAGCTTCAACTCGCGGCTGATCGGCATGCCCCACTTCTGCAACTGCTGCAGGTTGCCGATATGGGTGTCGCTGATATCGGTGGTCACGCCGTAGCAGCAGAACTCCAGCGGACGGCTGGCGGTGATCTTCGAGTCCAGCTGGCGCAGGCTGCCGGCGGCGGCGTTGCGCGGGTTGGCGAAGGTCTTGCCGCCCACTTCCAGTTGCGATGCGTTGAGACGCTCGAAACCGGCCTTGGACATGAACACTTCGCCGCGCACTTCCAGGGTCGCCGGCCAGCCGCTGCCGTGCAGCTTCAGCGGGATATTGCGCACGGTGCGCACGTTGACGCTGATATCTTCACCAGTGGTGCCATCGCCACGGGTTGCGCCGCGCACCAATTCGCCGTCTTGATAAAGCAGGCTGACCGCCAGGCCATCCAGTTTCGGTTCACAGCTGTACTCCACCGCCGCGCCGCCCCCAAACAGATCGCCCACCGGCAGATCGAGGCCCTCGGTGACCCGGCGATCGAATTCAAGCATGGTGGATTCATCGAACGCGTTGCCCAGGCTGAGCATCGGGATCTCATGCCTGACCTGGGTGAACGCCGACAACGCCGCACTGCCGACCCGCTGCGTCGGTGAATCACGCGTCACCAGTTCCGGATGCTCGGCCTCCAGGGCCTTGAGCTCATGGAACAAGCGGTCGTACTCGGCGTCCGGAATGCTCGGCTCGTCGAGGACGTGGTAGCGGTAGTTGTGCTGATCCAGTTCAGCGCGCAATTCGAGGATACGGGTATGGGCGGCGGTCATGGGTGTTCTCTCATAAAGCAAAAGAGCAGCCGAAGCTGCTCAATATGTTAGTGCACGGATTCTACAGGCAACGCTTAAGATCGGACCTCAGCGCTTCTGTGTCAGGGCGCGACGCTCGAACTCGACGATGCGCTGACGGTAGTGCTCGATGGTCTGGGCCGTCAGGACGCTGCGCTGGTCATCCTTGAGCTCGCCGTTGAGTTCCTGGGACAGCTTGCGCGCCGCAGCCACCATCACGTCGAACGCTTGTTTCGGATGACGAGGGCCTGGCAAACCGAGGAAGAAACTCACCGCCGGAGTGCTGAACAGATCGATGTCGTCCAGATCAAAGGTGCCTGGCTTGACCGCGTTGGCCATGGAAAACAGTACTTCGCCATTACCGGCCATGCTTTCGTGACGATGGAAAATATCCATCTCGCCAAAACGCAGGCCGCTTTCCAGGATGTTCTGCAACAGCGCCGGGCCTTTGAAGCCGGCAGCGTCACGGCAGATCACGCTGATCACCAAGACTTCCTCAGCGGCCGGCTGATCGTTGACCGACTGGCGTGGAGCACTGCTTTTGGTCGCAGTCTCGTCCGGGAAATCGCCGTCACGGCTGCTGAAGCTCGGGCCGTCGTCGACATCGAGGTTCAGGTCGCCCTGATGCGGCTCGGCGACCGCGGCGGCGTTGCGCTTGCCGCGCTTGGAAGATGGCTCGCGGGCTTCACGCACCGGCGCACTCATCGACGGCAGGTCGTGCTCGTCCAGCTGCGGCTCTTTATGGGTATCCAGCACACGGGGCGGCCCCAGCAGCTCGGCGTTGCCGTCGTCGTCAGGCAAATTGGACAGATTGCGGTCCAGACGGAACTTGAGCTTGCCCTTGCCACCGCGCATGCGGCGCCAGCCATCAAAAAGAATACCGGCAATGACAATAATGCCGATGACGATCAGCCACTCGCGCAGACCGATTTCCATGTAATCCCGTGCCTCTAATAAAAAATGCTGAAAAATAAGGGGCTTAGCAACGTGCAAACCGCTTTAAAACGTGGCGCCAACTCTATGTTCTGACTGACGTTTTGCCCACGCATACGAAAAATTGACATTAAACTAGCACGACCAAAGATAACTTTACACCGTCTGTCAAAATGCCTTGAACAAATATGTCCATTTGCCACTTTCGCCAGACCGGTAAATCATCCTACGCAGCGCTAAGAATTATCCCTCATGACGAGGTTTAAGATTCCACCATCGCCATTGCTTCTTCCACATCCACGGCCACCAAGCGAGAACACCCGGGTTCGTGCATCGTCACCCCCATCAATTGATCCGCCATTTCCATGGCGATCTTGTTGTGGGTGATATAGATGAACTGCACCGTCTGCGACATCTCTTTAACCAGTCGGGCGTAACGTCCCACGTTAGCGTCATCCAGCGGGGCATCAACCTCATCGAGCATGCAGAACGGCGCCGGATTCAACTTGAAGATGGCAAACACCAGGGCCAATGCCGTCAGGGCCTTTTCGCCACCGGACAACAAATGGATGGTGCTGTTCTTCTTGCCCGGAGGCCGCGCCATGATCGTCACCCCTGTATCGAGTAGATCTTCGCCCGTCAGTTCCAAGTAAGCGCTGCCACCACCGAAAACTTTCGGGAATAAGGCCTGTAAACCGCCATTAATCTGATCAAAGGTATCTTTGAAGCGGTTGCGGGTTTCCTTGTCGATCTTGCGGATCACGTTTTCCAGCGTGTCCAGGGCCTCGACCAGATCGGCATCCTGGGCATCCAGATAACGTTTACGCTCGGACTGCTGCTGATACTCATCGATGGCCGCGAGGTTGATCGCACCGAGCCTTTGAATACGTGCGGCAATGCGCTCGAGTTCTTCTTCGGCGTCTTTTTCGTTGGCCTGGGCGTCCAGGGTGCTGAGCACGCCGTGCAGGTCGTAGCCATCTTCCAATAGTTGATCTTGCAGAGCCTTGCGGCGCACGGTCAGGGCTTGCCATTCCATGCGCTGCTGTTCGAGCTGGCTGCGGATCAGCTGGGATTGCTGCTCGGCCTGGGTCCGACGTTTTTCCGCATCGCGCAGCTCGCGGTCGGCGTCCTCCAGGGCGATCTGGGCGGTCTTGAGTTCTTCGTCGACGCTCATGCGCTTGTCGAGCAACTCTTCGAGCTTGAGCCGCAACTCTTCCAGCGGGGCTTCGCCCTCCTCCAGGTTGAGGCTCAGTTGCTCGCGTTTCTCGGTCAGCCGTTCGGACTGCATCTCCAGGCGCTCAAGGGCCTGGCGCGTGGCATCGTGCTGGGTACGCAAGGAGCCGAGGCGAACCGCCAATTGGTGCGCGTGGTCCTTGTGCTGCCGCGCTTCCTGGCGCACGCGGTCGAGGCGTTCGCGCAGGCTGTCGCGCTGGGCCAGCAGCAGTTCGCGCTGCTCGGTGTCGAGTGCCATGCTGTCGAGCGCCTCCTGCAATTGCAGGCGCGCTTCGCCGATCTGCTCGTGCTCCAGGGCACGCTGCTCGCCGATCTCGGCCACTTCTTCGTCAAGGCGGGTGCGGCGCAGGGTCAGCTGTTCCGCCTTGGCTTTGCTCGCCGAGAGCTGGGCTTTCAACTCGCCTTGCTGGCGCGCTTCATCCTGCAACAGGCGGCGTAAATGTTCGCGGCCGGTCTCCTGTTGGCGCTGGGTGGCGCGCAGGGTTTGCAATTCGGTTTCCAGGCTTTCCAGGGTGGCTTCGCGCTCTTCACGCTCGGCGATCAGGTTGACGATCTCCTGACCACGGGCCAGAACGCCGCTCTGCGCTTCACTGGCGCGGCGCACGCGCAGGAAGTGGCGACCGACCCAGTAACCGTCGCGACTGATCAGGCTTTCGCCGGCCGCCAACTGACCACGCAAGGCAAGGGCCTGCTCCAGGGAGTCCACCGGTTTGACCTGGCCCAGCCAGGGCGCCAGATCAATCGCCGCCTCGACCTTGTCCAGCAAACTGCCCGGCACACGCACGCCATCGGCTGCCGGGCTGAGCAAACGCAGATCGCCCTGGGCGAAACCGGCCAGGTCGAAGCCGCCGAAATCATCGACCAGTACGGCTTGCAGGTCGGCGCCGAGCACGGTTTCCACCGCCAGCTCCCAACCGGCTTCAACCTTCAAGCCTTCAGCCAGGCGCGGGCGCTCGGCCAGATGTTGCTCGCGCAGCCACTCGGCAGTACCGGTGCCCGGATCCAGCGCGGCTTGCTGCAGCGCTTCAAGGGATGCCAGGCGACCGTTGAGCCGCTGTAGATCGCCCTGTGCCTGCTGCTGGGCCTGGGTTGCCTGTTGCAGTTGCTGGCGCAGTTGCTCCAGGCGCTCCACCTGTTGTTCTTCGCTGGCCTCCAGCTCTTCCAGGGTCATTTCGCTTTCAGCCAGTTGCTCGCTGAGCTCCATGATCGCCGCGTCTTCCGGGTCGGCGGCGAGCAAGGCGCGCTCTTCCTGCATCCGGCGCTGGCGCTCGGCAAGGCGCTCCATACTGGCTTCCAGTTGCTGGATGCGTGACTGCTGGACCTCGGCCTGGCGGCGCGGCTCGGCGGACTTCAGGTTGAACGCATCCCACTGTTCCTGCCAGCCATGCATGGTGGTTTCGGACTCTTCCAGGGCCGCGGCAGCTTCTTCGGCGGCGGCGCTGGTGATTTCCTGCTCGGGGGTGAGCATGTCCAGCTCTTCGCCGAGGGTCAGCAGCAAGGTACGGTCATGTCCCAGGTGCGATTCGGTCTCCAGGCGCGCCCGTTCGGCTTCCTTCAGGTCGTCCTGCAATTGGCGCAGACGCTGCTGGCCATGCTGGATGCTCTGCTCGACGCGGGCGATATCACCGCCCACCGAATAAAACCGGCCTTGCACCAGATTGAAGCGCTCGGAAAGATCATGGTGCCCGTCACGCAGGCGTTCGATGCTGGCGTCGGCGTTACGCTGTTCGGCCACCAGGGCTTCGAAGCTGATCTCCTGGGTGCCGATGATCGCTTCGCGCTGGCCGACCTGGTCATTCAACGCCTGCCAACGCAGGGCCGAGAGTTGCGCCTTGAGCTGGCGCTCCTCGCCCTTGTATTCCTGATACTTCTCGGCGGCCTGGGCCTGGCGGTGCAGGCGCTCCAACTGGCGCTCCAGCTCTTCGCGCAGGTCGGTCAGGCGGGCGAGGTTTTCATGGGTGCGGCGGATACGGTTTTCGGTCTCGCGGCGGCGCTCCTTGTACTTGGAGATGCCGGCAGCTTCCTCGATAAAGTTACGCAAGTCTTCAGGCTTGGCTTCGATCAGCTTGGAGATCATGCCCTGTTCGATGATCGAGTAGCTGCGCGGGCCCAGGCCCGTGCCGAGGAAGATATCGGTAATGTCGCGGCGCCGGCATTTGGTGCCGTTGAGGAAGTAACTGTTCTGGCTGTCGCGGGTCACTTTGCGGCGGATGGAGATTTCCGCATAGGCCGCATACTCGCCGATCAGGGTGCCGTCGGAGTTGTCGAACACCAGCTCGATACTGGCCTGGCTCACCGGCTTGCGGCTGGTGGAGCCATTGAAGATGACGTCGGTCATCGACTCGCCGCGCAAGTTCTTCGCGGAGCTCTCGCCCATCACCCAACGGACGGCGTCGATGATGTTCGACTTGCCGCAACCATTGGGCCCGACCACCGCCGCCATATTACTGGGGAAGTTCACCGTGGTCGGGTCGACGAAGGATTTGAACCCCGCCAACTTGATGCACTTGAGCCGCACGCTTAGGCGTCCGCCAACGCAGCGATCACCAGCGAGCTGCTGCGCTGGCAGTAGGCCGACAACACCAGGCGAATCTGTACCAGATCACGCGCCAGCACTGCGGCGAGCAATTGCTCGAACAGCACCAGGTATTCACTCATGGACGCCTTGCGCTGATCCAGGGCCAGGTAATACGCACGGTTCATCGCCGGTTGCAGGTTTTCGACGGTTTCCTGCAGGTACGGGTTGTTCGCAAACGGGTACGCGGCACGCATCACATTAAAGCTTTCTTCGACGAAGGCGCGGATGTCCCCCCGCGCATAACTGCCCTCCAGGCGTTGCTGGATTTGCAGGAATGGCGCCATGTCGGCCTGGGTCTGCCAGCCTTCGGCGACCGCATTGCCGAGCAGGATGTACATTTCGCCCATCAGCGTGCACAGGCTCTGCACCTTGTGCGCGGTGAGTTCGGTGACGTGTGCGCCACGGCGCGGCAGGATCGCGATGAGATGACGGCGTTCGAGGATCAGCAAGGCTTCGCGCACGGAACCACGGCTGACATTGAGCGCCAGCGTGACTTTCTGTTCCTGGATTCGCTCCCCAGGCTTGAGATCGCCGCGAATGATACGTTCGGCGAGGTGGTGAGCAATTTGCTCGGCGAGACTGTCCGGCGCCTTGAACGTCATGTTTTCCCTTCAGAATCTTCTGTCAATACAAGCGCGGCAGTGTAGCGCATTGGCCCATTGATGGCGCTATGTCCACCAAGGCGAATTTGGCATGAAACACGCAAGCCTCAAAGCCCACAAGCCCCGAAAAACACCGGTCCCAGAAGATTGGACCATAATTGAAAGTGTTGTGACCGAAGTTTCTTGACCTTCTGGTCAGAAAATCATTGACCGAAAAGTCAGACATGACTAGATTCGGCGCAAAGCGGTTAACAACAATAATGAGTCTGCGAGGCCTTCCGTGATCCAGTTTTTACTCAACCAGGAACTCCGTAGCGAGCACGCCCTGGACCCCAACCTGACCGTGCTCAACTATTTGCGTGAGCATCTGGGCAAATCCGGTACCAAGGAAGGCTGCGCCAGTGGCGACTGCGGTGCCTGCACCGTGGTGGTCGGCGAACTGCATACCGATGCTCAAGGTGCCGAGCAGATCCGTTATCGCAGCCTCAACTCATGCCTGACCTTTGTTTCGTCACTGCACTGCAAGCAACTGATCAGCGTAGAAGACCTCAAGCACCAAGGCCAACTGCACAGCGTGCAACAGGCCATGGTCGAGTGCCATGGCTCGCAATGCGGCTTTTGCACCCCAGGTTTTGTGATGTCGTTGTTCGCGTTGCAAAAGAACAGCGATGCGCCCGACAGCCAGAAAGCCCATGAAGCCCTGGCCGGCAACCTGTGCCGGTGCACCGGCTACCGCCCGATCCTGGCGGCCGCCGAGCAGGCGTGCTGCAACAAACCTGCGGATCAGTTCGACAGCCGCGAAGCCGAGACCATCGCCCGCCTCAAAGCCATCGCGCCAACGCAAACCGCTGAACTCAACAGCGGCGACAAGCGCTGCCTGGTACCGCTGACCGTGGCTGACCTGGCCGACCTCTACGACGCGTATCCGCAAGCCCGCCTGCTGGCCGGCGGCACCGACCTGGCACTGGAAGTCACCCAGTTCCACCGCACCCTGCCGGTGATGATTTATGTCGGCAACATTGAAGAGATGAAGCGTATCGAGTCGTTCGACGACCGCCTGGAAATCGGCGCGGCCACCGCGTTGTCCGATTGTTATAGCGCGCTGCACCATGAGTACCCGGACTTCGGTGAGTTGCTGCACCGCTTCGCGTCCCTGCAGATCCGCAACCAGGGCACCCTGGGCGGCAATATCGGCAATGCCTCGCCAATCGGCGATTCACCCCCGCTGCTGATCGCACTGGGCGCGCAGATCGTGTTGTGCAAGGGTGAAACCCGCCGCACCCTGGCCTTGGAAGATTACTTCATCGACTACCGCGTCACTGCCCGCCAGGACAGCGAATTCATCGAGAAAATCATCGTGCCCAAGGGCCACACTCTGTTTCGTGCCTATAAGGTGTCCAAGCGCCTGGACGATGACATTTCCGCCGTCTGCGCCGCCTTCAATCTCAAGCTCGACAACGGTGTGATCAGCCAGGCCCGCATCGCGTTCGGCGGCATGGCCGCCACGCCCAAGCGGGCGAAAAGCTGCGAAGCGGTGTTGGTCGGCGCCACCTGGAATGCCGCCACCGTGGAAAAAGCCTGTGCCGCCCTGGCCGAGGATTTCACCCCGCTCTCGGACTTCCGCGCCAGCAAGGAATACCGCCTGCTCAGCGCCCAGAACCTGCTGCGCAAATACTTCATCGAACTGCAAACGCCGCACATCGAGACTCGGGTGACCGCTTATGTCTAACCATCACGCCGTCGTTAAAACCCAGGCCGAACTCGCCGAGCTGTTTGCCCAGGACCTCACCTCCGGGGTTGGCCGCAGCGTCAAGCATGACAGCGCCGCCAAACACGTCAGCGGCGAAGCGCAGTACATCGATGACCGCCTGGAATTCCCCCACCAGTTGCACCTGTACGCGCGCATGTCCGACCGTGCCCACGCCAGGATTCTGAGCATCGACACCGCCCCCTGCTACGCCTTTGACGGTGTGCGTATCGTCATTACTCACGAAGACGTACCGGGCCTCAAAGACATCGGCCCGCTGATGCCCGGCGACCCCCTGCTGGCGATCGATACGGTGCAGTTCGTCGGCCAGGTGGTCCTGGCCGTCGCCGCCCGCGATCTGGAGACCGCCCGCAAGGCGGCGATGGCGGCAATCATCGAATACGAAGACCTGGAGCCGGTGCTGGAGGTGGTCGAAGCGTTTCGCAAACAGCATTTCGTGCTCGACAGCCACACCCATCAACGGGGTGATTCGGCAGGCGCGCTGGCCACTGCGAAAAACCGCCTGCAGGGCACGTTGCATATCGGCGGCCAGGAACACTTCTACCTCGAAACCCAGATCTCATCGGTGATGCCCACCGAAGACGGCGGCATGATCGTCTACTGTTCCACGCAAAACCCCACCGAAGTGCAAAAGCTGGTGGCGGAGGTGTTGGACGTGTCGATGAACAAAATCGTCGTCGACATGCGCCGCATGGGCGGTGGTTTCGGTGGCAAGGAAACCCAGGCCGCCAGCCCGGCGTGCCTGTGCGCGGTGGTCGCGCGCCTGACCGGCCAGCCGACCAAGATGCGCCTGCAGCGTGTGGAAGACATGCTGATGACCGGCAAGCGTCACCCCTTCTACATCGAATACGACGTGGGCTTTGATGACAGTGGCCGCTTGCAGGGCATCAACCTGGAACTGGCGGGGAACTGCGGCTGTTCGCCGGACCTGTCCAACTCGATTGTCGATCGCGCCATGTTCCACGCCGACAACGCCTATTACCTGGGCGATGCCATGGTCAACGGCCACCGCTGCAAGACCAACACTGCCTCCAACACCGCCTATCGCGGCTTCGGCGGCCCGCAAGGCATGGTCGCCATCGAGGAAGTGATGGACGCCATCGCCCGCCACCTGGCGCTGGACCCGCTGGCCGTGCGCAAGGCCAACTACTACGGCAAGACCGAGCGCAACGTCACCCATTACTACCAGACGGTCGAGCACAACATGCTCGAAGAAATGACCGCCGAACTTGAGGCCAGCAGCCAATACGCCGAACGCCGCGAAGCGATCCGGCTGTACAACGCCCACAGCCCGATCCTGAAAAAAGGCCTGGCGCTGACGCCGGTGAAATTCGGCATTTCGTTCACCGCCAGCTTTCTCAACCAGGCCGGTGCGCTGATCCACATCTACACCGACGGCAGCATCCACTTGAACCATGGCGGCACCGAGATGGGCCAGGGCTTGAACACCAAGGTCGCGCAAGTGGTGGCCGAAGTGTTCCAAGTGGATATCGGCCGTGTGCAGATAACCGCCACCAACACCGACAAGGTGCCGAATACCTCACCGACGGCGGCTTCCAGCGGTGCCGACCTGAACGGCAAGGCCGCGCAGAACGCGGCCGAAACCATCAAGCAGCGCCTGGTGGAATTTGCGGCGCGCAAATACGACGTCAGCGAAGCGGATGTGGCCTTCCACAACGGCCATGTGCGGGTGCGCGATCAGATCCTGACCTTCGAGGCGCTGATCCAGCAGGCGTACTTCGCCCAGGTGTCGCTGTCGAGCACCGGGTTCTACAAGACCCCGAAAATCTTCTACGACCGCAGCCAGGCGCGCGGCCGGCCGTTCTACTACTTCGCATTCGGCGCGGCCTGCTGTGAGGTGATCGTCGACACCCTGACCGGCGAATACAAGATGCTGCGCACCGACATCCTTCACGACGTGGGGGCCTCGTTGAACCCGGCTATCGACATCGGCCAGGTGGAAGGCGGCTTTATCCAGGGCATGGGCTGGCTGACCATGGAGGAGCTGGTGTGGAACAACAAGGGTAAATTGATGACCAACAGCCCGGCGAGCTACAAGATCCCGGCGGTGGCCGACATGCCCCTGGACCTGCGGGTGAAGCTGGTGGAAAACCGCAAGAACCCGGAGGACACGGTGTTCCACTCCAAGGCCGTGGGTGAGCCGCCATTTATGCTCGGGATTGCCTCGTGGTGTGCGATCAAGGATGCCGTGGCGAGCCTGGGTGATTATCGCCATCAGCCGAAGATCGATGCGCCGGCGACACCGGAGCGGGTGTTGTGGGGGTGTGAGCAGATGCGGCAGTTGACCACTGCGAAGACGCAGGAGACTGAACTGGCCTGATCGTTCCCACGCTCTGCGTGGGAATGCCGCCCTGGACGCTCGGCGTCCGCTCTTGTGACGCCGAGCGTCACGGTATGCATTCCCACGCAGAGCGTGGGAACGATCTGACTGGAGGTGACTATGAACAACTGGATCAGCGCCCTTGCCGACCTGCAGAACCAGGGTGAACCCTGCGTGCTGGTGACCATCATCGAAGAGCTCGGCTCCACGCCGCGCAATGCCGGTTCCAAGATGGTGATCAGCGCCGCGCAGAGCTTCGACACCATCGGCGGCGGACACCTGGAATACAAGGCCATGCAGATCGCCCGCGACATGCTCGTGCGGGGTCAGCAGAACACTCATCTGGAACGCTTCAGCCTGGGCGCGAGCCTGGGCCAGTGCTGCGGCGGCGTGACGGTGCTGCTGTTCGAACCCATGGGCCAGGTGCAGGCGCAGATCGCGGTGTTCGGCGCCGGCCATGTCGGCCGTGCGCTGGTACCGTTGCTGGCGAGCCTGCCGTGCCGGGTGCGCTGGATCGATTCGCGTGATCAGGAGTTTCCGCAACACATCCCCCAGGGCGTGCGTAAAATCGTCAGCGAAGAGCCGGTGGACGAAATTGCCGACCTGCCGGTGGGTAGTTACTGCATCGTCATGACCCATAACCATGCGCTGGACCTGGAACTGACCGCCGCCCTGCTCAAGCGCAATGACTTTGCGTATTTCGGCCTGATCGGTTCGAAGACCAAACGCGTCAAGTTCGAACACCGCCTGCGTGATCGCGGCTTCGACACCGCACAACTGCAACGCATGCGCTGCCCCATGGGCCTCACCGAGGTCAAGGGCAAGCTGCCGGCAGAGATCGCCATCTCCATCGCCGGTGAAATCATCGCCACCTATAACGCCCATTTCGGCCAGCACACCGCGAGCGCCGAACCCATTGCCAAGCTGCTGCCGGCGTCCCGTCGCAGCCAAGCTTCGACTCCTTTTGCCAAGCATTGAGATGACCATGCCTTTGACTCGCAAAGCCTACCGTGCCGCCCTCCTGCACAGCATCGCCGACCCCGCTGAAGTCGGGATCGAAGCCTCCTATGAGTATTTCGAAGACGGCCTGCTGGTGATCGAAAACGGCAAGATCAGCGCGCTCGGCCATGCCGGGGACCTGCTGCCGACCCTGCCCGCCGATATCGACATCACCCATTACCAGGATGCGCTGATCACTCCCGGCCTGATCGACACTCATATCCACCTGCCGCAGACCGGCATGGTCGGCGCCTATGGCGAGCAGTTGCTGGACTGGCTCAACACCTACACCTTCCCGTGCGAAAGCCAGTTCGCCGACAAGGCGCACGCCGAGGAAGTCGCCGACATTTTCATCAAGGAACTGCTGCGCAACGGCACCACCACCGCATTGGTGTTCGGCAGCGTGCACCCGCAGTCAGTGAATGCGTTCTTTGAAGCAGCCGAAAAGCTCGACCTGCGCATGATCGCCGGCAAAGTGATGATGAACCGCAATGCGCCGGACTACCTCACCGACACCGCCGAATCCGGCTACCAGGAAAGCAAGGCGTTGATCGAACGCTGGCACGGCAAAGGCCGCCTGCACTATGCCGTCACGCCGCGCTTCGCGCCGACCAGCACACCGGAACAATTGGCGCTGGCCGGCCAACTGCTCGGCGAATACCCGGACCTGTACATGCAGACTCACATCAGTGAGAACAAGCAGGAAGTCGAATGGGTGAAGGCGCTGTTCCCAGAGCGCAACGGCTACCTGGACGTGTACGACCACTACAAGCTGCTGGGTGAGCGTTCGGTGTTCGCCCATGGCGTGCATCTGTGCGATGAAGAGTGCGCACGGTTGGCCGAGACCGGCTCGGCGGTGGCGTTCTGCCCGACGTCGAACTTCTTCCTCGGCAGCGGCTTGTTCAACCTGCCGATGGCCGAGAAACACAAGTTGAATGTGGGCCTGGGCACGGACGTGGGCGGCGGCACCAGCTTCTCACTCCTGCAAACCTTGAACGAGGCCTACAAGGTCATGCAGCTGCAGGGGGCGCGGTTGAGCCCGTTTAAATCGCTGTACCTGGCGACCCTGGGTGGCGCGCGCGCACTGCGCCTGGAAGACAAGATCGGCACCTTGCAACCGGGCACCGATGCGGACTTCCTGGTGCTGGACTACAACGCCACGCCACTGCTGAGCTATCGCCTGAAGCAGGCCAATCACATTGCCGAGACGTTGTTTGTGTTGATGACGCTGGGGGATGACCGCACGGTGTTGCAGACGTATGCAGCTGGCCAATTGGTGCACCAACGCTGACTCAACCAACACCCCACAACAGTGTGGGAGGGGGCTCGCCCCTCCCACATTTGATTGGGTTTACAACTTTATGGACGAGCGCCCCGGCTTCTTGGTCTGCAGCAGATGCGAGAACACCGCATGCAGGTCATCCGATGCGCTCTCTTCATCGAGGTTGAGCTTGCTGTCGATGTGATCCATGTGGTGCATCATCAGGTTCACCGCCAGCGTCGCGTCGCGTGCTTCGATCGCATCGATCAGCTGGGTGTGCTCATCATAGGAACAGTGCGAGCGGTTGCCGCTTTCGTACTGGGCGATGATCAATGAGGTCTGGGACACCAGGCTGCGCTGGAAGCTGATCAGCGGTGCATTCTTCGCCGCTTCGGCCAGCTTCAGATGGAATTCACCGGAGAGGCGGATGCCCGCGCCACGGTCGCCACGCGAGAAACTGTCGCGCTCGTCATTGACCATCTGACGCAACTCGGCCAGTTGATCGGCAGTGGCGTGCTGCACCGCCAACTCGGTGATCGCGCGTTCCACCAGACGCCGGGCCAGGAATACCTGGCGCGCCTCTTCCACACTCGGGCTGGCCACCACCGCACCGCGATTGGGCCGCAACAGCACCACGCCTTCATGGGCCAGGCGCGAAAGTGCACGGCGAATGATGGTGCGGCTCACGCCGAAGATCTCGCCCAGTGCTTCTTCACTCAATTTGGTTCCGGGCGCCAGGCGTTGTTCGAGGATCGCCTCGAAGATATGTGCGTAGACGATATCGTCCTGGGTTCCGCTGCGACCGGCCTTGCCGGCACGCGGTTGTTTCTTGAGAGGTTGCAACTGTTCGTTCATGGGCACTCGGGTTTGGAGAACGGCGGCGAATTAACGGTGATACGGCAGCTTCAGGGTAATACGGCAACAACGGGTCGCTGGCAAGTATCACCTAAAAACAACGCACATTGTACACAACCCAGTACGCCAACACACTGTACGGCTGTTTGCGGTGTCGGCTGTATTGCAATGCCTTGTCACGTTTGAGTTTAGGCTTGAATCCGCTATTTCTCCGGTAAAAGGAACACCCCCCACATGTCCAACGCCACCCACGCGCCTTTGCGCCCGCTGGCCGACACTTCCGCGTCCGCCGTCGTCGCAGGCTTTATCGCCATGATGACCGGCTACACCAGCTCCCTGGTGCTGATGTTCCAGGCCGGACAAGCCGCCGGTCTGACCAGCGCACAAATTTCTTCGTGGATCTGGGCGATCTCCATCGGCATGGCGGTGTGCAGCATTGGCCTGTCGCTGCGCTACCGCACACCGATCACCATCGCCTGGTCCACACCCGGCGCGGCGCTGTTGATTACAAGCCTGGGTGGCGTGAGTTACGGCGAGGCCATCGGCGCCTTCATCACGTGCGCCGTGCTGGTGACGATCTGCGGGATGACCGGCAGCTTTGAAAAGCTGGTCAAACGCATTCCCGCATCGTTGGCGGCGGCATTGCTGGCCGGGATTCTGTTCAAGATCGGCAGCGAGATTTTTGTCGCCGCACAGCATCGCACCGGCCTGGTACTGGGGATGTTTTTCACTTATCTGATCATCAAGCGCCTGTCACCGCGCTATGCGGTGCTGGCCGCGCTGATCATCGGCACGCTGCTGTCGGGGTTGATGGGCCTGCTGGACTTCAGCGGTTTTCATCTGGAGGTGGCGGCACCGGTATGGACCACGCCGCACTTCTCGCTGGCGGCGACCATCAGCATCGGTATCCCGCTGTTCGTGGTAGCGATGACTTCACAAAATATGCCCGGCGTTGCCGTGTTGCGAGCCGACGGCTACAACGTGCCCGCCTCGCCGCTGATCACTGCCACCGGCCTGGCCTCGCTGGTGCTGGCGCCCTTCGGCTCCCACGGCATCAACCTGGCGGCGATCAGCGCGGCGATCTGCACGGGCCCCCACGCCCATGAAGACCGCAACAAGCGCTATACCGCCGCGGTCTGGTGCGGTGTGTTCTATGGGATTGCAGGCGTATTCGGCGCCACATTGGCGGCGCTGTTTGCGGCCTTGCCCAAGGAGTTGGTGCTGTCGATTGCCGCCTTGGCGTTGTTTGGCTCGATTATCAATGGCCTGAGTATCGCCATGAATGAACCGAAGGAACGCGAAGCGGCGCTGATCACCTTTATGGTCACCGCGTCAGGCTTTACCTTGTTTTCCATCGGCTCGGCGTTCTGGGGGATTGTGGCAGGGGTATTGACGCTGCTGATTCTGAACTGGCGCACACGCACTTGAGGGCATGGACGGCTTCAAGCACGCCGGCCATGTCTTGCGCGGGACGGTGTCAGTGGCGCAGAAGCTTGCGCAACGGCACACCGTCCTTCAACACCGGTGACTTGATCACGATGTAGCTGAAGTACTTGGAGATGCCGATGTTCTTGTCCAGCAAGCCCTCCACCACTTCCTGATAGTGCTGGATGCTGCGGGTCATGAAGCGCACCAGGTAGTCGTAGCCGCCACTGATCAAGTGGCATTCGAGCACTTCGTCCACCAGGCGGATGTTGGATTCGAACTTGGCGAAATCTTCACGCTTGTGGTCGCTGAGGGTGATTTCGGTGAATACCGTGACCGAATCCGTGATCTTGGCCAGGTTCAAATGCGCCTTGTAGCTGGAGATATACCCGGCTGACTCCAACCGCTTGACCCTCTGCAGGCACGGGCTTGCAGACAACCCAACGGCATCGGCCAGGCTGACGTTGGTCATCCGGCCGTCTTTTTGCAATTCCACCAGAATACTGATGTCGATCCGGTCCAGCTTGACGAGCCCTTCCATTGCGTACCTCTTGACTGCCGTTTGTAAGACAATCTTCTAGCAAGATCAGCGCCGTAACGACAACTGATGCTGAGCCACCAAGTCAGCCATGCTGTTGATGCAATAGTCGGCCGCGCACGGCACGGGCTGTCGAGCCCGCTGACGGCCGATCAGGCAGCGATCCAGCGCCAGGTCGGCGCCCACTGAAGGGCGGGTCACATGCAATACAGGCTGGACCTGCGGGCCTTGCTGGTCAAGCCATTGCTGGGCATCGACCAACGAGATGAAATCGTCGGTTTCTATACCCAGGCGCTCGCACAACAGCCCACGGTCTTCGAAATTGCGGTCGCCACGCACCAGCAGGCGATAGAACTTGCGCAAGTACAGCATTGCCCCGGGCGCATCTTCGAACAGCGACCAGTTGCCTGCCGAACGAGCAAAGCTCATCCCCTCCTCCCAATTGGCCGCCAGCCCCCAGCGCTCAGCCAGTTGCCGATGGGCGAAACACAACATGCCGCTGACGCCAAGCTCGGCAAAACGTGGGTACAGGCCCGTGATCACCGTGTGGAACTCGGCCAGTACCTCTTCCCGAGGCGGCGGCTTGCCACCTCGGCTGTCGAGCAGCGGCTGCAACGCCGCCAGCACGCCCGAGTCGCGATCCACCAGCACACCATCACAATCGATCAGCAACGCGCGGTAATCGGTCAGTCCCATGCGGTTCAAGCCTCCAATGATGCAGTGTGGTCGTCCGTGCGCCATAACGGTTCACGGACGGTGCCGCCATCAGGTCCCGAGGCGGGCCCTGGCTCAGTTCAAGACCCGTGCCAAGGCCGCATCGAGAATCTGCACGGCCTCGTCGACATGTGCCTCGGTCGCCACCAGCGGCGCGAGGAAGCGCAGCACGTTGCGGTGCACGCCGCATTTGATCACCAACAAACCACCGGCGCGGGCTTCATCGATCACCCGTTGATTCAGCTCGGCATCCGGGGTGCGCGCCGAATCATCTTTGATCAGCTCGATCGCCAGCATGAAACCGGTGCCGCGCACATCACCAATCCGCGGGTAGCGCGCCTGCAAGCCCAGCAGGCCCTGGCGCAGGCGCTCGCCCAGCACTTGGCTGCGCGCCAGTAATTGCTCCTGTTCGAACGCCGTGATCACCGCCAGCGCCGCCGCGCACGCCAAGGCGTTGCCACCATAGGTGCCGCCCAGGCCACCGGGCAGCGGTGCATCCATGATGTGGGCCTTGCCCACCACGCCGGACAACGGCAAACCGCCGGCCAGGCTCTTGGCCACGGTCACCAGGTCAGGCTGGATCCCGGCGTGCTGGAAACCAAACCAGGTGCCGGTGCGGCCGAAACCGGTCTGGATCTCATCCAGGATCAGCACAATGCCGTGCTTGTCGGCCAACGCACGCAACGCCTGGAGAAACTCGGCCGGCGCCGAGAGGAAGCCGCCATCGCCCTGCACCGGTTCGATGATGATCGCCGCCACGCGCTCCGGGGCAACCTGGGTGGCCAGCAACTCATCCAGCGCCTGGAGCGCCAGCGCGCTGGTCACGCCGCGATAAGCATTGGGATAAGGGGTATGGAAAACCTCCGGCGCAAATGGCCCGAAGTTCTGTTTGTACGGCTGGCTCATGCCGGTGAGCGTGGTCCCCAGCAACGTACGGCCATGGAAACCGCCGCGAAAGGCGATGACCGCCGAACGATTGGTATGGGCGCGAGCGATCTTCACCGCATTCTCCACCGCCTCGGCGCCGGAGGTGAAAAACGCCGCCTTGTAATCATCCTCCCCACCGACCAGTTCACACAGGCGCTGGGCCAGGTCGAGATAAGGCTGGTACGCCACCACCTGGAAGCAGGCGTGGGAGACTTTCTGCAACTGGGCATGCACAGCCGCCACCACTTGCGGATGGTTATGGCCGATGTTCAACACGCCGATACCGCCGACGAAGTCCAGATAGCGCTTGCCTTCCACGTCCCACAACTCGGCGCCCTGGGCGCGATCGATCACCAGCGGGTGCGCGGTGATCAGGCCGCGAGGTATGAATTGATCGCGCTGGCGGAGCAAATGTGGGGTTTCGTCGACTCTGCTGTTCATGGCATTTCCCATT
Organism: Pseudomonas sp. Q1; assembly: GCF_009935975.1. Lineage (NCBI taxonomy): Bacteria > Pseudomonadati > Pseudomonadota > Gammaproteobacteria > Pseudomonadales > Pseudomonadaceae > Pseudomonas > Pseudomonas sp. Q1. The sequence continues at coordinate 16,131 of NZ_QODI01000009.1, read as the reverse complement.
GTGAGACCGGCAACCTGAGACGGTTGCGATGCCACTCAGAGTACGACCTGCCGGAAACGAACTGCACCGAACTTGCCCCGTGAGAAATTCGGATCAACTGTTTTGCCCCTGTGTTTCAACAGATCCTGCGCCGCGCCTGGAGGATGATGAGGGCTACTTTCAACCCTGCGGAGATGCCCATGGCTCTGCTTTACAAATCCGACCCGGTACGCGGCGAGCGCTGGCAGGCACTGTTTGCCGAGCATGCACCGGACATCGAATGGCGCGCCTGGCCCGACATCGGCGATCCCGCCGAGATCGACTACCTGGCCGCCTGGCTGGCACCCGACGATCTCGAGCAACTGCTGCCCAATCTGAAAGTGCTGTTTGCGGTATCGGCCGGGGTGGATCAACTCGACCTCGCGCGTTTGCCGGCGCAGCTGCCCGTGGTGCGCTTGCTCGACCCCGGCATCACCCGCGGCATGTGCGAATACGCGAGTTGGGCCGTGCTCAGCCTGCACCGCGACATGCTGCGCTACCGCCAGCAACAGCTGGCGCGCTGCTGGCAGGCGCACCTGTTGCAACCGGCGGCGAACCGCCGCGTCGGTGTGATGGGCCTGGGCGCCCAGGCCCAGCAGATCCTCGCGACGCTGGCGCCGTTGGGGTTTGCCTTGTCGGGCTGGGCACGCAGCCCTCATCAGTTGCCGGGTGTGGACTGTTTTGCCGGTGAAGCGCAATTGCCGGCGTTCCTCAACCAGTGCGATATCCTGCTGTGCGTGCTGCCGCTGACCGAGCAGACCCAAGGCATTCTCAATCGGCGCCTGTTCGCCCAACTGCCCAAGGGCGCAGCGCTGATCAACATGGGGCGTGGCGGGCACCTGGTGGAAGAGGATTTGCTGCAAGCCCTGGCCAGCGGGCAACTCAGCGGCGCAGTACTGGATGTAGTGCAAGAGGAACCGGCGCCGGCGGACCATCCGTTCTGGGGCCACCCACAGATCCTGCTCACGCCCCATATTGCCGCGATGACCCAACCGGACAGCGCGTTTGCGGTGTTATTGGAGAATATTCGGCGGCATCAGCGTGGCGAGCCGATGCTGGGTGAGGTGGATCGCAGCAAAGGTTATTGATTGCCCCCCTATCCGTTACCACGGCAACGGATAGGGGCCCCGGGCGTCGTCAGCGCACCAGCCTCTGGGTAATCGCCGCGCCCACTTCCTGGGTCGACGCCTTGCCGCCCAGGTCTGGCGTGATCAACCCCTCGGCAATCACCGCTTCGATCGCCTGCAGGATGGCGTCATGGGCCGCCCGATAGCGCGCATCACCATTGCCGAGGAAATCCAGCATCAGTGCCCCCGACCAGATCATCGCAATCGGGTTGGCAATATTCTGCCCGTAGATGTCCGGCGCCGAGCCGTGCACCGGTTCGAACAGCGAAGGAAAGCGGCGCTCGGGATCGAGGTTGGCCGACGGCGCAATGCCGATGGTGCCCGCACACGCCGGCCCCAGGTCCGACAAAATGTCGCCAAACAGGTTGGACGCCACGACCACGTCGAAGCGATCCGGCTGCAGCACGAAGCGTGCGCACAGGATGTCGATGTGCTGTTTGTCCCACGTCACCTCTGGGTAGTCAGCCGCCATCAGCGCGGTACGTTCATCCCAGTAAGGCATGCTGATGGAGATGCCATTGGACTTGGTCGCCGCCGTGAGCTTCTTGCGCGGCCGGCTCTGGGCCAGATCGAAAGCGAACTTGAGGATGCGATCGACGCCGCGCCGGGTGAATACCGACTCCTGCAACACGAACTCATGTTCGGTGCCTTCGAACATCTTGCCACCCACCGATGAGTATTCACCCTCGGTGTTTTCACGAATGACCACGAAATCGATATCACCCGGCTCGCGCCCGGCCAGTGGGCATGGCACGCCAGGAAACAGCCGGACCGGGCGGATATTCACGTACTGGTCGAAGTCGCGGCGGAACTTGAGCAGCGAGCCCCACAGCGAAATGTGATCCGCGACCTTGGCCGGCCAGCCCACGGCGCCGAAGTAAATGGCGTCGAAGTCCTTGAGCTGCTCGAACCAGTCGTCGGGCATCATCTGCCCGTGTTGCAGGTAGTAATCACAGTGGGCCCAATCGAACACTTCGATGCTCAGGTTCAGGTCCCAAACCCTGGCGGCCTGCTCCACTACCCGCAGCCCTTCGGGCAACACTTCCTTGCCGATGCCGTCGCCGGCAATGGCGGCGATTCTGAATGCCTTGCTCATGGATCCTGCCTCACTCGTTCAACCCGCCAATGTGAAAAGCTTTGACTTCAAGGTACTCGTCCAGCCCGTACTTGCTGCCTTCGCGCCCCAGCCCCGATTGCTTGATGCCGCCGAACGGCGCGACTTCCATCGAGATAATCCCGGTATTGAGGCCCACCATGCCGAACTCGAGGGCCTCCCCAAAGCGCCACGAGCGCGCCAGGTTCTGGGTGAAATAGTAGGCGCCCAGGCCGTACGGAGTGGCGTTGGCCAGGGCCAGTGCCTGTGCCTCGTGGGTAAAGCGCATCAGCGGCGCCACCGGGCCGAACGTTTCTTCGTTGGCCAGCAGCATTCCGGCGTGAGCGTCGCCCAGCACCGTGGGCTGCACGAAGGGGCTATCGTCAGTCGGGATTGCGCCGCACAACAACGTCGCGCCCTGGCTCAACGCATCCTCGATATGCCGCGTCACTTTGGTGACCGCCGCCGGGTTGATCAACGGGCCAATGCTCACGCCCTCCTCCAGGCCGTGGCCGACCTTGAGTTTGTTCACCTCTTGCACCAGGCGCGCGGCGAAGCGCTCGTAAATACCGTCCTGCACCAGGATGCGATTGGCGCACACACAGGTTTGCCCGGCATTACGAAACTTGCTGAGCATGACCCCCGCGACCGCCTGCTCGAGGTCGGCATCGTCGAACACCACAAACGGCGCATTGCCGCCCAGTTCCAGGCTCAACCGCTTGATGTGCTCGGCGCTTTGGCGCATCAGCAGGCGGCCGACGGCGGTGGAACCCGTGAAGGAAATCTTGCGCACGCTCGGGTTGCCGGTCAGTTCCGTGCCAATACCGGCAGGCAGCCCGGTGATCACGTTGAACACGCCGGCCGGGATGCCGACGCGCTCGGCCAGTACCGCCAGGGCCAGGGCCGACAACGGGGTGAGGTCCGATGGCTTGACGATGATCGGGCAGCCGGCGGCCAAGGCCGGCGCGCACTTACGGGTGATCATCGCATTGGGGAAATTCCACGGCGTGATAGCGGCACACACGCCCACCGGCTGCTTGAGCGTCAGCAAACGCCGGTCGCCGCTGGGTGCCGGCATGGTTTCGCCATAGATCCTGCGCGCCTCTTCGGCGAACCACTTGACGAAGCCTGCGCCGTAGCGGATCTCGCCCTTGGCTTCATTGAGCGGCTTGCCCTGCTCGCGAGTCATGATCAGCGCCAGGTCATCGAGGTTATCGAGCATGGCCTGGTACCAGCGCTCCAGCAGCGCGGCGCGTTCGGCGGCCGGGCGTGCACGCCAGGCGGGCCAGGCACGCTCGGCGGCTTCGATGGCGCGGCGGGTGTCGACCGCGTCCATGGCCGGTACCCTGGCGAGCACCTGGCCGGTGGCAGGGTCGAGGACGTCCAGAGTGGCGCCGCTGTCGGCGGCGATCCATTGGCCATCGACATAGGCGAGTTCAGTAAGGAGGCTGGGGTCTTGCAGGCGAGTAGTGAGCATGGTCGGGTCCTGGTTCGAGACACGCTCCAGTCTAGGGAGGTGCCACGAACAAGGATGCCGAAAGCGTCGCGTGGGCAGCGTGGCCTGCTGAAATTGCGCCCAGGACGGCAGGCTCTGCTAGGCCTTCAATGAACCGAGCAGGCCGTGCAGGAACACCTCTCCAGCCTCCATCTGGCTGATCTCGATAAACTCATCGGGCTTGTGCGCCTGTTCGATCGAGCCCGGCCCGCACACCACCACCGGAACATCCAGGCGCTGCTTGAACAGGCCGCCTTCGGTGCCGAAAGACACCTTGGCAGCGCCCGTGTCCGGCGCGGCAAACTGCTTGAGAAAGCGCACCGCTTCGACGCTGGGATGGGTCTCCAGGCCCGGGTAGACGTTGAGGGTCTCGATCTCGATAGCCGCGACGCTCGACAGTTTCTTCGCCTCCTGCACGATCACTTCGGCCCGCTCGCGCAGTTGCTCCAGGAACTGCTCGAGGTCGTCGGCCGGCAAGTTGCGCACCTCGAAATCCAGGGTGCACAGGTTCGGCACGATATTCAGCGCCTTGCCCCCGACAATCTGCCCGACATGCACGGTGCTGTAGGGCACGTCGTAATCGGTGTCCTGGGCGCCATGGTGCTGCAACTGCTGCTGGCTCTCACGCAGCGCGGCGATAAAGTCGCAAGCCACATGGATGGCGTTCACCGAACGCGGCGCCAGCGACGAGTGCGCCTCCAGGCCACGGCAATAGGTGCGGTAGGAACCCTTGCCCTTGTGGCCCAGCACAAATTGCATGTTGGTCGGCTCGCCCACCACGCACAGAAACGGCCGTACCGGCGCCAGATGCAGCACATCCAGCAAACGTCGCACGCCGACGCAGCCAATCTCTTCATCATGGGACAGGGCCAGTTGCAACGGGCGACTCAACGGGTGATCGGCCGCCTCGAGCATCGCGTCAATGGCCAGGGCGATAAAGCCCTTCATGTCGCAACTGCCACGCCCATAGATCCGCCCGTCCTGGACGGTGGCGGCGAACGCCGGAAAGGTCCAGGCCTGCCCTGCCGCCGGTACCACGTCGGTGTGCCCGGAGAGCAACACGCCAGGCTGGCCCTCGGGGCCGGTGCTGGCGAACAGATTGGCCTTGCGCCCGCTGGGGTCCTTGACGATCAGCGACTCGATGCCGCGAGTCAGCAGCAGGTCGCGCACATACTCGATCAAAGCCATGTTCGACTCCGATGAAACGGTGTCGAACGCCAGCAGTTTTTTCAGGATATCCAGTACGCGAGGTTTCATCAGACCTGGCTCCGTTGCTGGGCAAAAAGGGCAAGGTGCCGACTCATGCGCAGGCTCCCGAGGTTTCAATCACCCGGCCTTGCTGGGTCTTGAGCAACTGGGCAGCGTCATGGTGGCAGAGAATTTCACTGCCATTGTCCAAGACGCGCCGGCTGGGCGGCACGCTATTGCACAGGCCGTCGACGCGCATCGGGCAGCGATTGAGGAAGCTGCACAGTTGCAGCCCGCCGGCGTTTGCACCCACCGGCGGCAACGTGCCGCTGGTCGCGCCGCACGTTTCCAGCCAGCCCTGGCGCAATTCCGGCACCGAGTGAATCAACAGGTCGGTGTAGGGATGGAACGGTGGCTCGGCAAACGTCTGGCGGCTGCCGGCCTGGACCTTCCGGCCGCTGTACATCACCACAATGTCATCGCACAGCGCGCGCACGGTGGAGATGTCGTGGCTGATAAACAGGTAGGACACACCCAGTTCCTGGCGCAGATCGCGCAACAGTTCCAGGATCGCCGCCCCCACCACGGTATCCAGGGCCGAGGTGACTTCATCGCACAGGATCAGGTCCGGCTCGGCGGCCAGCGCCCGGGCCAGGTTGACCCGCTGCTTCTGCCCACCGGACAACTCGCTGGGGCGCCGGCCGGCCAAGGTGCGTGGCAGGCGCACCAGGTCAAGCAATTGCTCGGTGCGCTCGCGCAACGCCTTGCCCTTGAGGCCGAAGTACATTTTCAGCGGCCGGCCGATGATGGCGTCCACGCTGTGCATCGGGTTGAGCGCGGTGTCGGCGTTCTGGAACACCATCTGGATGCGTCGGAACTGTTCCGGCGTGCGCTCGGAAAGGCAGCCTCCGAGCGGCTGGCCGTCGAACGTGAGGCCACCCAGGGCGGGCGGCAACAACCCCGCGACCACCCGCGCCAGGGTCGACTTACCCGAGCCGGATTCGCCGATCACACCGATCGCCTGGCCCCTGCGCACGGTGAGGTCGATGCCTTCGAGCACACGGATCAGCGGCAGGCCCTGCGCATTTTTGTTGCCGTAGCCGGCCGTCAGGCCGCTGATGGTCAGCAGTGGCGTGTCTTCGGCGATGCCGGACGGCGGACGGATCGTCGCGTCCGGCTGCGCGGCCGCCAGCAGGCTGCGCGTGTAGTCATGCGCCGGGGCTTCGAGCAGCGGCGCGGTGGCGCTCTGTTCGAGAATCTGGCCATTGTTGAGCACCACGATACGGTCAGCCATTTGCGCCACGACCGCCAGGTCATGGGACACATACACCGCCGTCGCGCCGCGTTCGCGCACCACGCGCTTGAACGCCCGCAGCACGTCGATCTGCGTGGTCACATCCAGCGCCGTGGTCGGCTCGTCGAGCACCACCAGCAAGGGGTCGCTGATCAGCGCCATCGCCGCCATCACCCGTTGCAACTGCCCGCCGGAGACCTGGTGCGGGTAGCGTTGGCCGATGCGCTCCGGGTTGGGCAAGGCCAGGTCACGGAACAGACCGATCGCCTTGGCCTCCAACTCGACACGGCTACCCAGCCCGTGGATCAGGGCGCCTTCTACCACCTGGTCGATGAGCTTTTTCGCCGGGTTGAACGCGGCGGCCGCACTCTGCGCGATATACGACACGCGGTTGCCGCGCAGCTTCTGCAACTGGCTTTCGCTCGCGGCCAGCATGTCGTGCTCGCCGACACGCACCACCCCGCCGGACAACCGGCACCCACGTCGCGCGTAGCCGAGCAGCGACAGGGCAATGGTGGTCTTGCCGGAGCCGGACTCGCCGATCAACGCCAGCACCTGGCCCTGCTCCAGCGAGAAGCTCACGCCTTTGACGATTTCCACTTCGCCGTGCTCGCCACAGGCGACGACACGCAAGTCTTCGACACGAATCAATTCCGTCATTTCAATGGCCTCCCGCACGTCGACTGCGTCGGGAAGACAGATAGTCGATCAACAGATTCACGCCGATGGTCAAGGTGCCAATGGCCAGCGCCGGGATGACGATAGCCAACGCACCCTGGCTGAGGCCGCCGATGTTTTCGCGCACCAGCGAGCCGAGGTCGGCGTCCGGTGGCTGCACGCCAAGGCCCAGGAAGCTCATGCCGGCAAGCAATAGCACGATGTAGCCGAAACGCAGCCCCAGGTCGGTCAATACCGGGTTGAGCATGTTCGGCAGAATCTCCCGGCACGCCACATACAGCCGGCCTTCGCCGCGGGTACGCGCAACCTGCACGTATTCCAGGGTCTCGATGTTCACCGCCATGCTGCGCGCCACGCGGAACGAGCCGGGGATGTAACTGATCACCGCCGTGCAGATCAGCAGCGTCACCGACGAGCCGAATGCCGAGACCATGATCAGTGCGAACATTTTGCTCGGGATGGAAATGAAGGCATCCATGATGCGGCTGAGGATTTCGTCCAGCCACTTGGGCGACACCACCGACACCAGCGCACACAAGGTGCCCAGGGTACTGGCCAGCACCGCCGCTACCAGCGCCAGGCCGACGGTGAAGCGGGCGCCGACCATCACGCGGCTGAGCATGTCGCGGCCCAGGTAGTCGGTGCCGAACGGATGGGCCAGGCTGAAGCCGTCGAAGACGTTATCAGACACCACTTCACCCACCGGGTGCGGCGCCAGCCAGGGGCCGACCAGCGCCAGCAGTAACCAGGCCAGGCACACCACGCCACCCACCAGCCCCAGCCAGGACGGGCCGCTGGACGCTTTGGCCAACGCCAGGGCCGAGGACGCAGGCTTGCCTTTCGCAATGAGCATATTCATTGGTTTCTCAGCCTCGGATTGGACAGGATGGCGCACAGGTCGGCGATCAACACCAGGCCCAGATAGGCCGCGCAGAACAGCATGCTGCACGCCTGCACCAACGCCATGTCGCGGTTGGTCACGGCATCGACCATCAAGCTGGCGATGCCGGGATAGTTGAAGATGGTTTCCACGATCACCACGCCGCCCAGCAGATACGAGAGGCTCAGGGCGATGGCATTGGCAATCGGGCCGATCGCATTGGGCAGCGCATGGCGCAGCACAATGCGAATCGGGCCGACGCCTTTGAGACGCGCCATTTCCACATAAGGGCTGTCGAGCTGGTCGATGACTGCCGCGCGGGTCATGCGCGCCATTTGCGCGACGATCACGCAGCACAGCGTCATCACCGGCAAGGCATAGGTGCGCATGAACTGCCAGGGGGAGCTGATATCACTCGCATAAGACAGCGACGACAGCCACCCCAGGTTCACCGCAAAAATCAGCACCGCCAGGGTCGCCACCAGAAACTCCGGCACCGCGACCATGGCCAGGGTGATAAAGCTCAGGATGTTGTCGATGCGCCCGCCCCGCGCCATGGCCGAACCGATACCCAGCACCATGGCCACCGGCACCGACACCAAAGCCGTGGCACCCGCCAGCATCAGGGTGTTGGGCGCCCGGCCGCCCATCAGTTCGCTGACGGGCATGGCGCTGGAGGTCGACATGCCCAGGTCACCGCTGAGCAGGCTCATCAACCAGTGCAGGTAGCGCAGCACACCGGGCTGGTCGAGCCCCAGCTTCAGGCGCAGTGCCGCCACCTGTTCCGGGGTGGCGAACTGGCCCAGGGATTGTTGCGCCGCATCCCCCGGCAGTACCGCCGTGATCGCGAACACGACCATGGACACGATCAACAACGTCACGGCCCCGGCGCCGATGCGCCGCCCGATCAACCACAGTGTAGTGCTATTCATCGTCCTGCCCTCGCGGTGCTTAAGCGTCCAGCCAGACTTGCTCGGCAAACATGTAGCCCATGAAACCACCGAGCGGATTGGCCACGTAGCCCTTCACACGCTTGTCCACGCCATCGATGTTGCTGATGAACACGGGCACCCCGATACCGCAATGGTCGTGCACCAGTGCCTGCATGTCGTGGTACATCTGGGTGCGCTTGGTGTCATCGGTTTCGGCACGGGCCAGCAACAGCAACTGGTCGAACTGATCGTTCTGCCAGCCCGACTCGTTCCAGGGCGCCTTGGACTGGAAGAACTGCGAGAACATCACGTCGGCGTTCGGCCGTGGGTTGATGTTGCCGAAACTCAACGGGTGCTTCATCCAGTGGTTGGACCAGTAGCCATCGGTGGGCAGGCGGTTGACGTCAAGCTTGAGCCCGGCCTGTTTGGCCGATTGTTGCAACAGCACGGCGATGTCCACCGAACCGGTCGCGGCCGGCGAAGCGACCAGCGGCATGGTGATGCTCTCCATGCCGGCTTTCTTGAGCAGGAACTTGGCCTTTTCCGGGTCGTATACGGTTTGCGGCAGGTCGCTGTTGTAGTAGCGCGCGCCCGGCGAAATCGGGTGGTCGTTGCCGACAACCGCATAGCCGCGGAACACGGCGGACTTGACCTGTTCGCGGTCCAGCAGCAGCTTCATGGCCTGGGTGAATTCCGGGCTTTTGCCGGGCATCTGGTCCTGACGGATGATCAAGTCGGTGTAGTTGCCCGACGGCGCATCGACGACCCGGTGCTTGGGGCTGGCGCTGATGCGCGTGGTCGAACGCGGGTTGACTTCGTTGATCATGTGCACGTCACCCGACAGCAGCGCGTTGATCCGCGATGGCTCATCGGCGATGGCAATGAACTCGATCTCATCGAGGTAAGGCAGGCCCGGCTTCCAGTAGTTCTTGTTACGCACGGCAATCGAACGCACACCGGGCTTGAATTCGCCGACGGTGAACGGCCCGGTGCCGATGCCTTTGTTGAAATCGGTGGTGCCCTCCGGAACGATCAAGAGGTGCGACACCGCGAGGATCGACGGCAGCTCGGCGTTGGGCGCGCTGAGGCGGATCTGCACTTCATTCGGCCCACTGGCCTTGATCTCGGTGAACTGCTCCACCAGCGCCATGACTTTGGAACCCGTCAACGGGTCCTTATGCCGGCTCAGGGAGAACACCACGTCGGCGGCAGTCAGTGGCTTGCCGTTGTGAAAGGTCACGTCCTTGCGCAGCGTGATGGTCCACAGCGTGGCGTCGACATTGTCGATGCGTTCGGCCAGCTCCAGGTGCGGGGTCATGTGGCTATCGAAGCGCGTCAGGCCGTTGTAGAACATGTATTGGCGCGCGTAGTCGGTAGACAGCGCGCCCTTGGCCGGGTCGAGGGTGTCGGCGGTAGACGTGGACATACCGGCCACGCGGATCTTGCCGCCCGGCTTGCCCTTGCCTTCGGCCGGTGCTTCATCGGCCCACAATTTGCCGGCCGTACCGAACAAGCTGCCCGCACCGGCCGCCGCTACACCGGCGAGGCCGAGCATTAGCAAGGCATTGCGCCGCGACATGCCGCGATTGAGGCTTTCGAATACCCGCAGGCTCTCTTCACCGGAGATGAGCGAGGGCGTGGTCTTGTTGTCTGTCATGGCAAGGCTACCTGTCGAAAATTAAAAGGTTCGAGTGCTCACGGTTATCCGGAGCGTTCTGGAAACACACACGACGGTGAGGCAACAGCGGCAACTCAATGTAAGTAGTCCTGAAAGCGGTAATAGGCGCCCACGAACGGCAGGAACCAGGGTTTGCCGAAATGCCCGGGGATCGCCGGCCACTCGAGTTCACGCCACGGGTTCGCCGCAGCATTGCCGGCCATCACCTCGGCCATCACCTGGCCCATGTGCACCGACATCTGCACCCCATGGCCGCTGTAACCCATGGAATGAAACACGCCGCCATGTTGCCCGGCACGTGGCAGGCGGTCGGAGGTCATGTCCACCAGGCCGCCCCAGCAGTAATCGATCTTCACCTGCGCCAACTGCGGAAACATGTTCAGCATCGCGGCCTGCAGTACCTTGCCGCTCTTGGCATCCGACACGCTGTTGGACATCGCAAAGCGTGCACGCCCGCCGAACAGCAGACGGTTATCCGGGGTCAGGCGAAAGTAATTGCCGATCATGCGGCTGGTCACATAGGCGCGGTGCTGCGGCAATAGCTGATCGATGAGCGCCTGGGGCAACACTTCGGTAACGATGACAAAACTGCCCACCGGTACGATGCGTCGGCGATACCAGCCAAGCCCACCGTGCTGGCAGGCACCGCTGGCCAGCAACACTTGACCGGCGTGCAGCGAGCCGCGCGCGGTGTTGACTTGATAACCACCGGCCTGCGCTTTCCAGTCATTGACCAGCGTGTGCTCATGGATCATCGCGCCGCGTCGCGCCGCCGCCTCGGCCAGGCCCACACCAAAACGCCCGATGTGCATTTGCACGCCATTGCGTTGCAGCAAGCCGCCGTGAAACTGCGCCGAATGGACTTCGGCTCGGGTCTGGCCGGCGTCGAGCAACTCGACATCAGCGTCGACTTCACGGCGGATCAACTCGCAGGTGCGCGCCAACCCTTCGTAATGCAGGGGCTTGGCCGCCAGCTTGAGCTTGCCGTTACGCACCATGTCGCAGGCGATCTGCTCCTGGTCCACCAACGACACCACGGTCTGCACTGCGCTTTCATAAGCCTGGTAATAGTCCCGCGCCTTGGCGGCTCCGAGGCTGGCATGCAGCCCGGCATAATCCTGGGCCACCCCGGTATTGCATTGCCCACCGTTGCGCCCCGAGGCTTCGCCGACCACCCGCCCGGCATCCAGCACCACCACACTGGCGCCGCGCATGGCCAACGCCCTGGCCGCCGACAGGCCGGTAAACCCGCCACCGACCACCGCCACGTCGACCTGCCTGGGCAGGTCACCCAACTGCGCGCCGGTGAAGGCGGGTGCGGTGTCGAGCCAATAGGATTCACTGCCCATGTTTAACCTCGTACGCCGATGACGTTGGTGTTTACAGACCGACCAGGCCCGGCAAGCCACCGATATCGGTGATCTGCTGGTAGCCATAGGCGGCATTGCCTGCGGCTTCATGTCCGCGGGCAACAAACGCCTTGTGCTTGATCTTCATGTCGTGGGCCGACATCAGGTCGTAACGGAAGCTGGACGACACATGCAAGATGTCTTCCGGCCCGCAGCCGAGGTTGTCGAACATGAATTCGAACGCTTGCAAGCGTGGCTTGTAGGCTTGGGCCTGCTGGGCGGTGTACACCTTGTGAAACGGCGCACCGAGCTTTTCGACGTTGGACATGATCTGACTGTCCATGGCGTTGGAGAGAATCACCAGGGGAATCTTGTCGGCGATCTTCGACAGGCCGGCCGGCACGTCCGCATGGGGACCCCAGGTCGGCACGGCGTCGTAATACAGCTGACCTTCTTCACGATAGTCGATGCCCCAGCGCTTGCAGGTACGTGCCAGGGCGGTCTTGAGAATTTCGTCGTACGGCCGCCAGTCGCCCATCACCTGATCCAGGCGGTAGGCGGCAAAATCCTTGACGAACTGATCCATCTGCTCAGGCGCGATGCGGTCCGCGAACAGCTCGCGGGTCAGCGGGCCCATCTGGAAGTTGGTCAGCGTACCGTAGCAGTCAAACGTAATGAATTTGGGACGAAGAAAGCTCATGGGGGTGCGGTCCTGGAGTCAGTGGAAGGTGGCAAGCATTCGCGGCTCTGACGGCGCGTCGGCCTCGTTGCAGCACAGCTTCATTACACCACTGTGAAATCAGCAGATGGCGTCAAAAAAGCGCCCGCCTCAATACAAAGCACCGTTTTTGCCGCCAGCGCCAGCAGAGTTTGCGGCGCGCTCCAGGCTTGGGCGAAGCCCGTATTCATGCGCTTTAATGGGCCTTTTTGGGCACGAAGGCTCAAGGCTGGGGGCGATCAGCGGCAGAATGTGTGGTGGACAACCTTTCTATAAAGAAGCGCTGCGTGCACAGCGCTGAACAGGTCCATCAGCCGTGAGGCATTTGCTGCTGAGCACCCCCTCCGATTTGGTAGTAACTATGGTGGCGTTACCCTCCCGCACGGCAAATCTACCGAATGCTGCGCACCCTCTTGCCAGCCCGCAAAGCAGGTGGGATACAGGCGTTTCAACGACCCTCAACCCGTGCTCAACGGAGGCCCGCCATGGCTGCCCTGCCACACCCTGATTACCTCTATCGCTCAATGACGGTCGCCGACCTCCCAGCCGCCCATGACCTGTCGGTGCAACTCAAATGGCCACACCGCCTGGAAGATTGGGCGATGCTGCAACGGGTCAGCGATGGTTTTGTGGTACTCGACGGTGAGCGCCTGATCGGCTCGGCGTTCGCCTGCCCCCAGGGTGATTACACAACGATCGGCCTGGTGATCGTCAGCGACGACTATCAGGGCAAGGGCATCGGCCGACGCTTGATGGAAATGGCCCTGAAGGCCTGCCGAACCAGCACGCCACTGCTCAACGCGACCCTGGCCGGTGCACCGCTTTATGCCAGCCAGGGGTTTGTCGAATTTGGCTATGTGCAGCAGCATCAAGGTCAGGTGCAGGTTCCCGAACTGACCGCTCTGGCCGCAGGCGAAACCTGCCGCACGCTGAATGCCGATGATCATGCCGCCCTGATCGACCTGGCCAGCGCCGGTAGCGGCCTGGACCGCCGCGAGATCCTGCGCGACCTGCAAGTGGAGCACGCGGTAGGCATCGAACGCGACGGCCAGTTGCGCGCGATTGCACTGCTGTACCCCTTTGGTCGCGGGCGCTGCATCGGCCCGGTAGTGGCCGAGACGCTCGAGCAGGCCAAGCACCTGATCGGCACGCTGCTGGCCGAGGTACCGGACGCCTTTGTGCGCATCGATATCCCGGCCGAATGCGGCCTCAACGACTGGCTCGAGCAGGCCGGTTTGAAGTGCGTCGACAAGGTTGCACGCATGGCCAAGGGTGAACCGCCCAAAGCCCGCGCAGGCATACATGCATTTGCCCTGATCACCCAAGCCGTCGGCTGATTTCTCCTGGAGTATTGCCCATGTTTCCCCCCCGTATCCTCATGCTCGCTCGCGCTGACGGCAGCCCTGTCGACACGCCCTTGCGCAACGCGGCCCTGAGCACGCTCGACCCCTTCGGCAACACCCGCCGGCTGGCCTGGCTGAGCGACGACGGCGTGTCTGCCGGCCTGGTCGCGTTCAGCGGCGAAGCGGTGATCGAAGACTTCCCCCACAGCGAAACGCTGGTGGTTCACGCAGGCTCAGTCCTGCTGCACAGCGCCGAGCAGACCTTGGAACTGGGCGTCGGCGACAGCGCGGTCATCGGCCGTGGCACCCGCCTCACCCTGCAGGCGACTCCAGGCACCTGCTGGGCCTTCTGCGCCGTGGACCTCGCCGACGCCCCGCTGCGCCCCGGCCTGACCTGGCTCGACCCGCGTGCCCAGCTCAACCCGTCAGCCGCACCCGACGCACACATCCTGATCGGCCCTGCGCCGCAATGCCGCGCCAACAACCTGTTCGACGACGCCAGCACCGAACTGCGCGTCGGCATCTGGGACTCGACGCCCTATGCCCGCCACGGCCGCCCGCACAAGCTGCACGAATTGATGTACCTGATCGAAGGCAACATGACGCTTCAGGACGCTGAGGGTGTCGATCTGACGGTCAACACCGGAGACACCGTGTTCGTCGCCAAAGGCGCGCCCTGTGCCTGGCGCGGCTCGGTGTATGTGCGCAAGGTTTACGCGGTGAAATAAGTTCGCAACGCCCGTTATCGCTCCAGGGAGCCCGTTGAACATGACTACACACTCTTCGAACCACCCCAGCGTCGATGCCCACGTATTGGCCAGGTTCTACATCAATGGCCAGTGGGTTTCGCCGGCTGTTCCGGCCAGCCTCGGGGTGATCAACCCGGCCACCGAACAGGAGGTGGCGCAGGTGGCGCGTGGCACCGCCGAAGATGTCGATCGCGCCGTTGCAGCGGCGCGTGAGGCGTTTCCCGGTTGGGCGGCTTGCGCCCCTGCGGAGCGCGCCCGCGTACTGGGCAAGATCCATACGCTGATCCTGGAACGCAAGGAAGAGCTGGCCCAGGCACTGTGCCTGGAGATGGGCGCGGCGATAGGTTTCGCACGGGCCATGCAGGTGCCACTGGCGGCCGAACACGTGCGCGTCGCACGTGATCTTTTGGCCGACTATCGCTTCCAGACGCTGGAAGGCAGCACCGCGATCGAGCGCGAACCCATCGGCGTATGCGGGCTCATCACCCCGTGGAACTGGCCGCTGTACCAGATCACCGCCAAGGTTGCCCCGGCGATTGCCGCCGGCTGCACCGTGGTGCTCAAACCCAGCGAACTGTCGCCGCTGAGCGCGTTGCTGTTCGCCCAGTTGGTGCACGATGCCGGCCTGCCGCCCGGGGTGTTCAACCTGGTCAATGGCAGTGGCCACGAGGTAGGTGCTGCCATGGCGGCGCACGCTGACATCGATATGATTTCCATCACCGGCTCCAACCGCGCCGGCGCGCTGGTGGCGCAAGCGGCCGCGCCGACGGTGAAACGCGTGACCCAGGAGCTGGGCGGCAAATCGCCGAATGTGCTGCTGCCCGATGCAGACTTTGCCAAGGCCGTGCCGCTGGGCGTGATGTCGGCATTTCGCAACGTGGGGCAATCCTGCAGCGCACCGACGCGGATGATCGTGCCCCGGAGCAGGCTGGCGGAAGTCGAAGCGCTGGCAGCGGCCACCGCCAATGACATCGTCGTCGGTGACCCGCAATCGGAGGACACCGTACTCGGCCCGATTGCCAACCAGGCACAGTTCGAGCGTGTCCAGAGCATGATCGAAGCCGGCATCGCCGAAGGCGCGAAACGGGTCTGCGGTGGCCCCGGGCGCGTGCCGGGCTTTGACAAAGGCTTCTATGCCCGCCCGACCGTGTTTTCCGACGTCGCGAGCAGCATGCGCATCGCCCAGGAAGAAATTTTCGGCCCGGTACTCTGCATCATTGCGTATGACAGCCTCGATGAAGCTGTCGCCATCGCCAATGACACGGTGTACGGGCTGGGCGCGCATGTGCAGGGGCAGGACATCCAGCTTGCGCGTGCCGTGGCGTCGCGCATTCGCGCCGGGCAGGTGCACCTGAACCATCCCGCCTGGGACCCGATGGCGCCCTTTGGTGGTTATAAGCGTTCGGGCAATGGCCGCGAGTATGGCGTGCAGGGTTTTGAAGAGTACCTGGAGACCAAGGCCATTGTCGGATTCGGTGCCTGAGGCAGCGTTTTCCGGCACTGCCTAACAACGGTAAACAAGAGGGGGCTTGCTCCCGATGACAGAGGGTCACTTGACCCTCTGTCATCGGGAGCAAGCCCCCCTTTTC